>NZ_JBIATN010000045.1:0-46608 GCF_042891825.1 Streptomyces sp. NPDC001852
CCAGCATCAGCACTTTGTTGCTCGTGAGTCCCATGGGCTGTTTCCTGCCTGCGCTTTCCGCCCGGCACCGCCCACGCTTGCTTGCGAAGGCTTGCCCGGGGCTTTCCTTGGCCTTTGACCCGACTTTCCGGTGAGGAGTGAACCTCCCTCCCCGAGACACCGTCCTAGAGGGCGCAATGTCGCCGGATGCCCGATCGGGCCCGGGTTCAAGGTCTCTCGCAGAACTACGGGATGCGATGTCTGTCAGGATAGATGGGGAAATGTCGGGCGAGGTTCCGAGCCGATCAGGCCGGGCGCGGCGCATACTGCGCGGCCCGCGCCCCGAGGCCGTCCCCGTCCTCGTCGGCAGGGCGGCCGCGCTCGTGGGCGTCCTGGACATTGCGGCGGGCGTGTTCCCGCGCTTCCGTCACAGCCGTATGCACGCCATCGCCGAGGTGCTGCCGGGCTCGTTCGGGCCCTTCGCGGCCGCCCTCTCGCTGAGCTCCGGCGTGCTGTTGCTGCTGCTCGCGCACGGGCTCAAACGGCGCAAGCGCCGGGCGTGGCGGGCCGCGGTCGCGCTGCTGCCGGCCGGCGCGGCGGCGCAGTTCGCGTACCGGCACTCGGTCGTCGGCGTGCTCATCGCAGTGGCGCTGCTCGTGCCGCTTCTGCTCCATCGTGACCAGTTCGCGGCCCTGCCGGACCCGCGCAGCAGGTGGCGCGCTCTCACCAACTTCGTACTCATGAGCGCCGGTTCCCTCGTCCTCGGACTCGTCATCGTCAGCGTCCACCCGCACCGGACGATCGGCGATCCGAGCCTGGCCGATCGGCTGACGCACGTCGTCTACGGCCTGTTCGGCTTCGAGGGCCCGGTCGACTACCAGGGCAACACGTCCTGGACCGTCGCCTTCTCCCTCGGCGCCCTCGGCTGGATCACCGCCGCCACCACCATCTACCTGGCCTTCCGCCCCGAGCACCCGGCCGCCCGCCTCACCGAGGAGGACGAGTCCCGCCTGCGGGCCCTGCTGGAGAAGCACGGCGGACGCGACTCGCTCGGCCACTTCGCACTGCGCCGCGACAAGGCGGTCGTCTTCTCGCCCAGCGGCAAGGCGGCGGTCACCTACCGCGTCGTCTCCGGCGTGATGCTCGCCAGCGGCGACCCCATCGGCGACGTCGAGGCCTGGCCGGGCGCCATCGAGCGCTTCATGGACGAGGCCACGGCGCACTCCTGGACGCCCGCCGTGATGGGCTGCTCGGAGACGGGCGGCGAGGTGTGGACCCGTGAGACCGGCCTGGACGCCCTCGAACTGGGCGACGAGGCGGTGGTGGACGTCGCGGATTTCTCGCTCGCCGGACGCGCGATGCGCAACGTACGGCAAATGGTCAAGCGCATCGAGCGAGCCGGCTACGAAACCCGAGTACGGCGCATCCGTGACCTCGGCGACGCCGAACTGGAGCGCATCCGCCGGGCGGCGGAGGACTGGCGCGGCACCGACACCGAACGCGGCTTCTCCATGGCGCTCGGCCGCGTCGGCGACCCCGCCGACGGCGACTGCCTGATCGCCACCGCCCACAAGCAGGACGACGAGCCCGGCGAGTACGGCGACCTGAAAGCGGTCCTGCACTTCGTCCCCTGGGGCACGGACGGCGCCTCGCTGGACCTGATGCGCCGCGACCGCAGCGCGGACCCCGGCATGAACGAGCTGCTGATCGTCGCCGCCCTCCAGGCCGCCCCGAAGTTCGGCATCACCCGCGTCTCGCTGAACTTCGCGATGTTTCGCTCCGCCCTCGCGCGCGGCGAGAAGATCGGTGCCGGACCGGTGCTGCGCGCCTGGCGCGGGCTGCTGGTGTTCCTCTCGCGCTGGTTCCAGATCGAGTCGCTGTACAAGTTCAACGCCAAGTTCCAGCCGCGCTGGGAACCCCGCTTCGTGGTCTACCGCAACAGCGCCGACCTGCCCCGCATCGGCTTCGCCGCCATGCAGGCGGAGGGCTTCGTCAACTTCGCCCTGCCGCTCCCGCGCTTCCTGCGCCGGCGCAGGGCGGCTGCCGAGCGCCCCTGCGCGCACGCCATGGCGGAACGGGACGTCCGCGCGGCCTGAGCACCACGCGCCCGCGTGTCCCGAACGCCAGACACCCGTACGGTCCGAGGGCCGGACGTCCGCGCGGCCCGAGCACCGCGGGACGGCGTGCGGGCCACGGGGCCGAGGGGTGCGGCCGAGGACGGGCCCGGGCGGCGCCCCACCCCCTCCGGCACGGGGCTTCCGCCCGGGCCGCCGCACGTGCCCGGCGTCCTCCTGGGCCTACGCTGAACGTATGAACAACCTCAGCGGGCGCGGCCGGGTCGCCGGCCTTCCGGTATGGGACCGGTGCGCGGTCATGGGTGTCGTCAACGTGACCCCCGATTCCTTCTCCGACGGCGGCCGCTGGTTCGACACGACCGCCGCCGTCAAGCACGGCCTGGACCTCGCCGCCGAGGGCGCGGACCTGGTCGACGTCGGCGGCGAGTCCACCCGCCCCGGCGCCACGCGCGTGGACGAGGCCGAGGAACTCAGGCGGGTCATCCCGGTCGTCCGGGGCCTCGCCTCCGAAGGCGTCGTCGTCTCCGTCGACACCATGCGCGCCTCCGTCGCCGAACAGTCCCTCGCGGCCGGCGCCGCCCTCGTCAACGACGTCAGCGGCGGCCTCGCCGACCCCGCGATGATCCCGGTGGTCGCCGACGCGGGCGCCCCGTTCGTCGTCATGCACTGGCGCGGCTTCCTCCAGGGCGCCGGCGTCAGGGGCGTCTACGAGGACGTCGTCACCGAAGTCGTGGACGAACTGCACGCGCGCGTGGAGGCCGTGCTGGCCGGCGGCATCGCCCCCGACCGGATCGTCGTCGACCCCGGCCTCGGCTTCTCCAAGGAGGCCGAGCACGACCTCGTCCTCCTCGCCCACCTCGACCGCCTGCGCGCCCTCGGCCACCCGCTGCTCGTGGCCGCCTCCCGCAAACGGTTCCTCGGCCGCGTCCTCGCGGGGCCGGAGGGCGCGCCCCCGCCGGCCCGGGAACGCGACGCCGCCACGGCCGCCGTCTCCGCACTCGCGGCGCACTCCGGCGCGTGGGCCGTGCGCGTACACGAGGTACGCGCCACTGCTGATGCGGTACGGGTCGCACGCGCCGTGGAAGGGGCGCGTACGGCAGACTCAGCGCCGGAGGCGGGAAGCGAGCGCGGGGCGCGTGCAGCGACGGTCGTGCCTGGCGCGGATGGCGGGCACCCGGCGCGTGACGCGGACAACACGCCGAGCGCGCTGGGCGAGCCCGGGGCGTGTGGCAGTGGGCGCGCGGCCGGTGCCAGTGGTGCGCGAGGGGCGGAAGGAGCCCGGTGAGCGCCCCTCACACCGATGTCGAGCAGGTCGAGGCCGCCAACACCGCCTTCTACGAGGCGATGGAACGCGGTGACTTCGAGGAGCTGTCCTCCCTCTGGCTCACCCCCGCCGACCTGGGCGTGGACGAGGAGTACCACGACCCGGCGGACACCGGCGTGATCTCCTGCGTCCACCCCGGCTGGCCGGTGCTCACCGGCCGCGGCGAGGTCCTCAGGTCGTACGCCCTGATCATGGCCAACACCGACTACATCCAGTTCTTCCTCACCGACGTGCACGTCTCCGTCACGGGCGACACCGCCCTCGTCACCTGCACCGAGAACATCCTCAGCGGCGGCCCCGCCCCCGAGGACGGCGCGGAACTGGGACCGCTGGTCGGCCAGCTCGTCGTCGCCACGAACGTGTTCCGGCGCACACCGGCGGGCTGGAAGCTCTGGTCGCACCACGCCTCGCCCGTCCTGGCGGAGAGTGACGAGGAGGACGGCGAGCCGGGCGTCGACGGCGTGAACCCGGACGACGGACCCCTCGCGTGAGCGGGTGGACGCCTCCACAGGAGCAAGAAGTGGTTGGAATCACCTACCCCGGGGTAGGAGCCGCTACCACCCCATGACAGCGCCGGGTTTCCCCGGGGAAACGCGAGATGAACCCTCGTGGTACCGGCCCGGGGCCACGGCCCCGCAACCCGGCATTGTCAGTGCCCGCAGGTAGATTCGTCAGTGGCCGGTGTGCCGCCCGCACGTGGTACGGACCGGTCCTTCCCGACGATTGCAGGAGTGATTCGCGTGGATCGTGTCGCGCTGCGCGGCCTCAAGGCCCGCGGGCACCACGGTGTGTTCCCCAAGGAGCGCGAGGAGGGCCAGACCTTCATCGTGGACCTCGTCCTGGGGCTGGACACCCGGCCGGCGGCGGCCGACGACGACCTGGCGAAGACCGTCCACTACGGCGTCGTGGCCGAGGAGGTCGTGGCCGTGGTCGAGGGTGAGCCGGTGGACCTCATCGAGACCCTCGCCGAGCGGATCGCCCAGGCCTGCCTGAAGCACGAAGGGGTCCAGGAGGTCGAGGTCTGCGTCCACAAGCCGGACGCACCGATCACCGTCCCCTTCGACGACGTGACCGTCACCATCACCCGGAGCCGAGTATGACCCGACCTTTCCTCCAGGGTCACAGCGACCCGACCGTCCAGCCGGTGCCCGCCTCCGTCGTCGAGAAGGTCGACGCCGCCGACACGACCCTGCAGAACCCCAAGTGGGCCGTCATCTCCATCGGCGCCAACCTCGGCAACCGCCTGGAGACCCTCCAGGGCGCCGTCGACGCGCTGGAGGACACCCCTGGCGTCCGCGTGAAGGCCGTCTCCCCGGTGTACGAGACCGAGCCCTGGGGCGTGGCACCCGGCAGCCAGCCGTCGTACTTCAACGCGGTCGTCCTCCTCAAGACCACCCTGCCCCCGGCCTCCCTGCTGGAGCGGGCCCATGCCATCGAGGAGGCGTACAAACGCGTCCGCGACGAGCACTGGGGGCCGCGCACCCTGGACGTCGACATCGTCGCCTACGCCGATGTCACCTCCGACGACCCCCAGCTCACCCTGCCCCACCCGCGCGCCCACGAGCGCGCCTTCGTGCTCGCGCCCTGGCACGACGTGGACCCGCAGGCCCAGCTGCCCGGCCGCGGCATGGTGGCCGAACTGCTGTCGGCCGTCACCCGTGCGGGCGTCGAGCCCCGCGAGGACCTGGAACTCCGACTGCCCGAGTAGTCGTTAAGGTCAAGACGTCTCCACCGACAAGGCCGAGACGACCGCAGTCCGGACCGGTCCGGGGGAGCTGAAGGGACACCGTGAGAGAGCTGCGCATCAGGGTGCTGGCGGGCGTGTTCGTCGTGGCCGGGATCCTGTCCTGGGCCGGTGCCCGCCTCTGGAACTCGATCGGGACCCTCCCCAGCGTCCCCCTGGCCGCGCCCATCGTGCTCGCCCTGATCGCAGTGGTCCTGCTCGCCACGGCGCTCTCGCTGCGGGCGCGCTTCAAGGCCCAGCGCGAGCGCCGGCCCGGCGCGAAGGGCGTCGACCCCCTGATGGCCGCCCGCGCGGTGGTCTTCGGCCAGGCGAGCGCCCTGGTCGCCGCCCTCGTCGCCGGCATGTACGGCGGTACGGGCGTCTTTCTGCTGGAACTCCTCGACATCCCCGCCCGCCGCGACCAGGCCTTCTACGCCGGCTTCTCGGTCCTGGCCGGCATCGGTGTCATAGCGGCGGCCCTGTTCCTGGAGCGGGTCTGCAAGCTCCCGGAGGACGAGGACCAGAAGCCCCCGGGAGCAGAGCCGGCGGCGTGACCGCCGGTTTCCGTCACCGGCGAGGTCACCTCGCCAGTATCAGACTCATCGCCTCGGCGCGAGTCGTGGCGTCGCGGAGCTGGCCGCGGACCGCCGACGTGGTGGTCTTGGCGCCGGGCTTGCGGATGCCCCGCACGGACATGCACATGTGCTCGGCCTCGATGACCACGATCGCGCCCCTCGCCTCCAGGATCCGCATGAGCGAATCCGCGATCTGGGTGGTGAGTCGCTCCTGCACCTGCGGGCGACGCGCGAAGACCTCGACCAGGCGCGCAAGCTTCGAAAGACCCGTGATTTTGCCCGTTTCGGCTGGAATGTAACCGACGTGGGCTACGCCATGAAATGGCAACAAATGATGCTCACAGAGCGATACGATCTCGATGTCCTTCACCAGGACCATCTCATCGTGCCCGAGATCGAACGTCGTCGTCAGAACGTCCTCGGGCTCCTGCCACAGCCCCGCCAATAGTTCCCGGTACGCCCGCGCCACTCGAGCCGGGGTTTCCCTGAGCCCTTCCCGATCCGGGTCCTCACCGACCGCGATCAGGAGTTCGCGAACGGCGTTCTCGGCGCGCTTCTCGTCGAACTCGCCGATCAAGCCTTCACCGGCCAGCGTCACGGGGTCGGTCATCTGTTGCCTCGTTCCTCTACGTCTTGCCCGCGGGCATACGAAAATGCCGCGCCCCCCAGGCTAAAACCTGGGGGGCGCGGCATTCATTCCGGCCGGGTTGGCCGAAACCCGATCAGTTCTCCGGGCGGTCTTCCGGCGTCTGGTCCGTCACCGGGGTCGGCTCAGCGGCGGTGGACTTGGCCGTGCTGATCGCGGCCGTCGCGCCGTTCGCGCCGTTCGTCAGTGCGAGCTCCTTCGGGGAGAGCACCGGCGGGCGGGTGGACGGGGTACGGCGGGAAGAGCCGGTCCAGGCGGGCCGCGGCGGGCGCTTGACGATCGGGGCGAAGATCTCAGCAATCTCCTCCTTGCCCAGGGTCTCCTTCTCCAGCAGGTGAAGGACGAGCTGATCGAGCACGTCGCGGTTCTCGACCAGGATCTCCCAGGCCTCGTTGTGCGCGGTCTCGATGAGCTTCTTGACCTCCTCGTCGACCAGCGCGGCGACCTCTTCCGAGTAGTCGCGCTGGTGAGCCATCTCACGTCCGAGGAAGGGCTCGCTGTTGTCGCCGCCGAACTTGATGGCGCCGAGCCGCTCGGTCATGCCGTACTGGGTGACCATCGCACGGGCCAGGTTGGTGGCCTTCTCGATGTCGTTCGCGGCGCCGGTGGTCGGGTCGTGGAAGACCAGTTCCTCGGCGGCGCGACCGCCCAGCATGTAGGCGAGCTGGTCGAGCATCTCGTTGCGCGTGGTCGAGTACTTGTCCTCGTCGGGCAGGACCATGGTGTAGCCGAGGGCGCGGCCGCGGGACAGGATCGTGATCTTGTGGACCGGGTCGGAGTTCGGCGAGGCCGCCGCGACCAGGGCGTGACCGCCCTCGTGGTACGCGGTGATCTTCTTCTCCTTGTCCGACATGATCCGGGTCCGCTTCTGCGGGCCCGCGACCACGCGGTCGATCGCCTCGTCCAGCGCCCTGTTGTCGATCAGCTTCTGGTCGCCGCGGGCGGTCAGCAGCGCCGCCTCGTTGAGGACGTTCGCCAGGTCGGCACCGGTCATGCCGGGAGTGCGGCGGGCGACGGCGGACAGGTCGACGTCGGGCGCGACCGGCTTGCCCTTCTGGTGGACCTTGAGGATCTCCAGACGGCCCTGCAGGTCCGGCGGGTCGACCGCGATCTGGCGGTCGAAGCGACCGGGGCGCAGCAGCGCCGGGTCGAGGATGTCCGGACGGTTCGTGGCGGCGATGAGGATCACGCCGCCCTTGACGTCGAAGCCGTCCATCTCGACGAGCAGCTGGTTCAGGGTCTGCTCGCGCTCGTCGTGACCACCGCCGAGGCCGGCGCCGCGGTGGCGGCCGACCGCGTCGATCTCGTCGACGAAGACGATCGCCGGGGCGTTCGCCTTGGCCTGCTCGAACAGGTCACGGACTCGGGAGGCACCGACACCGACGAACATCTCGACGAAGTCGGAGCCGGAGATCGAGTAGAAGGGCACCCCTGCCTCGCCCGCGACGGCACGCGCGAGCAGGGTCTTACCGGTACCCGGACGGCCGTAGAGCAGCACGCCCTTGGGGATCTTGGCGCCGACGGCCTGGAACTTGGCCGGCTCCTGCAGGAACTCCTTGATCTCGTGGAGCTCCTCGACGGCCTCGTCGCACCCGGCGACGTCGGCGAAGGTCGTCTTCGGGGTGTCCTTGGTGATGAGCTTGGCCTTGGACTTGCCGAAGTTCATCACCCGGGAGCCGCCGCCCTGCATCTGGTTCATCAGGAACAGGAACACGACGACGATGAGAACGAAGGGGAGCAGGGAGAGCAGGACGCCGACGAACGGGTTCTGCTTGGACGGCGAGACCGTGTAGCCGTCCGGGATCCGCTTCTGCTCGTACTTGGTCTGCAGCGAGCTGGCGATGGTCACGCCCTGGTCGCCGATGTAGCTCGCCTGGATCTTCGAGCTGCCGTCGACCTTCTGGCCGTCCTTGAGGGTGACCTTGATCGTCTGCTCGTCGCCTGTGGTCAGCTTGGCCGACTGGACCCTGTTGTCATTGATCGCCGCGACGACCTGGCCGGTGTCCACCGTCTTGTAGCCGCCGGACGAGCCGACGACCTGCATCAACACGACCACGGCAAGGACGGCCAGCACGATCCACATGACCGGCCCACGGAAGTATCGCTTCACGTCCATCCATACGGAGCGGTGCCGCCCCGTCCCTCCTGCCATAGTGAGTTTGATAAGACAGTTCTTCTGACGGTACCCCAGCGTGGTGGTCCGAAGCCGCACGAAGTCTGCTTCGAGGGGCCGGGAAACCCGTCTCTGCATGCTTCAACGGCGCGGAACCCGCCGGGGTTCCCGATCGTCCTACAAGGCTTGGGCCGAGTGGCTCACACCACCTCGGTCCGGCTCAGCCGCCGTAGACGTGGGGCGCGAGCGTACCGACGAACGGCAGGTTGCGGTACTTCTCGGCGTAGTCGAGGCCGTAGCCGACGACGAACTCGTTCGGGATGTCGAAGCCGACCCACTCGACGTCGATGGCGACCTTCGCGGCGTCCGGCTTGCGCAGCAGCGTGCACACCTTCAGGGAGGCGGGCTCGCGGGATCCGAGGTTATTGATCAGCCAGGACAGGGTCAGGCCGGAGTCGATGATGTCCTCGACGATCAGGACGTGCTTGCCCTTGATGTCGGTGTCGAGGTCCTTGAGGATCCGCACGACGCCTGAGGACTGGGTGCCCGCGCCGTAGGAGGACACGGCCATCCAGTCCATGGTGACGGGGGTGGACAGCGCCCGGGCGAGGTCCGCCATGACCATCACGGCGCCCTTGAGGACACCGACGATGAGCAGGTCCTTGCCCGCGTACTCCGCGTCGATCTTCGCGGCCAGCTCGGCCAGCTTCGCGTCGATCTCTTCCTTGGTGATGAGCACCTGCTGGAGGTCGGCACCCATGTCTTTCGCGTCCACCCGCATCACTTTCGGTCGTCCCACCGGCCGCTCACCCCTCGTGGGGGTAAGGATTCAGCCTTGCCGAATCACCAGTCTGCCACCCTGCCGCTGGGCGACGACTTTGCCCGGGAGATTGATGGCTCCCTGACCGCGCCAGCCGGTGATCAGACGGTCGACTTCCTCGATGTGGCGGGCGAACAGCGAACCGGCCGGGGCGCCGGCCTCGATGGCGGCGCGGCGCAGGATGCGGCGGCGGACGGCGGGCGGGAGGACGTGGAGCTTGGTGCACTCCAGCTGACCTGCGGCGTCACGCACGGAGGCCTCGGCCTGGCTGGCCCAGGCGTCGAGGGCGTCGGCGTCGTCGCGGGAGAGCTGGGCGGTGCGGGCGAGCGCCTCCACGACTCCTTTGCCGAGGGCCTTCTCCAGGGCGGGCAGGCCCTCGTGCCTCAGCCGGGAGCGGGTGTAGGCGGGGTCGGCGTTGTGAGGATCGTCCCAGACGGGGAGGGACTGGACCATGCAGGCCTTGCGGGCGGTCTGCCGGTCGAGCGCCAGGAAGGGGCGCCGGTAACGGCCGCCAGCCCCCGAGACCGCGGCCATGCCGGACAGGGAGCGGATGCCGGAGCCGCGGGCGAGGCCGAGCAGGACGGTTTCGGCCTGGTCGTCGCGGGTGTGGCCGAGCAGGACGGCGGTGGCGCCGTGGCGTTCGGCGAGGGTGTCGAGGGCGGCGTAGCGGGCGTCGCGGGCGGCGGCTTCGGGTCCGCCGTCGCGGCCTACGCTCACGGCGACGGACTCGACCGGATCGAGGCCGAGTTCGCGCAGGCGCAGGACGACCTCGTCGGCACGGAGGTCGGAGCCGGGCTGGAGGCCGTGGTCGACGGTGACGCCTCCGGCGCGGATGCCGAGCTTGGGCGCTTCGAAGGCGAGGGCGGAGGCGAGGGCCATGGAGTCGGCGCCGCCGGAGCACGCGACGAGTACGAGCGGGGAGGGGAGCCGCTCGGCCGTCGTCCGGTCCGGTTGCGCGCCGGAGGCGCGGTGGTCGTTGAGGATGTCGTGGAGGACGCGGCGGACCGCCAGGCGTATCGCCGCGACCGCAGGATGGGGACCCATGTCCGGTTCCCTTCATGAAGTTTTCGGGGGGTGAGCCCGAGTCGGTCACTCAGAGTGTGTAGATGGTGACAGAAGCGGGCGGTTCCCCGAGCATTGCACGCCTACGCATGGCCCACGGTCCCTCGGACGGGTGATTGGAGGGGCGTTCGCCTGCCGTCGGCCGGATTCGAATCACGACGTGTCCATGCCGTTCACGACTCGGCCTTGCGGTGCACCCGCGCGACCCAGTCCGCCGGTTTGGCGATCTCCGCCTTGGTGGGCAGGGTGTTGGGCGAGGTCCACACGCGGTTGAAGCCGTCGGTGCCGACCTGCTCGACGACGGCCCGTACGAACCGTTCGCCGTCCCGGTACTGCCTCAGTTTGGCATCCAGACCCAGCAGCTTGCGCAGGGCGAGGTCGAGGCGGGAGGCACCCTTGGCGCGGCGCTGCTGGAACTTCTCGCGGATCTCCGCCACGGTCGGTACGACGCTGGGGCCGACGCCGTCCATGACGTAGTCGGCGTGGCCCTCCAGCAGGGACATCACGGCGGTGAGGCGGGCCAGGATCTCGCGCTGGGCGGGGGTCTGCACCAGCTCCACGAAGGAGCGGCCGCCGTCCTCCTCCTCGCCCTCGGGACGGCCCCCGGCCAGGGACTGGGCGGCTTCCCTGATGCGCTCCAGGAAGGTCATCGGGTCGACGTCGGTCTCGGCCAAGAACGACTGGATTTCGCCCTCCAGGTGGTCGCGCAGCCAGGGCACGGCCGTGAACTGGGTGCGGTGGGTCTCCTCGTGCAGACACACCCACAGGCGGAAGTCGTGCGGATCGACGTCGAGTTCACGCTCGACGTGGACGATGTTCGGCGCGACGAGCAGGAGCCGGCCGCCGCCGTTCTCACCGGCGGGGAGGTCGCGGGTGGCGGGGGCGAAGGTCTCGTACTGGCCGAGGACGCGGGAGGACAGGAACGACAGCAGCATGCCGAGTTCCACGCCGGTGACCTTGCCGCCGACGGTGCCGAGGACCGCGCTGCCGGGGCTGCCGGCGCGCCGTTCCTGCATCTTCTCCAGGAGCGGCCGGAGGATCTCGCGGAAACCGGCGACGTTGGCCCGGACCCAGCCGGGGCGGTCGACCACCAGGACGGGGGTGCCGTGGAGGTCGTCGGTGCCCATACGAGTGAAGCCCCGGACGTGTTCCTCCGAGGCTTTCGCGTGCCGGCGCAGCTCCGCGACGACGGCGCGTGCCTCGTCGCGGCTGACGTCGGGGCCCGGCCGTACGAGCCGTGTCGCGGTTGCCACCGCGAGGTTCCAGTCGACCATCCCGGGAGATGTGGTGCCACCGAAGCCAGTCATGTCGTCAACCGTACGGGACCGCTCCCCCTTGGGGCAGGCCATGAGGGTCGGGAGGAGCCGGGGGCGTCGGGTGGGCGCAGCCCCGGCCCGGTGCCGTCGGCCGTGCCCGCCCGTCGTGCCCTCGGGGGCGCCGGCGCACGGCGGTTCAGCTGCAGCCGCACCCCGCCAGCGCCGTGGCCGTCCTGTCCAGGGCCGACTCGGCCTGAAGGGGGTCCGTCGTGCCGGAGGCCATGAAGGCGAAGGCCAGGAGGCGGCCGTCGGCGTCGACGACCGTGCCGGCGAGGGTGTTCACACCGGTCAGGGTCCCGGTCTTGGCGCGTACGACCCCTGCCGCGCTGTCGGTGTAGCGGTCGGCCAGGGTGCCGGTGAAGCCGGCCACGGGCAGGCCGGTGAGGACGGGGCGCAGGCCGGGGCGGCCGGGGTCGCCGGCCGTGACCAGGAGGGCGGTGAGGAGGTCCGGGGTGAGCCGGTCGTCGCGGTCGAGGCCGCTGCCGTCGTGGAAGGAGGCTCCGGACATCGGCAGACCCAGCTTGGTCAGCCGGGCGGAGATCGCCTTGGCGCCGCCGTCGAAGCTGCCGGGCTCGCCGCTGGTGAGGGCCGTCTGGCGGGCCAGGGCCTCGGCGATGTCGTTGTCGCTGTTGGTCAGCATGCGCTCGACCACGTCGGCCAGCGGGGGCGAGGAGACCGAGGCGAGGGTCTGCGCGCGCGTGCTGGCCTCGGAGGGGCCGGGGGGCGTGCTGGTGATGCCGGCGTCCTTCAGGAAGCCCGCGAACTTGGTGGCCGCGTCCTTCGCGGGGTCGCTCACGCGCGGCGCCGGACCGCTGCTGGAGCCGTTGGTGCGGCCCTCGTCGGCGATCAGGGCGCTGACCGGCGCGAGGTTGTCGTTGACGCCGATGGGGTGCAGGGCGGGGCCGGAGTACAGGGTCGTGTCGTAGGAGAGCGTGACCTTGCGGATGCCGCGCTTGTGGAGCGCCTGCGCGGTGTTCGCCGCCAGATCCCGCAGGCCGGCCCAGCCGTCGGTGTTCTTGCGGGCGGTGAGGGTGGGGTCGCCGCCGCCGACCAGGACGAGTTCGCCGGTGTCGGGTTCGAGGGCGGCGCGGGTGGTGAAGCGGTGGTCGGGTCCCAGGGCGGACAGCGCGGCGACGGCGGTGGCGATCTTGGTGGTGGAGGCGGGAGTGAGGGCCTTGCCGGCGTCGGTGCCGTACAGGCGCTCGCCGCTGGCCACGTCGACGACGGCGGCCGCGTGGGTGCCGCCCAGCGCGGAGACGCCCAGGAGGGGCGCCAGGACGTCGGAGAAGGGCTTTCCGTGCGGTGGGGCCTCCTTGGTGCCCATGGCGCTCGTCCGGCCGTCCAGGCCCACCAGGACCGGTCCGGCGCTCGGGGCGGGCCGGGGCTCGCCCACGGCCGCGGACCGGCCGTGATCTGTGCCACCTGTCCGCTCCAGGGCGGCGGCCCGGTCCCGCTCGGCCGTACGCTGGCCGTCGGCGTCCCAGGGACCGGCAGCGGTCACCACACCGGCGGCCAGCGCCAGGCCGGCGGTGGCGGCGCCCGCGGTGTACTGCCAGGTCTTCACGGCCCGTGGCCGCGGCAGGTGCAGGGCCCGCGTCAACCGCGCGATCCGCGGCCCCGCGGCCGCTCCGGCCCGCGCCAGACGCGGTCGTACGGCGTTCGCGATCCGCTTCACCCGCGGTCTCGCGGCCCGCCAAGGCCTCAGCTCTGGCACGACCACCAGCCCCTTTCGCGATCACACACCTGCGTGAGGGACACTTAATCACCAGAACTATGTGCTGATCATGGAGGAGCCACCGGTGGAGTTCGACGTCACGATCGAGATCCCGAAGGGTTCGCGCAACAAGTACGAGGTGGACCACGAGACCGGTCGGATCCGCCTGGACCGTCGCCTCTTCACCTCGACCGCCTACCCGACCGACTACGGCTTCGTCGAGAACACCCTCGGCGAGGACGGCGACCCGCTGGACGCGCTGGTCATCCTGGACGAGCCGACCTTCCCGGGCTGCCTCATCAAGTGCCGTGCGATCGGCATGTTCCGCATGACGGACGAGGCGGGCGGCGACGACAAGCTGCTGTGCGTTCCGGCCACCGACCCGCGTGTGGAGCACCTGCGCGACATCCACCACGTGTCGGAGTTCGACCGCCTGGAGATCCAGCACTTCTTCGAGGTGTACAAGGACCTGGAGCCCGGCAAGTCGGTCGAGGGCGCCAACTGGGTGGGCCGCACCGACGCCGAGGCGGAGATCGAGCGGTCCTACAAGCGCTTCAAGGAGCAGGGCGGCCACTGAGAGGCCTGTCCCGCGCTGAAACGGGCTGCACGCGCACGCGTGCAGCCCGCTTGTATGTCCGCTGCCTGTCCATGCGCATACTGAGGCCAGCGAAAGGTGACGTTCAGGGAGCGGTGCGAGGTGACGGAGGCGGAGGACCGCAAGCCCCGGTCGGACGAGGCGCGGTACGACCCGGAGATCACGTCCGAGTTCGCCATTCCCGCGGGCATCGAGGTCCCCGAGGGCGGTGGTGAGCCGGAGACCACCTCGGAGTTCGCCCTGCCGGAGGGTCTTCATACGCCGCAGCCGCCGAGTGCCGAGCCCGAGGGGTCGGCGTTCAGCCCGCCGCGCACCTACAGCGCCAAGGACGCCCCGACGGCCTTCACCCCGGCCGCCGGCGTTCCGCTGGTCAGCCTGGTCAAGGACGCGCCCTGGCAGGACCGGATGCGCACGATGCTGCGTATGCCGGTGGCCGAGCGGCCCGCGCCCGAGCCGGTGCAGCGGGTCGAGGAGGAGGGCCCCGCCGTCCCGCGCGTGCTCGACCTGACCCTGCGTATCGGGGAGCTGCTGCTGGCCGGCGGTGAGGGCGCGGAGGACGTGGAGGCCGCGATGTTCGCGGTGTGCCGCTCCTACGGCCTGGACCGCTGCGAGCCGAACGTCACCTTCACGCTGCTGTCGATCTCGCACCAGCCGTCGCTGGTGGAGGACCCGGTGACGGCCTCCCGGACGGTGCGGCGGCGGGGCACCGACTACACCCGGCTCGCGGCCGTGTTCCGGCTGGTGGACGACCTGACCGACCCGGAGACCCATGTCTCCCTGGAGGAGGCCTACCGCCGGCTGGCGGAGATCCGCCGCAACCGGCACCCCTACCCCGGCTGGGCACTGACCCTGGCCAGCGGGCTGCTGGCGGGTGCGGCCTCCACCCTGGTCGGCGGCGACCTGATCGTGTTCGTCGCGGCCGCACTGGGCGCGGTGCTCGGAGACCGGCTGGCCTGGCTGTGCGCGGGGCGCGGACTGCCGGAGTTCTACCAGTTCACGGTCGCCGCGATGCCGCCCGCGGCGATCGGGGTGGCGTTCGCGCTGGCGCACGTCGACGTGAAGGCCTCCGCCGTCGTCACCGGTGGACTGTTCGCGCTGCTGCCCGGGCGGGCGCTGGTGGCGGGCGTGCAGGACGGCCTGACCGGCTTCTACATCACCGCGTCGGCCCGTCTGCTGGAGGTCCTGTACTTCTTCGTGGGCATCGTCACCGGCGTGCTGGTCGTCCTGTACTTCGGGGTGAAGGTGGGCGGCAAGCTCAACCCGGACGCGGCGCTTGTCATCAACGAGCGGCCGCTGATCCAGATCGCGGCCTCCATGGTGCTGTCGCTGACCTTCGCGGTACTGCTCCAGCAGGAGCGGTCGACCGTGCTGTGGGTGACCCTCAACGGGGGCGTGGCCTGGACGGTGTACGGCGCGATGCACTACGTCGGCGGCATCTCGCCGGTGGCGTCGACCGCCGTGGCCGCGGGGCTGGTCGGTCTGTTCGGGCAGCTGCTGTCGCGGTACCGGTTCGCGTCGGCGCTGCCCTACACGACGGCGGCGATCGGGCCGCTGCTGCCCGGCTCCGCCACGTATTTCGGGCTGCTGAACATGGCCCAGAACCAGGTGGACAAGGGGCTGGTGTCGCTGGCCAACGCGGCGTCGCTGGCCATGGCCATCGCGATCGGGGTCAATCTGGGGTCGGAGGTCTTCCGGCTGTTCCTGAGGGTCGGGTCCGCCGGGAAGCGCCGGGCCGCCAAGCGGACTCGGGGTTTCTAGGCACCCCTGGACGGGCTACTGCCGGCGGTGGCCGTACGGGTGCTGGTTCTGGTCGTACTGGTGGTACTGGTTCTGGTCGTACTGCTGCTGGGCGTACGGCTGCTGGTACTGCTGGTGGTCGTAGTACTGCTGCTGGTCGTAACCCTGGTTCCAGTACTGCTGGTCCTGCTGCCCGTACGGCTGGCCCTGCTGCTCGTACTGCTGGTCCTGCTGCTCGTACGGCTGGTCCGGCTCGATGCGGCGCAGCTGGGTGGTCGCGGTGTCCATGACGGGGGTCTGCTGGTGCCGGGGCTGAGGTGCCGGGGCGGACCGTGCTGCCTTCTTCTCCTTGCCCCGTGCCCGGAGGAACTCGATCGCGATCGGGATCACGGAGACGAGGACGATCAGGATGAGGATCGCCTCGATGTTGTTCTTGACGAAGCCGATGTTGCCGAGCCAGGAGCCGAGCAGGGTGACACCCGCACCCCACAGGGCGCCGCCTATGACGTTGAAGATCAGGAACGAGCGGTACTTCATGCCGCTGACACCGGCGATGATCGGCGTGAACGTGCGCACCACGGGCACGAACCGGGCCAGGACCAGTGACTTCGGGCCGTACTTCTCGAAGAACTCGTGCGCCTTGGTGACGTTCTCCTGCTTGAACAGGCGGGAGTCCGGGCGGTTGAACAGGGACGGGCCGACCTTCTTGCCGAACATGTAGCCCGCCTGGTCGCCGAGGATCGCGGCGAGGCAGATCAGGCCGATCGCACCCCACAGCGGGAAGTGCATCTGGTGCGAGGTGATCAGCAGGCCGCAGGTGAACAGCAGCGAGTCACCCGGCAGGAAGAAGCCGATGAGCAGGCCGGACTCGGCGAAGACGACGAGGAGCAGGCCCCAGATCCCGAACGAGTTGAGGAGGTGGTTCGGATCCAGCCAGCTCGGGCCGAGGGCGAGTGTCATCACGGGTCCGGGCTCCTGAGGGGTGAAGGCGACTGCGGCGGCTGGTCTTCGACGAAGGGCCGCACAAAGCTATCAACGTGATGTGGCCGCCCCAGGTTCCACCGGTGTCTCCAGGATGCACTGTGGGATGACTGGGAGAAAGCTGTGACTCATGGGACTCGATGACTACGGCGGCGGCCAGGGGCCCCAGCCGGACGTGCTGGTCGTGACGACGAACGACGTGCCCGGACACCGGGTGCAGCAGGTGATCGGCGAGGTCTTCGGGCTCACCGTGCGGTCACGGCACCTCGGCAGCCAGATCGGCGCCGGCCTGAAGTCGATGATCGGCGGCGAGCTGAAGGGGCTGACCAAGACCCTCGTGCAGACCCGCAACCAGGCCATGGAACGCCTGGTGGAGCAGGCACGCGCGCGTGGCGCCAACGGGGTGCTGGCGTTCCGGTTCGACGTGACGGAGGCCGCCGACGTGGGCACCGAGGTGTGCGCCTACGGCACGGCGGTGGTCCTGGCCCGGGAGTGACCCCCGTGCACACCCGGGCCGGGACCGGTCAGGAGGTGCGGCGGTCGGCGTTGGCGAGGATCGCGTCGCGCAGGTGCTCGGCGAGCCCGGGGTGCATGGCGTCGTAGAACGCCTTGAAGCGCTCGTCGGAGACGTACATCTCCGCGAAGCACCGGTGCATCTCGTACGGGACGTCGAAGTAGTACCTGCTGATGTGCTGCCGGTGTTCCTCGGCCAGGTCCATGGCCGCCTCGCCGGTCGGCCGCTCGCCGGCGGCGACCAGGGCGGCGTACCGCTCGCCCCAGTCGTCGACCTCGGCCTGGATGCGCTTCCAGTCCTCCTTGGTGTAGGTGGCGGCGCGGCGCTGGGACTCGGCCCAGGCCTCGGTGTTGCCCCAGCGCTGCTCCGCCTCCTCGGCGTACTGCTCGGGGTCCTTGTCCCCGAACACCTCGAACCGCTCCTCCGGCGTCAGGTTGATGCCCATCTTGCGTGCCTCCATGGCGTGCTCCACGGCCGCGGCCATCTTCTGGAGCTTCTCGATCCGGGCGGTCAGCAGTTCGTGCTGGCGGCGCAGATGCGCGCGCGGGTCCGCGTCCGGGTCGTCGAGCAGGGCCGCGACCTCCTCGAGCGGGAAGCCGAGCTCCCGGTAGAACAGGATCTGCTGGAGCCGGTCGAGATCGGCGCCGGTGTAGCGCCGGTGACCGGCGTGGGTGCGCTCGCCGGGCACGAGCAGGCCGATCTCGTCGTAGTGGTGCAGGGTGCGCACCGTGACCCCGGCGAACCCGGCGACCTCTCCCACGGAGTAGACCTGTCCCACGGAGTAGCTCACTTTTCCGCTCCTTCGGTCGGTACGTCCTCCACGCTGAGGCCTCACGTCACGTGAGGTGCAAGCCGGATTCTGTTCGGGACGTTCGGGATGTTATAGGCATTTTGTCCGCTTATGGTGAGCCCGTGGCCCAGGAAACCGACGCGCCGCAGGCGCTCCCGACCGCACCTACGGCTCCGGCGCGGGCCCTGCTGCCGTTCATCCTGCCCGCCGTGGCCGTCGGCGTGGTCGCGAGTCTGGTCTACCTCGGGGTGAGCACTGCGGCGGAGCAGCTCCTGCACGTGCTGTGGGGGCCGCTGCCGGACGCGCTCGGGGTGGGCCGCTACTCGGTGGCGTGGATGTTCGTGATGCTGACCGCCACGGGCCTCGCGGTCGGGCTGGTGGTGTGGAAGGTGCCCGGGCACGCCGGGCCCGACCCGGCCACCCTCGGCCTGAACGCCCCGGTGATGCCGCCGGTCGTGCTGCCCGGGCTGGTGCTGGCGACCGGGCTGATGCTGGCGGGCGGCCCGAGCCTCGGCCCGGAGAACCCGGTCATCGCGGTGAACGTGGGCCTCGCGGCCTGGCTCGGCGCGCGCCTGATGCCCCGGGCGCCGGGCACGCTGTGGCCGGTGCTGGCGGAGTCGGCGACGATCGGCGCCCTGTTCGGCACTCCGGTCGCGGCGGCGCTGGTCATCTCCGAGGCACTGGCCGGGCACCCGATGCGCGGCCGGCTGTGGGACAACCTGTTCGCGCCGCTGGCCGCCGGCGCGTGCGGGGCCATCACGACCACCCTGGTGGCGTATCCGACCTTCGACCTGGGGCTGCCGCCCATGGGCCACCCGCACCCGCGGGACGTCCTGGCCGCCCTCGTGATCGCCCCGGCGGCCGCGCTGCTCGGCATGGGCGCCGTGTACGCCTTCCCGCTCGCCCACGCGGCCTTCCGGAGCTTGCGGCACCCGATGCTGATGCTTCCGGCCGGCGGGGTCGTACTGGGCGCCCTGGGGGCCCTCGGCGGCCATCTGACGCTCTTCAAGGGGCTGTCGGAGGTCGGGGAGCTGGCCCGGCACCCGGACGGCTGGTCGGCGGGGCAGTTCGCCGGGATGGCGGTGGTGAAGCTGGCCGCGCTGCTCGTCGCCGCGTCCTGCGGTTTCCGTGGCGGGCGCATCTTCCCGTCCGTCTTCGTCGGCTCGGCCCTGGGGCTGTGCGCGCACGCGCTCGTTCCGGCCGTGCCTCCGGCGCTGGGCGTGGCCACGGGCGTCCTGGGCATGCTCCTGGCGATCACCCGGCAGGGCTGGGTGAGCCTGTTCACCGCCGCCGTGCTGGTCGCCTCGCCCGCCATCATCGCCGTGCTGTGCATCGCGTCGCTGCCGGCCTGGCTGCTGGTGACGGGGCGCCCGCAGATGCAGTTGGGCGGGGGCGGCACCCCGATCCACTGAAAACCTTCCCCGGCAAGCCTGGAGGCACGTTCATGGCCCTGCACAAAGGTCCCGAGAAACACGAAGAGCGGACGATCTCCGTCAACCCGTTCTACGGGGAGGCCAATCCGGTCGGCGGCATGACCGAGGCCCCGCCCACGCACCGGCTCCCGGACGCTCCGCTGGCCCCGTCCACGGCGTACCAGCTGGTGCACGACGAGCTGATGCTGGACGGCAACTCCCGGCTGAACCTCGCCACGTTCGTCACCACCTGGATGGAGCCGCAGGCCGGGGTGCTGATGGCGGAGTGCCGGGACAAAAACATGATCGACAAGGACGAGTACCCGCGCACGGCCGAGCTGGAGAAGCGCTGTGTGGCGATGCTCGCCGACCTGTGGAACGCGCCGGATCCGGCCGCGGCGGTGGGCTGTTCGACGACCGGGTCGAGCGAGGCGTGCATGCTCGCCGGGATGGCGCTCAAGCGACGCTGGGCCGGGCGCAACGCCGACCGGTACCCGGGCGCCCGGCCCAACCTCGTCATGGGCATCAACGTCCAGGTGTGCTGGGAGAAGTTCTGCAACTTCTGGGAGGTGGAGGCCCGGCTCGTACCCATGGAGGGCGACCGCTTCCACCTGGATCCGCAGGCGGCGGCCGAGCTGTGCGACGAGAACACCATCGGGGTCGTCGGCATCCTCGGCTCGACCTTCGACGGCTCCTACGAACCGATCGCCGACCTGTGCGGCGCCCTGGACGCCCTCCAGGAGCGCACCGGGCTGGACATCCCGGTGCACGTGGACGGCGCGTCCGGCGGCATGGTGGCGCCCTTCCTGGACCCGGACCTGGTGTGGGACTTCCGGCTGCCGCGCGTGGCCTCGATCAACACCTCGGGGCACAAGTACGGGCTGGTGTATCCGGGCGTCGGCTGGGCGCTGTGGCGGGACAAGGAGGCGCTGCCCGAGGAGCTGGTCTTCCGGGTCAACTACCTGGGCGGCGACATGCCGACCTTCGCCCTCAACTTCTCCCGGCCCGGCGCCCAGGTGGTCGCCCAGTACTACAGCTTCCTGCGCCTCGGCCGCGAGGGATACCGCGCGGTGCAGCAGTCGACGCGGGACGTGGCGACCTCGCTCGCCGCACGGATCGCGGAGCTGGGCGACTTCCGGCTGCTGACGCACGGGGACGAGCTGCCCGTGTTCGCGTTCACCACGGCCCCCGACGTGACGTCGTACGACGTCTTCGACGTCTCCCGGCGGCTGCGCGAGAGCGGCTGGCTGGTGCCCGCGTACACCTTCCCGGCGAACCGGGAGGACCTCTCCGTGCTGCGGGTCGTGTGCCGCAACGGCTTCTCCCACGACCTGGCCGACCTGTTCCTGGCCGACCTGACCCGCCTGCTGCCCGAACTGCGCCGGCAGCCGCATCCGCTGACCCGGGACAAGGGTGCGGCGACCGGCTTCCATCACTGAGCCACCGGCCCCCTCATCTGCACGGCCTGGACCAATCTCCGGGCGGCCCGCAACCAGGGCCAGATGGACACCGGTCCACAGCATGGTGAAACGGAACAGCAGGAGCAGGCCGGCAGCGGTCGGGAGAGCCCCGGGGCCGCCGCGCGCCCGCCGGCCGAGCGCGTACGCCACCGCTGCCGTCAGCGTCAGAGCCACCGCCGACTGGAGCATGTCGGCGGCCGAAGATCGGTCGAACTTGATCAGCGGTCGTCCTCCGGGTGCCGCTCCCCCGTCGCGTACGGGTTCTCCGCGTCCTCGGCGAGCACGCCGACGAACGGATCGCCCTCGCCGGCGAACGTGTAGGCGCCGTTCTCCAGGCGCTCCACGAGGCCATGGGTCCACTCGGCCTCGGAGTCGGCCGTGTGGACCCACATGTTCATGATCTCGCCGATGTGGCCGAGCTGCCCGGGCCCCTCCTCGGGCACATAGTGCTCGGTGACCGAGGAGCGCCACGCCTCGATGCGGCGCGTGCGCTCCTTCAGCAGCGCCACCGCCTCGGCCCTCGGCAGGTCGACCATGAAACCGATGGCCGCCGTCTTCATGTCGCCGCGCTGGTCGTAGGTGACCAGCGCGTCGCGCAGCAGGGCGAAGTACTCCTCGGTGCCCTTCCCGGTCAGCTCGTACTCGGTGCGCGGCGGGCCGCCGGCCGTCGACGGCGCGATCTCGTGCGCGTGCAGCAGCCCCTGCTTGGCCATCTGCTTCAGGGCGTGGTAGATCGAGCCCGGCTTGGCGTTGGACCACTCGTGCGCGCCCCAGTACTCCAGGTCGTTGCGCACCTGGTAGCCGTGGGCCCTCCCGTGCCGGCGGACCGCGCCCAGCACGAGGAGACGGATCGCTGACATGCGGTCCAGGTTATTGCCGTACGGCCGCCCGCCCCACGGTCACCCCCAGGAGCCGCCCTGCTCCTGGGCCACCAGCTCGAAGGCCGTCCTGCCGTCCAGGGACTCGCGGATGATGTCGGCGTGGCCGGCGTGCCGGGCCGTCTCGCGGATCAGGTGCAGACACAGCCAGCGCAGGCTGACCCGGCCCTCCGGCGGGAACCAGGGGTCCGGCGGCAGCGGGAAGGTGTCGTCCAGGCTCGGCGCGGAGCGGATGAACTTCTCCGTCTCGGCGGCGACCTGCTCCCAGTACGCCAGCTGCGAGGCGACCGTCTCCTCGCCGACCAGCTGGAAGCTCTCGTGCCAGTTGGACTCGTCGCGCTTGACCGCCGGCGGCTCCTGCCTGGCCCGTGCGATCCAGATCTGCTCGACCTCGGCGACGTGCTTGAGCAGGCCGCCGAGCGACAGCTCGCTGGCGCTGGGGCGGGAGCGGGCCTGCTCCTCGGTCACTCCGAGCAGGGCCCGGCGGATCCCGCCGCGCTGCTCCTCGATGAAGGCGAGCAGCGCCCCGCGCTCGTCGCCCTGTGCCTCCGCCGGTACGTGCTTGACCATGGCCGGCCGCCTTTCGGTCCACCTTTGCCGGGGCCTGCGCCCCCTGACACCGACGACGCTACGGGCCATTGAGGTCAGGTACTGTCCGCAATGGCCCGCGACTTTCAGGGCAGCGGTCAGAACGGGAACCCGCTGCGGCCGTGCTGCACCGAGATCCACTTCACCGTGGTGAAGGCCTCCAGCGTCGTCTCGCCGTTCAGGCGGCCGATGCCGGAGTGCTTCTCGCCGCCGAAAGGCACGATCGGCTCGTCGTGGACGGTGCCGTCGTTCACATGGAACATGCCGGTGTCGATCTGCTTGGCGAAGGCGACACCCCGCTCGATGTCACCCGTGTGGACGGCGCCGCTGAGGCCGTACGGCGTGTCGTTGACGAGGCGCAGCGCCTCCTCCTCCCCGTCGAAGGGGATGAGGAACACGACCGGGCCGAACACCTCCTGCTGGAGCAGCGCGGAGTCGGCGGGTACGTCGGTGAGCACGCTGGGCGCCACGAGGTTGCCCTCCGTGGTGCCCCGGACGAGGGCCGTGGCGCCCTCGGCGACGGCCTGCTCGACGGTGCCGGAGACGGCGTTCGCCTGCTGGGAGTTGATCACCGGGCCGATGACGGTCTGCGGGTCGCGCGGGTCGCCCACCTTCAGCGACTTCACCTTGGCGACGAACTTCTCGGTGAACTCCTCGGCGACGGACGCGTCCACGAGGACCCGGTTGGCGGCCATGCAGACCTGTCCCTGGTGGACGAACCGGCTGAAGACCGCCGCGTCCACGGCGTAGTCGACGTCGGCGTCGTCCAGGACCACCAGGGCACTGTTGCCGCCCAGTTCGAGCACCGAGCGCTTGAAGTTCGCGGCGCAGACGGTGGCCACGTGCCGGCCGACCTTGTCGGAACCGGTGAAGGAGATGACCTTCGGGACCGGGTGCTCGATGAACGCGTCGCCGATCTCGGCGATGTCGGTGACGACCACGTTGAGCAGGCCGCCGGGCAGCCCGGCGTCCTCGAAGAGCTTCGCGATCAGGGTGCCGCCGGCGATCGGGGTGTTCTGGTGCGGCTTGAGGACCACCGCGTTGCCGAGCGCGAGCGCCGGGGCGACCGACTTGATCGACAGCAGGAAGGGGAAGTTGAAGGGGCTGATCACGCCCACGACGCCGACCGGCACCCGGTAGACGCGGTTCTCCTTGCCGTCGGCAGGGGAGGGCAGGATCTTGCCCTCGGGGCGCAGCGCCAGGTGGATCGACTCGCGCAGGAACTCCTTGGCGAGGTGCAGCTCGAAACCGGCCTTCACGCGCGTGCCGCCCAGTTCCGCGATGATCAGGTCGGCTATCTCCTGCTCACGGTCCTCTATGAGCCGGAGCGCCCGCTCGAAGACCGCGCGGCGGGCGTAGGGGTTGGTCTCGGCCCACTTCTTCTGGGCACGAGCGGCCGCCCTGTAGGCCTGGTCCACCTCGTCGACCGTGGCCACGGTGATCGAGGCCAGCTTCTCGTCGTCGTAGGGGTTGAAGTCGATGACGTCCCAGGAGCCGGTCCCCGGTCGCCATTCTCCGTCGATGTACTGCTGGGCCAGGTCGCTGAAGTAGGACGACATGTGATCCCTCAATCACTAGCGGAGACAGATCCTGGTCACGGTCTGATCGCACGTCATCGTACTTGTGCTGAAAGAGAGTTGAAGGAGGAGTCCGGACACTCGGAGAAGTCCGGGACACTCGGACAAGTCCTCAGGACAGTTGCAGCAGTCCCCGCAGCAGGTCCCGGCTCTCGTCGGGGCCCGGGCTGTCCTGCTGGAGCTCCTTCAGGGCCTGCTCGTACTGGGCGACGTCCTCGCGCTTGTCCAAGTAGAGGGCGCTGGTCAGCTGCTCCATGTAGACGACGTCGGACAGGTCGGCGTCGGGGAAGCTGAGGATGGTGAAGGCGCCGCTCTCGCCGGAGTGCCCGCCGAAGCCGAACGGCATGATCTGCAGCCGTACGTTGGGCCGCGCGGAGACGTCGATGAGGTGCTGGAGCTGGCCGCGCATCACCTCGCGGTCGCCGTAGGGGCGGCGCAGGGCCGCCTCGTCGAGGACGAAGTGGAACTCGGGGGCGCTGTGCGCGAACAGGTGCTTCTGCCGCTCCAGGCGCAGGGCGACCCGGCGTTCGACGTCGGCCGCGCTCGCGCCCTTCATGCCGCGCCGGACCACCGCGCGGGCGTAGTCCTCCGTCTGGAGCAGGCCGTGCACGAACTGCACCTCGTAGACGCGGATCAGGGACGCGGCGCCCTCCAGGCCCACATAGGTGGGGAACCAGCTGGGCAGGACGTCGGTGTAACTGTGCCACCAGCCGGCCACGTTGGCCTCCCGGGCGAGGGACAGCAGCGACTCGCGCTCCGTGTCGTCCGTGATGCCGTACAGCGTCAGCAGGTCTTCGACATCCCTGGTCTTGAAGCTCACCCGGCCCAGCTCCATCCGGCTGATCTTCGACTCGGAGGCGCGGATGGAGTACCCCGCCGCCTCACGCGTGATCCCCCGCGCCTCACGCAGTCGCCTCAGTTGCGAGCCGAGCAGCATCCGCCGCACCACCGATCCGGGCTCTCCCGCGCTCACGTTCGCCAGCCTCCCCAACCGTCTTCAGGGCCCGCAGTCTGCCACTAAAACACTCCGAGCAGTACTCGTCCGGTTACGGAAACGGAAAGAGGCAGGCCGTTTCTGCCTGCGCGTTGTCGGGAAGAGGTCAGGACCTCTGGCGGCAACCGCCAAGAAGATGGCGGAAAAAATGGCCAAGAAGCGGTACGGGCGGTGCCATTTCGGTCGCGTGCACGTGCATCTGCCCTTGCATCTGCTCTGCGCATCCGAAACCATGGTGCCGCGCCACCGCTGCATCGCAACGACCGCGAATTCCCGGGAGTGCCTCGCATGGGAACGAATGGATCGACCATGCTCAAGCCGTTACGGCAGGGCCTTCCGCCGCTGGATCCCGCAGCCGTGTCCGATGCCGCCTCCTGCGCCCTGCCCGCCCGGTACGAAGCGGTGCGCGAGGCCCGGCGCTTCACCCGCGGCACGCTCGACCAGTGGGACGTCGGCGACCGCTTCGACGACATATGTCTCGTCGTCTCCGAACTCGTCACCAACGCCCTGCGCCACGCACTGCCCTCCGACCCGGGGTGCCTCGAGCACCAGCCCTCGGTACGGCTGCACCTGATGCGCTGGACCGAGCGGCTGGTGTGCGCGGTGCGCGACCCGAGCCACGAGACGCCGGCGCCGCGCGACTCGGACGACTTCTCCGCCGAGTCCGGGCGCGGGCTGTTCCTGGTCGACTCCTTCGCCGACAGTTGGGGCTGGCACCCGCTCGCGGGCGCGCTCGACGGCAAGGTCGTCTGGGCCATGTTCCGGCTCCAGTCGGCCGGCTGACGCAGTACGACACCGACGGACGCCCGAGTTCTACGCGCGTACACCCCGACATCGTTGCCACGAACGGGCACAGGGGCGGGCCACGGGATGTCAACTCACGATCAGGTGGTCGAACTCGCCGTCCTTGATGCCGAGGAGCATGGCCTCGATCTCCGCACGCGTGTAGACGAGCGCCGGGCCGTCCGGGAAACGCGAGTTGCGTACGGCGACGTCGCCGCCGGGCAGCCGCGCGAACTCCACGCAGGAACCCTGCGAGTTGCTGTGCCTGCTCTTCTGCCAGGCCACTCCGACCAGCTGCGCGGCAGCAATGCCGTTGTACACGTCGTACCCCCCGTACACGCCGTCAACGTCGCGGTCCACAGGTCGCTCCCCGGTGGTGCACTGGCTGGTGTGGCCATAGATGCTGTGGTCAACTGACCCGGATCATAACCTTGTTCACATGCAGATGCATGAGCAAATGCACGTGCACGTGCGGTGTTCCCACGGTTACAGCTTTGACGTTCGCTTTACTGTCCGGGAGACCCCTGCGTCAGCGAAGCTGCTCCAGCGTCTGCCCCAGAGCGGGCAGGACATGCCCCCGCCACCCCCCGTCCATGATCTTCCGCGCCATCAGCTGAGCCGGGTCGTCCGGATCGAAACCTTCGTGCACCAGGAAAAGACGCGTACCGCGCCCTTCCTGTTCCAGGGTCCAGGTGATGGTCCAGTCCGCGGGGTTGGCCGGATCGGCGTCGGCCCAGCGGACGGACAGCATCCGCTCGATGTCGTAGGCCAGCACCCGCACCTCCACGACCCCGGAGAAACGGGCGTTGGGACGCGGGACGGAGGTCATCCGGTACCGGTGGCCGACCTCCAGCCGGAAGTCCTCGGCACCGGGCATCTGCCACTGGGTGAGCAGCCCGGGGTCGGTCAGGGCGCGCCAGACCTTGGCGGGCGGGTGCGGGAAGAACTGGTCGACGCGGATGGTGGTCAGGTCGTCCGCGCCCTTGTCACTGCCGGGGCCGGCGTCATGGCCTGGTTCGGTGCCGTTGCCTGGTTCGGTGCTCATGGCTGGTCATCGTCGGGCAGACGGTCGAGCAGGTCGCCGAGGCCCTTCAGCCGGTCGCGCCAGAACCGCTCGTACGGGTGGAGCCAGTCCTGCACCTCGGCGAGGGGAGCGGCCTCGAGGCGGTAGATGCGCTGCCGCCCCGAGCGCTGTTCGGAGACGAGGCCGGCCTCCCGGAGCACCTTGAGGTGTTCCGAGAGGCTCGGGCGGCGCATGTCGAAGTGGTCGGCGAGGGCCTGGACGGGCTGCGGTCCGCGCTCACGCAGCAGGCGCAGCACCTCGCGACGGGTGGCGTTGGCGAGCGCGGCGAAGACGCGGTCCTCGGCGGCGGCAGCCGTCCCGGCCCCAGTACTCATGGTGGGTTCAGAAGCCTTCCTTCTCCGTCAGCAGCATCAGACCGTTGCCGTCGGGGTCCGTGAAGGAGGCCATGCGCCCCCACGGGTACTCCTCCGGACCCTGCACCTCGGTGCCCGCCTCGGCGAGCCGCGCGCAGTCGGCGTCGACATCGGTCGTCACCAACATGATCCCCCGCGCCGAACCGGGCACGAAATCACCCATGCCCGGCCCGGAGAGCGTGAACACGGTCTGCGCGCCCTGCGGGGCGACCTGCAGCCATCGCCCGGGCGGCATCTGCAGATCGGCGGTGACCTGGAAGCCGAGCACGTCCCGGTAGAAGCGCAGGGCACGGTCCTGGTCGGCGACGGGGAGGGTGACGAAGGAGGCGTGGGTGATGTTCATGGGCACGAGGATAGGTAGGGGATTTCCTACTAGTCAAGCGTAGGGATTTTCCTACGTGTAGGTGATGGGCGGCTTCCCGACCTGTGGGGTGGGCGGCTTCACAACGGATTCCTGCCCGGCGTCCGATAGTCCTCCTGGTTGCTGCTGGTAGCTTGCTGCGGGCCGTCCGGCCGAGGGCGGCCGGCCGCTACAGCTTGGGAGCTTTCCGGTGACTACTGCGACTGGTGCGACTGCTGCGACTGCCAGGGTGCGGACCGCGACCGTGGCAGCAGGCCTGGTGGGCGCGCTCGCCGCGCTGACCGCGTGCAGCGGGGGCGGGGGCGGCGGGGGCGAGAAGACCACCGCCCCGACGAAGCCCAGCGCGACCGCGTCGGCCTCCTCCTCGGCCTCGGGAGCGGCGACCGGGGCCTCCGGCAAGGTCCAGGGCAGCTGGATCACCACGAGCGGCGGCAAGATCGTGGCACTGGTGATCACCGGCAAGAAGGCCGGGCTCTTCGTGACGGGCCGGAAGGCCTGGTGCCAGGGCGCCGCGGGCGAGGAGTCCGGGATGCAGATGATCCATCTGACCTGCCCCGACGGCAACAAGGACCGGGCCACCGGCATGGTGGACTCGGTGAACGCCAAGAGCATGACGGTGAGCTGGTCGGGCAAGACCGGCAAGGAGACGTACACCAAGGCGGAGGGCGGCAAGCTGCCTTCGGCGCTGCCGACCAAGGCGAAGCACTGAGGTGAAGCAGTGACAGGGGCGGATCCGGTGAGGAGTGACGCCACCTGAAGTGGTGATTCCGCCGGGGGTGGGCGTACCGGCCCGGCACGCAGGCGCCATGATGCAGGGGCACCGTCACGACCTCGATGGGACTGCTCATGCGCGCCATTCCGCTCACCGTCACGGCCCTCGCCGCCGCCCTGCTGCTCACCGCCTGCGACGACGGTGGGAGCAAGAGCGGCAGCAAGAACGGCTCGGCCTGCGAGATCGGCGGGGTCTCCGTGCAGATCGGGTCCGCGAGCGTGGCCCCGAAGGCCGGTGACACGGGTGAGATTCCGGTCAGCATCACCAACCAGAGCAAGCCCTGCACCCTGGACCAGTTCGCGGGCGTGGTCCTGAGCGCCGGCAACACCGAGGCCAAGGTGCCCGCGCTCAAGGGCGCCAAGGCCCAGAAGCTGAAGCTCGCCAAGGGCGACTCGGCGTCCTTCACCATCGCCTACGTGCGCGGCAAGGCGGGCGGCAAGGCCGCGTTGGACGCCAAGACCGTGAAGATCACCCTGCCGGGGACCACCGCGTCCCGAAGCTTCCCCTGGTCGTACGGCCCCGTCGCCACCCAGACCGGCGGCACCGCCCCGACCGCCTCCGTGACCGCCTTCCAGCAGGTCGGCGACTGACGACCACGGCAGGCTGCGCGTGCTGACCACGAGAGGCTGCACGGGCTGACCCCGACTTCGGCGGGCGGTTCCAGCCTGGGCGGGGTCCCTCCGGCACGGGGGTTGACGCCGGATTGAGGCCGCACCGCTCCGGCCTGGGTTGGGTTGGGCTGACGCCGGGTTTGGGGGGCGACTCCGGCCTGGGGCAGCTGACGCGGGATTCGGCGGCCGACTCCGGCTCAGGGCGGACTGACGTCGGGGTCGGGCGGGATCACTCCGGCCCCGGGCTGGGCTGACGCCTGATTGGGGCGGGCTGATTCCGGCCTGGAGTGGGCTGAGTTCAGCCGGGCTCGCGTCGGCTCCGGCTCCGTGCGGGTCGGCGCTGGATCCGGACGGGTCGGCTTCGGGCCGGACGCGATGACAGTGGCTTCGGGCGCTCTGTCTCCTGCCCGGGTGGGCTCACTCCAGGTTCCGGCGCACTGACGGCGGCTCCTGCGCGCCGGGCACCCGGGCTCACTTCAGGTTGCCGCGGACCGGCGGCTGCTCGAGGTGGGTTCAGTGCAGTCCGCGGCGGGCTCTGACCTGTGCCTGGTCCGCCGCGCGGGCGCCCTCCGTCCAGCCTGCCGCGTCGGTCACGCCACGCAGCCGGGTGGTGGTGGTCTCGGGGAACATGCGCTCCAGCCGGTCGGTGACGGCCACCTCCCTGGTGGCGAGGACCGGCAGCAGGTCCTCGCTGACCTGGGTCTCGACGGCGGCCGCGAGCCGGTCGCCGACCCGGTGGGCGTAGGCGGCCAGGAAGGACTGCCGGAAGGTCTTGGTCCGTTTCCGTCCGCCGGCTCTCTGAGCGGTCTCCGCCCTGGTCATCGCGTGCGTTGCCTGCACCAGCAGCGAGGTGTAGAGCAACTCGACCGCCTCCAGGTCCGCCTCGAAGCCGACGACCGTGGAGAAGCCGAACGGTTCGTGCCACACCGCGCGGCAGTTGTTCGCGCCGGCCACGGCGTCGAGCAGGACCGCCTTGACCTGTTCGTACGGCGGCTCGACCCCGATCCGGCAGGCCCCGGGCGCGTCCGGCGCGGGCGCCCCGGCGGCGAGCAGCGCCTCGTCGACACTGTGCCGCGCCATCAGCTCCTGCGCCTTGGCGCTGAGCGCCTCCGCCTCCTCCGGATACCCGGTCGCCTCGGCCTTGGCGAGCAGCGCGCGGATCCGGGCGAGCATGCGCGAGGCAGCCGGGCCGGGGGCGTTCCGGGGCTCCTCCAGTGGCTCCAGGGCGGGCAGGCGCAGCAGCAGGCGGTACAGCTCCAGTGTGGCCGTGGCCTGCGAGAAGCGGTCGGCCTCGCGGGCGGGATCCTCCGGCAGCTCCGCCAGCTGGGCGGCCCAGCGGCGCCCGCGGGGGCGGTCCCCACCGGCCTGGGCGCGGATCAGCGCGGCGGCCCGGCGCACATGCACATCCTCCAGCTCGCGCCGCACCAGCCGTACGACATCGGCGGGCTGCCAGCCGCGCCGCCAGGCCGTCGCCATGAACTCCTCGCCTCGCCGCGCGAGTTCGGCATCCGCGGTGGGGTCGGCGGCGAGCAGGGAGGCGCCGGTGTCGAGGCCGGTGTCGGTGTCGTCGTAGAGGGCGGCCCTGAAGGCCCTCTCGACCGTGCTGCCAGTGCTGGTCACACCGTCGATCGTGCCATGCCCCACCGACAGCAAACCGAACTTTGTCCACAGGCTGTGGACAAAGGGGCGGGGTGGCGGCGGGAGTGCGGCTCCGGGTTCGGGTCCGGTTCGGGTTCGGGGTCCGCTTCGGGGTCGGTCGAAGTCGCCGGGTGCGCCGGGGAAGTGCGGGGCCGTGGTGGTCAAGACCAACGTAGTGGCCACCCGTCCGCCCTCAACACCGCCACCCAGTGGACCGCTTGGCCGACGGCTCGTCTCAACCCCTGGAATTCCGCCACGCGCGCGTGGAGCCACGCGAAGCATGGCGGCATGGTGGACACGTCTCTCTATGCGGCGTTCCTGATCGCCGCTTTCGCACTCTGCGTCACTCCCGGACCCGACATGATGTTCATCGTGGCGGTGGGCGGCCGGGGCGGCCCGCTGACGGGTATGGCGGCCGCCGTCGGAGTCGCCTGCGCCATGCTCGTGCACACGGTCGCCGCGGCGCTCGGCCTGTCGGCGCTGTTCCTGACCCTGCCGACGCTCTACGAGGCGCTGCACTGGGCGGGCGCGGCCTATCTGCTGTTCCTCGCGGTCAGGGCGTTCCGGGGCGACGGCGGACCGGTCGACACCGAGCCGGCGCCGCGGAACGGGCGCCGACGGGCGTTCTGGCGGGGCACCGTCACCAACCTCCTCAACCCGAAGGTGATCCTCTTCAACGTCTCCTTCCTGCCGCAGTTCGTGAACCCCGCCCTGGGGCACGTGCGTGAGCAGTTCCTCGTGCTGGGATTCACGATCACGGCGATGGGCGTCGTGGTGGACGGCTCGGTCGGCCTGCTCTCCGGGAGGCTCGCCGCACTGCTGCGGCGCAGTCGGCGCCTCGCGCGGGGCCTGGACTACTTCGGCGGGACGGTGTTCGCAGGGCTCGCGGTGCGTCTGGCGGTCGCACCGAAGTGACCGGCACGCCACACCCGAGGAGACTGTCAACCATCGGTTGACAGCCTCGGAGGCGCAACCTACGGTTGACACATGGCGACCAACCCGAACATCACGGCATCCGTACGCCTCGACGACCTCATCGCGGCCATCAAGAAGGCCCACCACGAGCCCCTCGAACAGCTCCAGGACGCGGTGATCGCCGCCGATCACCTCGGTGATGTGGCGGACCACCTGATCGGCCACTTCGTCGACCAGGCCCGGCGCTCGGGCGCGTCCTGGACGGAGATCGGCCGGAGCATGGGCGTCACCCGGCAGGCGGCGCAGAAGCGGTTCGTACCGAAGGAGTCCGCCGACCTCGATGCCGGCGACTTCAGCCGCTACACCCCGCGCGCGCGGAACGTGGTCATCGCCGCGCACAACGAGGCGGTGGCCGCCCGCACCCCGGAGGGCCGACCCGAGCACCTGGTCCTAGGACTGCTGGCCGAACCCGAGGGCATCGGGGCGAAGGCGATCACCGAGCAGGGCGTCCTCCTGGACGCCGTACGGCAGGCCGCGACCGCCGCGCTGCCGCCCGCCGCGGACGAGGTTCCGGACCTCATCCCCTACGGCCCCGACGCCAAGAAGGCCCTGGAACTCACCTTCCGCGAGGCCCTCCGGCTCGGCCACAACTACATCGGCACCGAGCACATCCTGCTCGCACTCCTGGAGCAGGAGAACGGCCAGGGTGTCCTCAGCGACCTCGGCATCACCAAGGCCGGGACCGAGGCGTACATCGCCAGGGTGCTGTCGATGCTGACGGAGCAGACGAAGGCGGCGGCCGCGGAGGCAGCCGGCGCGGAAGCGGCCGACCCCCGCCCGAGCGAGGACTGAAACCGCAGGTCAGGCCGATTGTCAGAGCCGGCTGCCACACTCGCAGTCATGACCGACCGGTGGGCGCTCGCACCGGCCGAGGACGGAGGCGTGGATGTCGCCCCCCTCGGCCCGGACGGCCTGCCCGCCGGGCCGGTGCGGCGGGAGGGCGATCTCGCCGGGGCGGTGCGGAGCCGCCCGGAGGTGACGCGCTGGGTGTGGCGGTCCACCCCCGAGGTCTACCCGCGTCTGCTCGCCACGGGGGTGCGAGTGGAGCGGTGCTACGACATCGAGGACGCCGAGACACTCCTGCTGGGCCACGAGGGCCGGCATGGCGAGCCGCGCTCGGCCGCCGCCGCCCTGGCCCGCCTCCGGGGCGGCCCCGTACCGCCCGACCCGCCCCAGCGCCCGGCCGCACCGGGCGCCCAGTCCCCGCTGTTCGAGGCCACCAGCACCCGCCTGCCCCTGGCCGACCTCCTCGCGGTCCACGCCGAGCAGTTGCGGCGGCACGAGCGGACCGCCCACCCCGGCCGGATGCGGCTCCTGACGGCCGCCGAGTCGGCCGGCACGCTGGTGGCCGCCGAGATGAACCACGCGGGCCTGCCGTGGAGCGCCGAGGTCCACCGCCGCCTGCTGCACGACCTGCTGGGCGAGCGGTACGCGGGCGGCGGCGAGCCGCGCCGACTCGCCGAGCTGGCCGACGAGGTCTCCGCCGCCTTCGGCCGCCGGGTCCGCCCCGATCTGCCCGCCGACGTGATCAAGGCCTTCGCCCAGGCCGGGATCAAGGTGAAGTCCACCCGCCGCTGGGAGATCCGGTCCGTCGACCACCCGGCCGTCGAGCCCCTGCTGGAGTACAAGAAGCTGTACCGCATCTGGGTGGCCCATGGCTGGTCCTGGCTGCAGGACTGGGTGCGCGACGGCCGCTTCCGCCCCGAGTTCCTCGCCGGCGGCACGGTGACCGGACGCTGGGTGACCAACGGCGGGGGCGCACTGCAGATCCCCAAGGTGATCCGCCGGGCCGTGGTCGCCGACCCCGGCTGGCGGCTGGTCGTGGCCGACGCCGACCAGATGGAGCCGCGCGTGCTCGCCGCGATCTCCCGCGATCCCGGGCTGATGGAGGTGGCCGGCCGCGAGAGCGACCTCTACCAGTCCGTGTCCGACCGCGCCTTCTCCGGCGACCGTGACCAGGCCAAGGTCGCCGTGCTCGGCGCGATCTACGGACAGACCTCGGGCGACGGCCTGAAGAACCTGGCCGCGCTGCGCCGCCGCTTCCCGAAGGCCGTCGCCTACGTCGACGAGGCGGCCCGCGCGGGCGAGGAGGGTCGGCTGGTGCGCACCTGGCTGGGCCGGACCTGCCCGCCGGCCGCCGGAGCCGGCGAGGACACGGCGGGGGAGGCAGGCATCCCCATCGGCGACGACGCCGCCGAGACGCACGCCGACGGCCACAGCGCCTGGGGCCCCGGCTACGCCTCCACCAACTCCCGGGCGAGGGGCCGCTTCGCGCGGAACTTCGTCGTCCAGGGCAGCGCCGCCGACTGGGCCCTGCTGATGCTCGCCGGGCTCCGCCGGGCCTGCGCGGATCTCAAGGCGGAGCTGGTCTTCTTCCAGCACGACGAGGTGATCGTGCACTGCCCCGCCGAGGAGACCGACACGGTCGTCCACGCCATCCGTGCCTCCGCCGACCTCGCCGGCCGGCTGACCTTCGGCGAGACCCCGGTGCGGTTCCCGTTCACGACAGCGGTGGTGGAGTGCTATGCCGACGCCAAGTGAGCGCTGCGTCGGAGGTGTCCGCCCAAGGATGTGGAGGGAACTCGGCCGGCGTGTGCGGGTGCGCCGCGGCTGGTCGCGCCCCACGCGGCGGATCCGCACATCGGCACACTCCCGCGCCCCTTCGGGGTCACTCCGCGAGAAGTTCCCGCAGCTCTGTCACGACCGCCTGCTCGTCGGTGCCGTCCAGCGCCGCCAGTGCCGCGCGCCAGGCGTCGTACGCCTCCGTCCGCCGTCCCCGTGCGCTCAGCAGCAGCCCGTGCTGGTGCCGGGCCAGGGCCCCCATGTAGCAGTCGGCGCGGGCGTCGGCCCGGCGCAGCAGTTCGGCGCACTCACGGCCCGCCCGTTCGGTATCGCCCAGCTGCCGCAGCGCGCGGACCAGGCCGAGCCGGGTCTGGGACTCGCCGTGCCAGTCCCCGTGGCCGCCGAGGATGCGCAGGCTCTCCTCGAAGTGCCCGGCAGCGGCGGCCGGTTCGCCGAGGGTGAGATGGGCGTAGCCGATGTTGCAGTGCGCCGAGTGCTGCACGATGACCGCGCCGATCGCGTCCCCGATCGCCAGCGAGCGCCGGTGCTGCTCGATCGCGGCACGCGGGTCGGTGTGCTCGTAGAGATTGCCGAGATGGCTGCGGGTGACGGCCTCTCCGTAGGGATCGTTCAACTGGCGCGAGTACGCGAGGCTCTGCCGCAGCGCCTCCCCGGACTCCGCGAACCGCCCGAGCCCCTCCAGCAGCAGGCCGCGGTTGTTCAGACAGCGCCGGATCCTGGAGACGACACCGAGCCGCCGCCAGATCTCCAGGGACTGGTCGGTCAGCGCGAGGGCGTCCTTCTGGCGGCCGGTCAGGAAGTGCAGGCCCGCCAGGTCGCCGAGGGCGTACGCCTCGGCCGCCGCGTCCCCGAGCCGCCGTGCCGCCCCGAGCGCGGCCCGCCCCAGCACCTCCATCTCGGCGACCCGGCCACCGCGCTGGACGTAGGGGAAGAGCAGCCGCGCGAGCGTCGAGAGGTGCGCGGCCCGACACGGGTCGGACGTGCCCGCGTTGCGTGACACCAGGGCGACGACGTTCTCCAGCTCCACCTCTCCCCAGCCGAAGGCCTGCTCGGCGGACTCGAAGGACGCCAGCGCGGCCACGTCGGCCGCGTGCTCCGGCGGTTGCGCGGAGGTGGGCCGACGCCGGTCCTCCTGATCGATCCCGGGCTCCACGACTGCCTCCAGCAGCCGTTCGGCCACGGCGGCGTACCAGCGGAGGGCGATCAGATCGGGGGCGGGCGCGGCGGCGGGGTCGGTCCGGTCGCCTGCCTCCCCCTGCACACCCGGGCTCTGCTCGGTGTCCGCAAGGGCGCTCGGCGCGTGCGTACCGGTGCCCTTTCCCGTGTCCGCCAGTTCGCGGGCGAAGTCGCGGACCAGGTCGTGCGGGGCGTAACGGCCGTAGGCGGTCTCCTCCAGGAGGGCGACGTCGACCAGACGGTCCAGGGCCGCCTCGGCGCGCCGCGCGTCGGTGCCGGTGAGGCGGGCGATCAGCGGGGCGCCGTAGGTCGGCAGGTCCAGTGCGCCGATGCGGCGCAGCGCCAGCGCCGCGTCCCGGTCCGCCTCGCGCCCGGCTGCGGCGAGCGCGTCATGGGCGACGGCCAGGGAACGCCGGACGCTCAGGTCGTCGTACTCGAGATGACGCAACCGGCCACCGGTCTGCGCGAGTTGGCTCGCCAGCACATCCGGGGTGAGGGCGCGGCGGGCGGCGAGCCGGGCGGCCACGACGCGCAGCGCCAGCGGGAGCCGGCCGGTCAGCTCGACCAGTGGGTGACCGGCGTCCAGCCTCTCCCGTCCGCTCACCGCGCGCAGCAGTGCCGCGCTGTCCTCGCCGGTCAGCGGGCCGAGCGGGAAGCGCCGGGCGCCGTCGAGGGCGGTCAGTGGCGAGCGGCTGGTGACGATCACCGCGCAACCGGGCCCAGCCGGCAGCAGGGGCCGTACCTGGGCCGCGTTCGCCGCGTCGTCCAGTACCAGCAGGATGCGGGCCGGGGCGAGCAGCGAGCGGAGCAACGCGGCTGCCGCGTCCGGGTGTTCGGGGATGCTGCGGGGCTCGGCGCCCAGGTCCCGCAGCAGCGCGGCGAGCGCCTGGGCGGAGCCGAGCGGGGTCATGCCGGGGGTGGCGCCGTGCAGGTTGACGTACAGCTGCCCATCGGGGAAACGTTCCCGCAGCTCATGTGCGACAGCCAGGGCGAGGGCACTCTTGCCGACGCCCGCCATACCGCTGAGCACGGCGATGGCCGGAGCCGGTACGGGCGGATCCGTGAGCGCACGCCGTAGTTCGCGCCGGACATCGACGCGGCCGGTGAAATGGGCAGGGGGCGGCGGGAGTTGTGCGGGGCGTGGGGTCCGACGCGCATCGGGTGGGGTCCCGCCCGCGCGCGAAGCCGGCGTTTCGGCCTCCCCCCTGGCCACGCCGTCCACATGACCCATGGGCCCCGGCGATTGCCGGTGGGCGCCCTCGGCACCCCGCCGACTGCCGTCGCGCTCCCCCTCGGCCCCGTGCCGCTCCTCGCCACTCCCCCGCAGCACCTCGACATGGGCCTCGCGGACCGCCGGGCCGGGTTCGATGCCGAGTTCCTCGACCAGGCGGGCGCGCAGATCACGGTGAACGGCCAGCGCCTCGGCCTGACGGCCGGTGCGGTGCAGGGCGAGCATGAGCTGACGGTGGTACGCCTCACGCAGCGGATACTCGGCGACCAGCGCCGCGAGCTCCGGGACGATCCCGGCCAATCGTGCCCCGTCCAGGGCGAGTTCGGCGTCGTAGCGCCACTCCAGCAGGAACAGGCGGGCCTCCTCCAGACGCTGCACCAGGGCATAACCGCCGAGGTCGGCGGGGAGTCCGCTGAGCGGGGTGCCGCGCCAGAGCGCGAGCGCGGCCGTACAGGCCCGTACGACGCCCGGCCAGTCCCGCCGGGCATGCGCGGCCCGTGCCTCGGCGACCCGGGTGTCGAAGACGTGCACGTCCAACTCGCCGTGGTCGACGCGCAGTACGTATCCCGGCGGCACGGCCCTGAGCCGGTCGGGGTCGTCCAGGAGCCGGCGCAGCCGGGTGACGTGGTTGTGCAGGGACGCCTGCGCGGAGACGGGCGGCGCCCCGCCCCACAGGGCGTCCTTCAGCGCCTCCACCGAGACGACCCGGCCCGGCTCCAGCAGCAGTGCGGCCAGCAGTGCGCGCACCTTGGGGCTGCCGATGGCGTGGACGCCGTTGTGGAGGGATTCGTCCGAGATCCCGAACGCCTGTCGGCCGTACAGGACGGGTGGGCCGAGCAGCCCGAACCGCAGCTCGCACCGCCGCATCACGCCGCTCCAGGTCTTCCTGCGCGGTCGGGTCGACCGCGCTCCGCGACGAGCCTGTGCTCGCCGTTGTCTGGCGGAATTCCGCCCTGTACCGGACGGTTTCCCGCCACCGTCCGACGGCCGCACCAGCCCCGGATCGGCCCGGCCGAGGGCTCCTTTCGGATTCCGTCGGCGAGTTCCGGCCAACGGGTCCGCCATCGGCCGACGAACCGTTGGCCATATGTTAGCGATCCGTTGGCGAATCCTGATGTGATCATTCCATCGGATCTGGCCCGACGGCGCGCGCGTATGTCGCGTAACTCGGGGGAGTGTCGCCGTAGGCCGGGTCCGGGGACGCAGGGGGCCCCGGTCGGCGGAGGTGAACGCCCGGGGCCCCGTCCCGTTCCGCTCCCCACGCCCTGTTCGCGCCGGTCGGGCGATCGGCGATCGGCCCCGTGCGCGCCGGTCGGGCGAACGGTGGGGTATCCGCGTGCCCCCTGGTCGGCATCGTCATCGGCATCGTCATCACGGACGGAAGCGTCGCGCCCCGCCCAGCGGCGGAGGCCTCCTGCCCCAAGTCACCGGCGAAGACGCCGGGTCCGGCCAACTGACGGACACCCTGCGGCTCCGCCCACCGCCAGCCGCCCGACGCCTCCGCCCATCGGCAGATGCCCCACGCCCCTGCGCCCGGCAGACACCCCGACGCCTCGGCTCACCGGCAGACGCCTCACGTGTCCGAGCCCGGCAGACACCCCGACGCCTCGGCTCACCGGCAGACGCCTCACGTGTCCGAGCCCGGCAGACACCCCGACCCCCGGCCCATCGGGAGATGCCCGACGTGTCCGCGCCCCGGCAGACACCCGACGCCTTGCCCCACCGGCAGACGCCCACGTCTCCCGGCCCCGCCCCCGCAGGCGCCCCGCGCCTCAGCTCACCGGCGGGCGGGCGGCCGCGTCTCAGATCACCGGTGGGCGTCCCAGGCGGGTGAGCCGCCACGCCGTCCGCCAGCGCATGGGCCGACGCTCGCCGGCCGGCTTCCGCAGGCCTTCCACGAAACCGCCGAACCAGGCCTTCAGCCCCGCCGGGGAGCGCGTGCGGGCGAGGGTGAGCAGGGTCCACACCCCGAGGTGCACGGGGATGAGCGGCAACGGCAGCCGGCGCCGGACGAGCCAGACGCGGTTGCGGGCGTTGACGCGGTAGTAGATGGCGTGCCGGGCCGGCGAGGTCTTGGGGTGCTGGAGCAGCAGCTCGGGGGCGTAGAGGATCTTCCAGCCGGCGTCGGCGGCGCGCCAGGCGAGGTCGGTCTCCTCATGCGCGAAGAAGAACTCGGCCGGCCAGTCCCCGATCTCGGCCAGCATCGCCATGCGCAGGGCGTGCCCGCCGCCGAGGAAGCCGGTGACGTAGCCCCCGCGCATCGGATCCGACCTGCCCACGCGGGGCACATGCCGTTGCTGGGTCTCGCCGTGCTCGTCGGCGATGCGGAAACCGACGACGCCGAGGCGCGGGTCGGCGGCGTACAGGTCCCGTACGCGCCGCAGCACATCGGGGTCGACGAGCAGGCCGTCGTCGTCCAGCTCCACGACGACGTCGACGTCGCCGTACTCGCGCAGGCGGGCCAGGGCGACGTTCCGGCCGCCCGGGCAGCCGAGGTTCTCCTCCACGTCGATGGTGGTGACCTCACCGGGCAGGGAGAGCCGGCGGGCGAACTCGGGCAGCCGGCAGCCGTTGCCGACGATCACGATGCGGGCGGGGGCGAGGTCCTGCTTGGCCACGGACTCCAGCAGGGCGTCGACCTCGGCGGGCCGGTTGCCCATGGTCACCACGGCGACGGCGATCCTCGGCTCCACCACGTCCCTCACCCCATCCGGCCGACGGCGGCACCGCACCCTGACCGCGCGGTGCCCATCGTTCACCAAGATGTTGCCTCAGATCCGCGGGTTCACCGGACCCCGATTCACTTTGCGGGCCCTTTGCTGCGGCTTTGTCCTGGGTGGGCGTTGTCGTCGTCGCGTGGGGAAGCCTCGGCCCACAACGGCGGAGTCCGTGACAGCGGAGTCCGTGACAGCAGGAGATTGTTGGTCGCCATGGTGGCGAGCCGACCGGGAGTGACGCGGTCCATCGTTTCATGAGATGAACGTCACCTCCGGAAAGGCCGGGCACGGGCCGTCGAGCAGGTGCCTCTGGTCCCGGTCCCGCAGGTGCAGGTCGAAGAACGCGAGCGGGTACGCCTGCTGGATCCTCACGGCCCGGGCGGGATCAAGGGTGCCGATCCAGGACTGAAGATCCGCGGCGCTCATCCCGACGGCCTGTGCCAGCTGTGGGATCAGGAACTGGACGTCGCAGTACGACGAGTGCACCGCGCCCTCCGCCTGAACGTTGAGCCGCCATCCCCGCAGGTGCGACCAGAACTCGGCGACGCTCGGCTGGGTGGCCCGGGGGAACTCTGCGGTCATCAGCATGAACGGGCGGTCCAGGTCGGTGGTGACCGTGGGCTGCATCGGGCCGTCGAAGCTCAGCCCTGCCCGGACGCGCCGGTCCTCGCTCATCACGAACGCCGTCGCCGTCGCACCCTTCGACCAGCCGTACATGCCGATGCGCTGCGGATCGAGGGCACCGAGCAGGCCGGCCGGCAGCGGCCGGTGTCCGGCGTCGGGGTTGCGCCCGGACGCGAGGTCCTCGACGCGGTCGAGCACGAACCGGATGTCGGTGGCGAAGTCCCGCGGTGTCAGGGCGGGTACGTCGAGCGGGACCGTGAGCCGGCCGTCGGGGAACACGCTGAACGCGTCGTACGTGTGGTCCACCGTGACCACCACGTACCCGTGACCGGCAAGCTCCTGCACCACGATGGTGGTGTCCGCCCGGTGATCGTGCGCGCCATGCGAGAAGACGACGACGGGCAGTCGTCGGCCCGTTCGCAGCACCGGGGCACCCTCGTGCCCGGCCGTGAGCGGTGCCACCGCGACATCGGCCGGAAAGCCCGCCGACGTCAGGAGCGCCCGCACCACGGCAGGGGACGTCCAGCGGGCCAGTGGATACCGTTCGACGCCCCGGGCGGGGTACCAGACGGCGGCCATCAACTCACGGTGATGCCCGGGGCCGGCCACGGGATCCGGACGTGAGGTGTCGACGAGGTGCAGGGGCACCGTGCCCACGGGGTACGGTCCGGTGGGCACGGGCAGGGTGAGCTGCACCGGGCCCGCGGCGTTCGAAGCCGCCCACGCGGGGCGTGCGACGCCCATCGGCACGGCGGCCCCGACCGCCAGCGCGGCTCCGAGCAGGCGACGGCGCGTCATTCCTCCTCGGTTCATGAACGGCGTGGTCGTCACGGACCCTCCCTGGGGTGGTCGGCAGCACTGGGTTTCTGGGCAGCACCGGGCTGAGCCCGGCGCTCGGGCCGCCGGCCCGGCCCGGCAACGTTTCGGTATTGATCAGCTCAGTGGCTCGGCGGAGTGCGGCCGTCATGCGGCGCGGACATGAGGTAGGCGAGCACGGCCAGCACGCGGCGGTTGTCGTCGTCGGAGGGGGCGAGCTCGAGCTTGGTGAAGATGCTGGTGCTGTGCTTGGACACGGCCTTGTCGCTGATGAAGAGCCGGTTCGCGATGGCGCTGTTGGAGCGTCCCTCGGCCATGAGTTCAAGCACCTGGCGTTCCCGCTCGGTGAGCCTGGAGAGGAGCGCGCGTTCGCCACGGCTGCGGCGGCCGAGCAGCTTGGTGACCACTTCGGGGTCCATGACCGTGCCGCCCGCGGCGACCGTACGGATCACGTCGACGAACTGGTCGTCGCTGAACACCCGGTCCTTGAGCAGGTAACCGACCCCTCCGGCCCGGTCGGCGAGCAGTTCCTGGGCGTAGATCTGCTCGACGTACTGGGAGAGGAGGAGGATCGGCAGCCCGGGCATCCGTTCGCGGGCAGTCAGTGCCGCACGGAGTCCGTCGTCGGTGTGGGTGGGCGGCAGCCTGATGTCCACGATCGCGAGATCCGGCCGGAACTCCAGCAGCGCGCCGAGCAGCCCCGGCGCGCTGTCGGTGGCCGCCACGATCTCGAACCCACGCGCCTTGAGGAGCCTGACCAGCCCCTCGCGGAGCAGGAAGAGATCCTCCGCGACGACTACGCGCACGGCACCTCCATGACCACGATCGTCGGCCCCCCGGGCGGGCTGCTGACCGCCAGGATGCCGTCGAAGGCCGCCAGCCTGCGCTCCACCCCGGCCAGCCCGGTGCCCCGGGCGGGATCCGCGCCGCCCACGCCGTCGTCGACCACCTCGATGCGCAGCAGCCCGTCCGTCCGGGCCATGCGGATCTGGAGTCCGTGCGCCGAGGCGTGCCGGACGGCGTTGGTGACCACCTCGGCGACGGCGAAGTAGCAGGCAGACTCCAGCGGGGCGGCGAGCCGTTCGGGCAGGTCGATCTCGGTCTCGCACGGCAGGGGCAGGTCCAGCGCGAGCGCCCGGACCGCTTCCCCCAGGCCCCGGTCGGCCAGCATCGGCGGGTGCATCCCCCTGATCAGGCCGCGCAGTTCCTCCAGTGCCGCCGCCGAGGCGACGCGGGCCTCCACGACGAGTGCGGCGGCCTCGTGCGGATCGCTGTGGATCATCTCCTCGGCGACCCTGAGGTTCATCCCGATGGTGACCAGCCGTCCCTGTGCGCCGTCGTGCAGGTCCCGCTCGATCCTGCGCAGTTCCGCGGCCGCGGAGCTCACCGCATCGGCCCGCGTCTCCGTCAGCTCCCGCACCCGCCGGGCCAGCGCCGGATCCGGCTCCCGCCCCAACAGCCGCCTGGCATCCGGCAACACGGTCAGCGGCAGCAGCCAGAGCCCGAGGGCCAGCAGCGCCGCCCCCTGGATCCCGCCGAGGACCGACGCATGGTGAGCCGTCTCCATGGGGAGCAGCGGCGCCGGCCCGCGCGGGGAGCCGAACTTCTGCACCACCACCAGGGATTGCCCGAACCCGCTCTGGGCGACGTCGTACACCCCGATCCCCACCAGCCCCAGGGCCGACAGGTCCGCCGCCGCCCTCGGCCACCGCACCAGCCCGACCACGACGGCCGCCAACAGCACCAGCCCCACCAGATAACCCACCACGGCCGGCCCGATCCCGGTGCCCGGCGACGCGGACTGCCACAGATCGAGGCCCAGCAGATCGCCGGTCATCACCACGACGGCGGGTAACAGCAGGGCCCAGCGCGCGGACCTCGACGCGTCGGCTGCGGCCAGACGCCCGGGCCTGCCGCTCGCCAGCCGGTGCAAAGCCGCACCGGCGAAGGCGGCGAGCACCGGGACGCTCCCACAGCCCACCAGGACATTCAGCGGTGTCCGCCCGTAGCCGGCAGAGGAATGCGTGAGCCAGTACGTCCATTCCAGCAATTCCCCGGTCACCGCCCCGACCGCGGGCAGCACCCACCGCCTGGGCACGCTCGCCGAGCCGAGCAGCGCGGTGGCCAGCAGGCCGGCCATCAGCAACGCCGCCGGGAACAGCCCGTCGGGTTGCAGATCCGGCACAGTGACGACGTAGCCGGCCCCTACGGCGGAGTTGTGCAGGGCGAGCAGCAGAGCGGGCACACTGCCGTACGCCGCCGTACCCACCAGCCCCGCCACGACCGGCCACCCGATCCGCCCAGCCGGTCGTGCGACGCGCCCCGGCCGGTCCCGCGCCTGCTCCGCCCTGACGGCCAGCACAGCGCAGACCGCGGTCAACGCCACGAGCACGCCCGTCGGCCAGGGCGCCGCCCCGTCCACCGGAAACGGCCACATATCCGACCCCCGTCTCGTCATCCAGGCCACGCGCTGTGACCCGTAGATCATGCTGCTGCGAGGGGGTCGGCCGGCACCATGGGCCGAGACCTACTTCCGAGGTGGGCAAACACCTACCCCGGCCGGACCGGGAGCGCAGGGAGACCGAACGAAACAGCGCCCGAGCCGAACGAAGCCGCCCCGGGCGCTGACGAGCAAGTCGCGACCCCTTCGTGGGCGGCGAAGACGACGGTGCCGTCGGGCAGGTCCCACATGCCCCGGACGATGACAGCGGCGACCAGCACGGCCATGCATGCGAGGGCGGGTGGGCTTTGGCGGAAGCCCGGGAAGTAGGGCCGAGCCGCCTCCGCTGACGCATTGCTCACGCAAACCATCCCCCGGCGTTCCCACCGTGTGACGCGCCATGCCCCGAGCAACGCAAAAGGCCAGATCACGGGCTACGCGACCTGGCCTTTTCTGGAGCCGCCTTCGGGATTCGAACCCGAGACCTACGCATTACGAGTTGTCCGATCTTGGTCCACCAGTGTCCGCGGATGTCTGCGAAACGGACTCCGCTTCTGGTCACAGGGGGTTTCGGACCCCGACGGACGATGGCGAACGTTCACGGAAGAAGCGACGATCGAGACCGCAACTGAGACCGTCCCCTGGCCTTGAAGGCTCGGGGATCGCATCCGCCGGACGGGCGGAGGACTAACTGCCATCATCGGCTGATGGAGTACTTCACTCTCTCTGCGAAGCCGTCCGCGCATGACGCCGCCACCGTCGAATCCGCCCTTCGCCGAGCCTGGAACGCGTGCGCTGAGAAGGCCTGCCCCAAGTGCGGCGTCCCGCCTTGGCAGTACTGCCGCAACCGGATCAGCGGTGGCGCCTGGTACGTGACCCGTTTCCACCGACCCCGACAGGACGCGGCAGGTGCGCCCGGAATTCTTGCTTTGGTGGGTATCAACGGGCTCAGCTGGGCTAAAGGTACAGGCCGCTTCGTGTGGGATGACCGGCGCGTTCCGGCGGTGTGACTGGTTCCCTGCGCTGGCGACAACCACGGAGGGCCGGCGACGGCGGAGGAGGTCGTGGGAGCACTGGTCCTCATCGCGATGGCCTTCGACAAGGCCCTCTGGGAGTCGCTGGCCACCGGCGATCAAATCGTCAAGGAAGCGGGCACCACGACCCCGGTCAAGGAGGCACAGACAAGGCCGGCGGCGTACCGCCACTCGTTGCGGCTATTGCAGCCGTTTCTGAACCTGTGGCAGGATTTTTTCACGTGCTTCTCGTGAACCGATGATTACAGCGAGATTTTCCGCGTTCCTGCGCTCGCTGATGGAAACGTTGCCCCTTTGCTCGGCAGCAGATCCACGATCTTGGGATGAGTAGTCAATAACCATCGCCGACTCACTGCAACCAAGTGAAGCCCATGTTTCAGAACCGCTCGCACTTTGTGCCGAGGCGAAGTTGTAGGGGCCGGCAGGGTATTTTTGGCTCCCGCCCGAATCATTGCCAGGGCTCGCTATAGCAATATGCAGCAGTGATCGTTTAGGGTTCGCCGCGTCAGCAACCCGAAGACCACAAGAGTCCCCCTGGATGTAAGCGACCAGACGGTATGACCCCTTGCGGACTTCGCCTATCACCTTAGGTGTATGAGTTCCTCGAGGGAATTCTTCCGCCGCAATAAGTTGCTCTTCACTCGCGTCGACAGACTTAAGCTGACTTAGGTGCGTGAATTGGGTAGTCGATGAATCATGCGTAGCCCCATTTTCGCTCGCCGAAGTACATGCGACACAGAAGACCGAAAGGGTGACTCCTATGGCTAGTTTTTGAACAACTTTCATCATGGAGTCACCCTTTCAGGTACCAAAGTTACTGGCCGTCAACTAGTCTAGCCACGAATTGAAACACACGCCAATGGGCTTGAGCACATCGACTGTCCGGGTGAATCGGTGCCAAGGAATCGTGACCTGATAGTGCTCGTAGAGAGGGTACGCTCGGATGTTCCCGTGCTTGCCCTTGGGTACTTCGTAACGGGTCTCGTTTGCGACTTTGTAGGTATTTGTCACGCTGAAACCTACACTGACGGAGATGTCGCTTTTGCTGATTCCGGCATCCCCGCTGAGCTGAACCGACCGCTCCTTGGAGACCGACAACACCAGGGTGGTCGGTCCGGGGCCGTCCGTCGCACCCATCACGTCGGTGCCGCACCCCTCGCCCAGATCGACTCGCCCCTGCGGCTGAGCCGGCATGGTTGAAAGAGACCGCGCATAGTCGGCGTTGCGCTTGATTATCAGCTTGGCGCCAGGCTTGAAGAGGTCGCCCGGCAGTTTGGCTCCAGGCTCGAAGAACTTACCGACAGGACTTGCGGCAGTGATTCTACTCTGGGCCAGTGCCGGCGTTGCTGAAGCAGCCCCCAATCCCACACTCATGGCGACTGTGCCGATGAGTGCGCCGAGCCTCTTTGTGCGATTCATAACTCCCCCTGGGGTCGTGGAGCGATTTTTTTGCCGCCCCGCATGATGGATGCGGACTTGCATGAAGTTAACCGGGATTCACATTCGACGCCAACGCAGTGGATCACTTCAAGACAATTACTAGCCGCAGGATCATCCCCATCTGTCGCGACCAAGCGGCCTGCTGCCTCCTATACGGGATGAAAGGCTGCCTCCTCAATTGAATTGAGGGAGAATTGAGGGTGGAGTGATTGATTCCAGCAACAATCCACCGTTGGCGATTCTCTATTTGGTGTTCTTGCTGACTGCATAAAAGGATGAATAGCTCCCTGAAACGGGCAGGGTGGGTGAGTGCACAGCAGGGGAAATGCTGACTTGTCAAGAAGGCACCGAGCGGCTGCATCATCACACCGGGCGCCAGCGCTCACCCGCCCCCTCAGTGAACGAACAGCCCAGGAGCTGCGGCTGTTGTCCCCCGCTGCCTGTCAGTCCCGTGTGCTTGCCCAGTCGAGCGTTGCTGGCTGCGGATTTGGCGTTGCGGCGGGCGTCGGCGACCGCGCGGCGGGCGGCGGTGGTCTGGGCCCGCTGCCCGGCCCGTGATCCGGCCGCGGCCTTCTGCGCGGTACGCAGGGCCTTTATCTGTCCGACGTGGCCCGCAGCGCTCCGCGTGCCGCGGGTCGGGCGCTTGAACGCGCCCTGACCGGCCGCGCCGCGCTTGTTCGGGCCGGTGGCGGTGCTGGCGTGGCGGCCAGGGCGGCCGGTGCTTCGGGGGTGCCGATGCCCAACCAGATCCGGGAGATCACCGTCGCCACGTCCGACCGGCACCCCCGGCTGGACGAGGTGTCCGCCAAGGCCGCGGGGGCCGCCTACGCCCGTCGCTGGGACGCCGAGCGCACCGCATGGATGCGCGACCTCAGCCTGACCGACGACGCCGAGCAGCGCGAGGTAGCCCCGTCGGGTAAGGCGGGCAGGCTGAACCTGTCCGCGATGCGCGGGCAGGCCGGTGAGCAGGTCTCGCCGGACGAGGAGATCCTGCGCCGGTTTAGAACTCATCTCATTTGGCTGTCTGGGTAGGCTGTCGGCCGTGGTGGGGATTGTTGAGCGGCTGGTGCCGGACGAGTTGTGGGAGCTGTTCCAGC
>NZ_JBIATN010000046.1:0-41998 GCF_042891825.1 Streptomyces sp. NPDC001852
GTGCCGTGGTCGGCGATCTCGAGCAGCAGGGCGGTGATGAAGTGCTCACCCGCATCGTGCTCGGTGTCCGCGACGTCCTCCAGGCTTCTGCAGACACTCACCTCCAGGCCCACGGCAAGTTCGGGCAGGGTGTCGAAACGGTGCGCGCCCTCGCGGAACGCGCCCAGCACCATGGATGCCTCACCGATGGCGGCCAGCCCCTTGCCGCGGACATCGCCGATGATCACGCGCGTGCCGCGGTCGGAGCGGGCGATCGCGAACAGGTCGCCCCCTATGCGGGTCTCGTCCTCGGCTGCCAGGTACAGCCAGGCCACCCGCAGCGGGCCGATCCGGCGGCGTGGTGGCCGCAGCAGTACGAGCTGCGCCGTCTCGGCCACCGACCGTGCCCGGTTCAGCTCCCGGCTGCGCCGCTCGCGCACATGGCAGACGAAGACGACCAAGGCCGACAGCAGGGCCAACCCAGTGATCTGCGAGAGGTGGTTGGTCGTGGTCAGTCCGCCGTGGAACACGGCGATGAGCACCTGGGCCGCCACAGCCAGTGCTCCGACGAGGGCGGTCAGCCGCGGCCCGGCCAGGGACGCGGTCAGGGCCGGCGCGATCACCAGCAAGGGGCCCAGGTGGACGTCCGGCGGGGAATGGATGTCCACCACCGTGATCACGACGATCAGCGCAAGGGGGATCGCCACCAACCTGCGGCCCAGCTGCTGCTCCGGGAGGCGGTCCACCGGCACACGCCCCGCATCCATACGTATCGGTATACACCCTGCTGCGCTGTATATCCCACAGCGAGATCTTCGTCTGGCGCCTACGCCTTCTCCGGATCGCCCTGGACCCGTTCGACGGCACCGGCCGGCACTACCGCGGCTGCCGCCAGGGCTCCTGGATGCGGCTTGGATGGCAAGGTGCCCTTTGCGGGGGAGAGACGGCGGGCCAGCGGCCCCGCGAACGCCATTTTTCGGTGACGCGGTCCACCTCGCCGGTGATCAGGATGCCGCCGGCCAGCAGCGAAGGCTGCCGCCGCTCGATCACCTCGAACCCCTAGCGCTCCAGGGCACCCCGTGACAGCGTGGGCATCTCCAGCCCCTGGCCAACAAACAATTCCAGGCGGCGGCGGGTCCAGACCGCGGGGTGGACGGTCAGCGGCAGGCCGGAGCGCCCGCGCAGCCGGGCCAGGCCGTCGAAGCCGCCGGAGTGGTCGAAGTGCCCGTGGCTGAGCACGACGCCCTGCAGGCCGCCGACGTCGATGCCGAGACGCTCGGCGTTCACCGCCGGCCCGTCCGGCGACGCGCCGGTGTCGAACAACAGTGGGCTGCTCGCGTTCCCGCTGTGGACGGTGACCAGGGCGGAGAAGCCGTGCTCGGCGCGCAGCCCCGCGACGGCCTCGCCACCGGCGAACTGCCGCGCGGCGGTCCGCCCGGCGTCCATCGACGCCCGGGTGACGCCTTCGGCAGATGCCAGCAGGGCATCGACGGTGTTGTCGACCATCGTCGTGACCCTGACCTCGTCGACCTCGGGCAGCGTCACCGGGTCGACAGGCGGTCGCTCCCCGACGCGCGGCGCCGACCACGCCGCCTCGGCCGCCGAGGGCCCGTGATCGTCACACATGCCAGAGCGCGCCTCCCCGCCAAGGCGACCGGCCGGGGGTGCAGATCCCGGTACGAGCCGCAGGCGCACGGGGATCGCGCCGGCCGGACCGGCCGCAGGCGCCGCGCGGTGTCATGCGTCCACTCGCGCGGGCGGCACGACGACGTCGATGAGCCCGGTGGCCACGTCGTACACGAGCCCTGAGACGAAGACTCCGGCCCGAAGCTTCTGCTTGAGGATGTCGACGTCGATGCGGACGGCGGCGACCGGGTCGGTGACCGCCTTGGCGTCCAGGTCTCCGGCCGGAACTTCGAAGTAGTCGGCCAGCAGCTCGGGGAACGCGGCCAGGTCCGTGATCCCGCAGTCGGTGTGATGCAGGACCGCATAGTGGATGTCGCCCGGGCGAAGACCGCCCGTGCGGGCCTGGACGACCTTCGAGAGCATCTCCAGCGTCCGGAGTGTCGCGGGCGTGACCCGCCCTCCGACATTGCGGACCACCGCTGCCTCGCCGAGCTTGAGCCCGAGCACGTCCGACGGGCCGACTCGCGGATCGACGCATCCGATGACCGTCAGACTGCCACTGGGCAGGAGCTTGAGATTGGCGAATGATCCGCCGTCGGCGAATCCGGCGTTCCGCCTGGCCGGCTCGTCCGTGTCGATCACTGTGCCGGTAATCCCATCTGGCTCCGAGCCCGGCCCCCTGGTGACGCCGACGACGACCTCCCATTGCTGCCCATCCCGGCCCGCCGCCTCCGCTGCCATTCGACTTCGGTGGCTCCGAGCGGAGCCTTTGCGTGGCTTGCCCCGACCCCCCGGAGGATCAATCCGTCGGCAGGGAAGTCGGTCCGGAAGGTGTCGGAGTCAACGCGCGTGGTCGCGGTGGTCGTGACCTGGGGAGCGTTGTGCCAGGGCTTGGGCGCGTGTGATGACCTCGTCCGTGGACACAGCGCTGAGGCCGGTGAGTACGTCCTCCAGGGCGTCCAGCCACAGTCGGTAGTAGGGGTATGGCTCGCCGTGCTCCCGTGAGGCTGTCCAGGCGGTGATCCGGGCGATCAGGGCGGTCTGGAATTCCGGCCAGCTGAAGACGCCCGCCTCGTACAGGGCGACCGCCATGCCGAAGGCACGGCTTTCCCACGGCTCGGCGAACACCAGCTCACCGTTGGAGCGGGGAGGTGCTGCCGGGCCCTCGGTGTCCTGCGGCGTGCTCACGGTGCCGCCACCTTGGCCACGCCGACCATCGCGTCCCTGGTGATCAGCGGCACGAGTTCTTCTTCCGTGAGGTGCTCGGTGCCGGGCGGACGCTCGGGCAGTACGAGCCAGCGCACCTCGCTGGTGGAGTCCCGGACGATGATCTGCACGTCGTCGTCGAGCGTGAGCCCCATCTCGGCCAGCACCGTGCGCGGTTCTCTGACCACGCGCGCGCGGTAGGCGGGGTCCTTGTACCAGCTCGGCGGCAGGCCGAGGACCGGCCAGGGGTAGCACGAGCACAGCGTGCACACCACGACGTTGTGGGTGGTCGGGGTGTTCTCGACCACGACGATGTGCTCGCCCTGCTGTCCCCAGAAGCCGAGTTCCTTGATGGCGGCGGTGCCGTCTTCGAGCAGGCGCCGCCGGTAGTCGGGGTCCGTCCACGCCCTGGCGACGACCTTGGCGCCGTTGAGTGGGCCCACGCTCGTCTCGTAGCGGGTGATGATCGCGTCCATGGCCTTCGGGTCGATCAGGCCGCGCTCGGTGAGCAGTTGTTCGAGTGCCTCGGTGCGCAGCGCCACGGAAGGGCTCTCGTCGGAGCCGCCGGTGGTGGTCATGCGGTGGTCTCCAGATAGCTCTCGTACAGGTCCACGGTGACGGTGAAGGGCTCGGCGTTGGGGCCCCACAGCTCGCGTGAGTCGAACCGCACCGAGTAGACGTACTGCGGGTTTTCGCCCATGAAGTGGGCGTTGGTGTCCGGCAGCACACCGGCGGGCTGGACGATGTCGATGGCGCCGACATGCCCTCGCACATAGCGCGGCAGTCTGGTGTGTCCGGACGGCGACACGTCCTTGGCACGCACCCGCTCGCCGACGGCGAAGGCGGGCGAGGTGTCGACGGAGCGTAGCGTGCCCTCGGCGGTCGGCGTGTAGTCGGGCTTGGCCGGCTCCGGGATCGGGGGCTCCTCCACGTGCTCGCCGCGGAGGTTGCGGGCGCGGGCGTCGACCGCACCACGTGCCAGGACGGCGCTGTCGAGGAGTCTCAGCTCTCCGGCGTTGAGCCAGCGTCCGTAGTAGCCGTCGTCGATGTAGTGCGCTCGGTCCAGGCGCTCCAGCGCGTGCCGGAAGGAGTCCAGGTTTCCCCCGGACACCCGGTTCGAGAGGATCGCGAGCGCGAATGCCCGGCGCTCCCAGGGCTCTGCGAAGACAGGTTCATCCCGTCTCGGCGGATGCACGGGGCCCCAGCCTGGGGTTCCTCCCATGTCGGCAATACCATCCATGGTCGAACCTCTCTGTTGCCTGCAATAGCGGGCATAGCTATATGAATTGTATTTGGGTGATATCTCTGGTGTCACGGTGTGAGGTGGGCTCGAAGCCCCGTGGTTGCGGCGTCTGCCGCGGATGCGTCGGGCTCATTGCCCCGCGTGCCCAGGAGTGGCGGCGGGCCAGGCAGGCCACGCCTTGGACGCATGCCGATTTCTTCGCTGGACGTCACCCGGTTGCGCCCTGGTCGTGCGGGCCGCAGGCTGCTTCCGTGGACGACAGCGCGGAAGCAGGCGTGCGGCCCATTCTGGTGACCGGTGCTGCGGGCAGCGTCGGGGCCGTCGGCAGGACCGTGGTCCAAGGCCTTCGGCGCCGGGGCCTCCAGGTCCGTGCTCTGGTGCGCCGGGACGACGACCGTGCCCAGGCGCTGCGCGCGACGGGCGCCGAAGTCGTGGTGGGAGATCTGACGCGTGCCGGTGATGTCGCCGACGCCCTCGACGGCTGCGGGCGGGTGTATTTCGGCATGGCCGTGTCGGCACAGTATCTGCTGGCCGCCGTGACCACGGCCGCGGTCGCGCGCGCCTACGGAGGGCTGGAGGCGTTCGTGAACATGTCGCAACTGACCGTCTCCGAGATGGACGCCACCAGCGGCTCCGATTCGCATCAGCATCGTCAGCAGTGGCTGGTAGAGCAGGTCCTCGACTGGTCGGGCCTGCCCGTGGTCCAGGTCAGGCCCACCGTCTTCATGGAGAACCCGCTCTTCCAGACCGTGTTTTCCTCGATCGCCAAGGACGGCACCATCAGGTGGCCCTTCGGCAAGGCGAAAACCTCCCCGATCGCGGCCGGTGACGTTGCCGCGGTCGTCGAGGAGATTCTGGCCGATCCGGCCCGGCACATCGGCCGGATCTATGAGCTGACCGGTCCCCGATCACAGGACATCGCCGCTTTGGCCGCGGAGATTTCCGATGCTTTGCACCGCACGGTCGGCTACACCGACGTCCCATTGCAGGAATGGCTCGACAACGATCTCGGGGCGCTGGGACTGCCGGACCACGTCTTCCAGCACATCTCCACCATGGCCCGCCTACACGTGGCCGGCCGCTATGACCGCCAGGCAGACGGCATGGCGGAGGTCACCGGGCGGTCCGCTGCAGGAGTAGCCGATTTCGTCCGCAAGAACCCCGAGCTGTTCACTCGCTGATCCGCTCGCCGTCCGGGCTGCCGAGGCCGGCCGGGCAGGGCTGCCGGCGCACATCGGGCACGCTGAGGCGGGTTCACACCCGGGCCACGTCCACGGGTTCCTGCCCACCGCCTTCGTCCCGTCGGTCTTCGAAGACGAACATGGGCGCGCCTTGGGGCGTTCGCACCTACCGCTTCCGCCGACGTCCGCCCCGGCCGGCAGGTGCTCGGCCCGTAGCCGGCCCGGCCGCTGTGGTCGTGTCCGTCTGCGGACCGGGCCGGTCCGCCGAGACGACCAGGGCGGCGAGGAGCGTGGTGACCGGTACGGAGGCGACCAGGCCGATCGAGCCGACCAGGGTGCGTACGATCTCTTCGGCGACCAGTTCGCTGTTGGCGACCGTGGCCACGCCGCTCTGGGCGATGGAGAAGAGGAGCAGGAGGGGCAGTGCGGCGCCGGCGTAGGCGAGGACGAGGGTGTTGACCACGGAGGCGATGTGGTCGCGGCCGATGCGGATGCCCGCCCGGTACAGGCCACGCCAGCCCATGGTCGGCTTGGCTTCGTGCAGTTCCCAGACGGCGGATGTCTGGGTCACGGTGACGTCGTCGAGCACGCCGAGGGAGCCGATGATGACGCCGGCGAGCAGGAGACCGCTCATGTCGAGCTTCGGATAGAGGCCGTGGATCAGGCCGGTGCTGTCGTCGGTGTTGCCGGTGAGGGCGGCCCATCCGATGAACGCCGAGCCCAGGATGCCGATCAGAGCCAGCGAGAGCAGGGTGCCGAGCACCGCCACCGAGGTGCGGGCCGACAGGCCGTGGCACATGTACAGGGCGATCAGCATGATGGCGCTCGAGCCGACCACAGCCACGAGCAACGGGTTCGAGCCCTGCAGGACCGCCGGCAGGACGAAGAAGTTCAGCACCAGGAAGCTGATGGCCAGCGCCACCAGCGCCATCACGCCCCGCAGTCGGCCCACCACCACGACGGCGAGCGCGAAGATGCCGGCGAGCAGGCCCATGGGGAAGCGGCGGTTGACGTCGGTGACCGAGTACTGCAGGTCCTTGGGCGCGGAGGGTTCGTAGGCGGTGACGACCTTCTCGTCCTGGTGGAGCTGTCGCGCCTGGTCGGGCTGCACGATCTCGGTGAACGTACGTCCCTTGTCCTTGCCGGTGTCGATCCGGATCGTGGCCTTGTGGCAGGTGCCGTTCGCCTCCTGCTGCGCCGAGTTGCCCTCGGCGGTGGAGGTGTCGCCGGTGGGGGTCTCGCCGGAGGCGTTCACCGACTTGCAGCTCACCTCGAGGACCTTGGTGACCGTGGCCTGCTGGGTCTGCTGGTCGAAGCCGACACCGGTGCGTTTGTGGGGCGGTGCGCCGCCCGGCCACAGCACCACGAGGCCGACCACGACGGCGGCGGTGAAGGGGATCAGGATCGCCGCGATGACCTTGCGCAGGTGCCTGGAGACCGGAGCGGCGGGGCCGTGGCTGTGGTTGTGTCCGTGAGTGTGCGCCTGCCCGTGACGGTCGGCGCTCGCTCCGGGGCCGTGACCGGAGCCGTGTCCGGCACTGGTCACCGGTGTGTGCCCGTGGCCAAGCTCATTGGAGGGGAGGTGGCCCGCGCCGGCACCGGGACCGTAGCCGGGGTGAGGTATCGATTCAGGAGGATGCCCGTACCCGTAGTCGTGGCCGTACTCGCTCGCACGACCATCTCTGGGGCGGGGCGTGTCGCCGACCCGGTTCCAGTCTCCGGCACTCTGCCGGTCAGCGGTTCCCATACCGTCTCCCTCGCGGTTGTCCGTGCCCCCTCCGGAGCCGGTCCTGCGCGGCGGCTCTGAGGAAGAGTACGGGAACGGCTGTGCCGTGGTCTCAGTCCGAGCAGCGCCGAGGGTGTCGCAGGGCGCTGGGCAACGGTGAAAGCACCGCTTGCGGCGGCTGTGCGGTCCTGCAGGGGAGTTCGGGCTGATCAGCAGAGGGACCAACCCCCGGCCGGCACGCGTCGCCCCCCATGAGGGGGCCAACCGCATGCTATGGAGAAGCAAAGAATTCGGCCCGGTACTGCCCGGTAGGACCCGTTCCGGTCTACGGTCCCCTCGCATCCTGTCATGTCACGCTCACCAGGCGTGGCAGGGTGCTGTGAGTGTCATGCTCCTGACTGCGCGGTTCCACCGCCGCTACGCGCAATCACGGGCCTGCCCATCCAGTGCGATACCCCACGTCAACCGGAGGCAGTACCCCATGCGTGAGTCACACACGAGCGGGCGGAGACGGAGTCTGCGAAGACTCGTCGCCGTCGCCTTCCCCGCCCTCGCTCTCACCGTCGCCGGATTCACCGCCGCACCGACGGCCGGCGCCCAGCCTGCCGCGACCCACCCTCAGACCTCCAAGGTCACGCAGAACAACAAGGCACTGACCGCCCCCGAGCGGCAGACCTACCACTCGACCGGCAAGGCCGGCCAGAAGGTGCCGACCCAGCACCTGTGCGCCACCGCCGAGCCAGGTCATGCGTCCTGTTTCGCCCAGCGCCGTACCGACATCAAGCAGCGGCTCGCCTCGGCGCTCGCGGCGGCCGCGCCCTCCGGCCTCTCCCCGGCCAACCTGCACAGCGCCTACAACCTGCCCACCGCGGCCGGTTCGGGCATGACCGTCGGCATCGTCGACGCCTACAACGACCCGAACGCCGAGTCGGACCTGGCCACCTACCGCTCCACCTACGGCCTGTCGTCCTGCACCAAGGCCAACGGCTGCTTCAAGCAGGTCAGCCAGACCGGCTCCACCACCTCGCTGCCGACGAACGACACCGGCTGGGCCGGTGAAGAGATGCTCGACATCGACATGGTCAGCGCGGTCTGCCCGAACTGCAGCATCGTCCTGGTCGAGGCCAACTCCGCGAGCATGGCCGACCTCGGCGCCGCCGAGAACGAGGCCGTCGCGCTCGGCGCCAAGTTCGTCTCCAACAGCTGGGGCGGCTCCGAGGACTCCTCCCAGACCGGCAACGACACCTCGTACTTCCAGCACCCGGGCGTCGCGATCACCGTCTCCTCCGGTGACTCCGCCTACGGCGCCGAGTACCCGGCGACCTCCCAGTACGTGACCGCCGTCGGCGGCACCGCGCTCACCACCGCCTCCAACTCCCGCGGCTGGAGCGAGTCGGTGTGGCACACCAACTCCACCGAGGGCACCGGCTCCGGCTGTTCGGCGTACGACCCGAAGCCGAGCTGGCAGACCGACTCCGGCTGCTCCAAGCGCATGGAGGCCGACGTCTCCGCCGTTGCCGACCCGGCCACCGGCGTGGCGGTCTACGACACCTACGGCGGCACCGGCTGGGCGGTCTACGGCGGCACCAGCGCCAGCTCGCCGATCATCGCCTCTGTCTACGCCCTCGCGGGCACCCCGGGCGCGAGCGACTACCCGGCGAAGTACCCGTACCAGCACACGTCCAACCTGTACGACGTGACCAGCGGCAACAACGGCAGCTGCTCCCCGTCGTACTTCTGCACCGCCGGCACCGGTTACGACGGTCCGACCGGCTGGGGCACCCCGAACGGCACCGCCGCCTTCACCTCCGGCTCCACCGGCGGCAACACGGTGACCGTCACCAACCCCGGCAGCCAGTCGACCGCCGCCGGCGGCTCGGTCAGCCTGCAGATCAAGGCCACCGACAGCGCGGGCGCGGCTCTCACCTACAGCGCCACGGGCCTGCCGACGGGCCTGTCCATCAACAGCTCCACCGGCCTGATCTCCGGTACGGCGTCCACCGCGGGCACCTACCAGGTCACGGTCACCGCGAAGGACTCCACCGGCGCCTCCGGCTCGACCTCCTTCACCTGGACCGTCGGTGGCGGCGGGGGCGGCTGTACCTCGTCCCAGCTGCTGGCCAACCCGGGCTTCGAGTCGGGCAGTACCGGCTGGAGCGCGACCAGCGGGGTCATCACCAACGACACCGGTGAGGCGGCCCACGGCGGCTCGTACTACGCCTGGCTGGACGGCTACGGCTCCAGTCACACCGACACGCTCTCGCAGTCGGTGACGATCCCCGCGGGCTGCAAGGCGACCCTGACCTTCTACCTGCACATCGACACCTCGGAGACCACCAGCAGCACCGCGTACGACAAGCTGACGGTGACCGCCGGTTCGAAGACCCTCGCGACCTACTCGAACCTCAACGCGGCCTCCGGCTACAGCCAGAAGACCTTCGACCTGTCCTCGCTGGCGGGCCAGACGGTCACCCTGAAGTTCAACGGCGTGGAGGACTCCTCCCTGCAGACCAGCTTCGTCGTGGACGACACCGCCCTGACGACCGGCTGACTTCCGGTACGGCCCGGGTCCCGCACGCGGAAGCCGTCCGCGTGCGGGACCCGTGCCGTACCCACCTGTTCGTGGCGGAATGCCACGAGCAGGTGCCGCCGCCCGCCCGCCGTTCAGGGTGGCGGAAGGCGCGTTCGGAACCGGGCACAGTTCGGGCTGCGTCGCCGGCGCGCCCGTTGTGAGCCCCTGGCGTGCCGGGTTACCAACTGCTCTTGGTCACACCGGGGAGCTCACCCGCGTGGGCCATCTCGCGTACCCGGATGCGGGACAGCCCGAAGGTGCGCAGGTGGCCGCGGGGGCGGCCGTCCACGGAGTCGCGGTTGCGCAGGCGGGTGGCGCTGGCGTCACGGGGATGCCGGCGCAGTTCCCGCTGGGCGGCGGCCCGCTCCTCGTCGGAGCTTCCGGGGAACGCGATGATCGCCTTCAACGCGGCGCGGCGCGCGGCGTATCGGGCCACGATGAGGCGCCGCTGTTCATTCCTGGCGATCTTGCTCTTCTTCGCCATCAGACCTTCCCTCCCCGGGCGCGGATGCGAGCCACCGCGGCCTCGATGCCGATCGTGTCGACCGTCTTGATGCCCTTGGCCGAGAGCGTGAGCCGGACGTGGCGGCCTTCGCTCGGCAGCCAGTAGCGCTTGCTCTGGATGTTGGGGTCGAAGCGGCGCTTGCTGCGCCGGTGCGAGTGGGAGATGTGGTGGCCGAAGCCGGGCTGTCGGCCGGTGAGTTGGCAGTGGGCGGACATGGATGTTCCTCCTTGGGGTGGATGGAGCAGCACACTAGTGGCAGATGAAAATGAAAACCAATCTCTTGTATGGTGCTGTCCATGGCCCGTAACGAACTGCGCCCGATCATCAAGCTGAGGTCCACCGCCGGTACCGGCTACACCTACGTGACCCGCAAGAACCGCCGTAACGACCCCGACCGGCTGACGCTGCGCAAGTACGACCCCGTCGTCGGCCGCCACGTCGACTTCCGTGAGGAGCGCTGAGCGCCGTGAAGCCCGGAATCCACCCCGAGTACCGCCCGGTCGTCTTCCGTGACCGGGCCGCCGACTTCGCTTTCCTCACCCGGTCCACGGCCACGAGCGACAAGACCATCGAATGGGAGGACGGCAACACCTACCCGGTCATCGACGTCGAGATCTCCTCGGCGAGCCACCCCTTCTACACCGGCACCCAGCGGGTCCTGGACACCGCGGGGCGGGTCGAGCGCTTCGAGCGGCGGTACGGACGCGGACGGAGCGAGCAGTGAACGGGGACCAGGCGCCGCTGCCGGTCGCGATCGTCGCCGGGTTGCACGCCGACGCCCGCCGGGCCGCCGTGGAGCAGATCCTGCGTACGGTCCCCGGCTCGGTCGCCCTGCACCACGACCTGACGTCCGCCGTCGACAGCGCGGTGCACCGGACGGTGCGCGATGCCCACGGCCTGCTGGGCAGGGGCGACGCACCCCTGGTGAACGACTGCGCGTGCTGCGCGCTGCGCGAGGATCTCGTCCCCGAACTGCTGCGGCTCGCCCAGGAGGGAAGGTACCGGCTGGCCGTCGTGGAACTGTGGGACTCCGTCGAGCCCCAGGCCATGGCCTCAGTCATCGCCGCCGTGGGCGCACCGCTGGCCCTGACCGGGGTCGCCGCCGCGGTCGACCCCGCACTCGTCCTGCCGTACCTGGCCAACGGCGACGACCTGGCCGACGTCGGCCTCGCCGCCGCGCCGACCGACCAGCGCACGGTCGCCGACACCTTCGCCCGACAGCTGGAGTACCCCACGGTGATCGCCCTCGGCGGTGACGATTCCTGCGACGAGGTCCCCGACGACACCGACCACGCGCTGCTCGCCCAGCTCACACCAGGCGCACGAAGCGTACGGGTGGACAGTGACGGTGCCTTGGGGACAGCGCTGTTGGCGGGCTTCGACGTGGCAGCGGCCGCCGCTCGTGTGCATCCTGCGTGCGCACTGCTGCCGCAGTCGTGCGACGAGCACGGTGTGGGCACCTTCGTCTGGCGGCGCGAACGGCCCTTCCATCCGCAGCGCCTGTACGCGGCGCTTGAGGACCTCACCTGCGCCGCCGCGCGCAGCCGGGGTCGGTTCTGGCTGGCGGACCGCCCCGACACCCTGCTGTCGTGGGACGCCGCAGGCGGCGCGCTGTGTGTGGAGTCGGCCGGGCCCTGGCTGGCAGCTCTGCCCGACGCCGCCTGGGAGATGGTGCCCGCCGAGCGCCGTCTCGCCGCCTCCGTGGACTGGCACCCGGAACACGGTGACCGCTGCCAGTACCTCACCTTCACCTCGCCCGGCCTGGACCGCGACGGCCTACAGGCCCTGCTCGACTCGTGCCTGCTCACCGACGACGAGTACGCGGCGGGCAGGGGCCGCTGGAAACAACTCCCGCACGCCTTTGACGACTTGCTCGACCCCGTGACCTGAAAGAGAGGACCGACCCCACCATGACCCGACGCACAAGCATCCGGCGTCAGACCGCCAAGCGTCAGCGCACCAACCCGCTGGACGCCGCCGGAATCACCTACATCGACTACAAGGACACCGACTTGCTACGGAAGTTCATCTCCGACCGCGGCAAGATCCGCAGCCGCCGGGTGACCCACGTGACCCGTCAGCAGCAACGGCAGATAGCGCAGGCCATCAAGAACGCACGCGAGATGGCGCTCCTGCCCTACAGCTCCCGATAGGACGACGGCCACGTGGCGGAGGTGGCAGAACCGGCTTCTTCCGCTACCGGTACCGGTAGCGGATCCGGCCGCGGGTGAGGTCGTAGGGGCTGAGTTCCACGAGCACCCGGTCGTACGGGAGGATCTTGATGCGGTTCTTCCGGATCTTCCCGCTGATGTGGGCGAGCACCGTGTGCCCGTTCTGGAGCTCCACCTTGAAGGTGGCGTTGCGCAGGCACTCGACGACGGTGCCTTCGGCTTCTACGCCCCCTGCTGTTTTGGTCATGGTCTCTCACTTCTCCCGTTCTGTGACGGCGAATACGGTAGGAAACAGTCGCTCGATGCGGTGTGGCGGAGCGTCAGCGGTTGACGAGCTCCAGGGCGACGGCCGTACGCCGGGCACCGATGCTCTCGAACAGGGCGGTGGCCGCCGCGTTGGACTCGTCCACCTCGGCCCATGCCGAAGCGGTCCCGGAGTGGTGCAGCGAACCCAGCGCGTGGGCCAGCAGCGTCCGGGCGATGCCGCGGCGGTGTCTGTCGGCCCGGACGGCGATCAGCCCGATCCGCGGCCGGCGGGTCAGCGGTGCCACCCGGATGAGTCCCACGTACTGGTCCACGTGCCGCGCCACCGCGTACTTCGACGGGTCGAGCAAGGTGGTGCCCGCCGGGCGTGGCAGCACCTCGGCCGGCATCGTCTGCCATCCGACGGCGGCCTCGACCTCGTCGCGGACGATGCGGTCCAGGGCGCGCAGCGGGCCCTCCTCCGCCTCACCGGCGGGCACGATCGTCACGCCGGACGGGGGCCTCACCGAGCCGAGCCCGGAGATCTGCGGGTCGGTGGGCACGAGATAGACCCACTCGCGGCGTGCGGTGGCGAAGCCGGCCCGCTCCCAGGCGGACCTCGAGTCGTGGTCGGCCTCGTCGACGACGGTGTACAGCGGTGTCGGCAGCTCGGCCAGCATCGCGTCGGCGATGCGGTCGAAGACCGCGCCGTGCCACGCGTCGATGCTGACGAAGAGCCGGCCGTCGGGCCGACGCGAAGCGACGCCGCGGCCGACCGTCAGGTCGTCCTCCACGGCGTGCCACTGCGTGTCCGAGACCCGCGTGATCACGACCGGATGGTTGTCCGTGCCCGGAGTGGGATGCACAAAGTTCATAGGTGTTGCCTTTCAGGAGTGCCTTGTTGAGGCGCTCCCGGCGACACCTACGTCAATCGCCCACCGTGACGACATGGGGGAGCACCCACATGGATACAGCCTTCATGGGTCTCACCTCCTCGCGTTCTCTCACGGCTGCCCCGACGTTATCAGCGGGGGCCGGTCAGCCCAACGCATTTATCCGGAGCTCTTGGTGTCCCTACCGGGCCGGGCGGCGCCGTGGCTGTGTTCGCCGCCCGGCCCGGGGTCCTCAGGGGCCCGCCACGAGTTCGGGATGCTCGTGGTCGCAGGTGTCGTCGATGTCGTAGGTGTCCCAGACGGGGAACGGGTCCGTTGGCGGCAGGCTCTCGCCGTCGGCCATGAGGCAGTCGGTCAGTGCCGCGTGCAGTGCGTCCGCGTGCAGGTGCGTGCCGATGAAGGCCAGTTCCTGGCACTCGGGGCCGTCGGTGGTGCGTGCAGCGGAGGGCTCGAAGCGCGCGACGGAACCGGCCTGAGACCACAGGCCCGTCACGTGCGGGCGGCTGGCGAGGGTGAAGAAGCCCTTCGAGCGCAGGATCTGTCCGTATGCGCCGCTGTCGAGTTCCTCGGTCACGAAGGTCCACAACCGGTTCGGATGGAAGGGCAGTTCGGAGCGGAAGACGGTGGAGGAGATGCCGTACTCCTCCGTCTCGGGGACGTGGTCGCCGTTGAGCTCCCGTACCCAGCCGGGGGCCTGTTGGGCGCGTTCCAGGTCGAACAGCCGGGTGCCCAGTACGTCGCTCACCTTCACGCGGCCGTGGATGGCCGGGACGAGACGCGCGGCCGGGTTGAGGCGGGTGAGCGTGGCTCGCAGCCGGTCGGCGGACTCCTCGTCGACGAGGTCGAGCTTGTTCAGGACGATGACGTCGGCGAACTCGATCTGGTCCATCAACAGGTCGCTGACGGTGCGTTCGTCGTCCGCGTACTGGTCCAGGCCGCACTCGGCGAGTTCGTCGCCGCTTGCCAGCTCGGGCAGGAAGTTCGCGGCGTCCACGACCGTGACCATGGTGTCGAGGCGGGCGAGGTCGCCGAGGGTGGCGCCGTCGTCGCGGGCGAAGGCGAAGGTCGCGGCGACCGGCATGGGTTCGGAGATGCCGGACGACTCGATGAGCAGGTAGTCGAAGCGGCCCTCGCGGGCCAGCCGGTCGACCTCCTGAAGCAGGTCGTCGCGCAGGGTGCAGCAGATGCAGCCGTTGGTCATCTCGACCAGGCGTTCCTCGGTACGCGACAGGGCCGCCTCGCCGCCCCGCACCAGGGCGGCGTCGATGTTGACCTCGCTCATGTCATTGACGATCACCGCGACACGCAGTCCCTCGCGGTTGCCGAGGACGTGGTTGAGGAGGGTGGTCTTGCCCGCGCCGAGGAATCCGGACAGGACGGTGACGGGCAGTCGGCCAAGGGAATCGGACGGCATCAACGCTCAGCCCTCGGGGCGCAGCAGCCCGCGCTCGTACGCCTTCACCAGCCGCTGAGGCACCAGGTATGACACTCCGTCGACGGTGACCGGCACGAGCGCCGGCGTGCTCGCCTTCCACTGGGCGCGGCGGTGGCGGGTGTTGCTGCGGGACATCTTCCGCTTGGGAACAGCCATGGGAGTCCTCCTGGTTGGGGTGGCAAGTAGAGGCTACATGAAAATGAACACCATTACGAAGTGGCTATGATTCACGCTTCCATGAATTCAGGAATCTGTGTACCGTGGACGCTGTGCTGACTGTTGCCTCCGACATCGAGGTCCTGGTTCGGTTCGGCCGGGCGCTCGCCGATCCGATCCGCTGCCGCATCCTGCTCACCCTGCGGGAGGCACCCGCCTATCCCGCCGACCTTGCCGACGCGCTGGACGTCTCGCGCACCAGGCTGTCGAACCACCTGGCGTGCCTGCGTGACTGCGGCCTGGTCGTCACCGTCCCCGCCGGCCGACGCACCCGCTACGAACTCGCCGACGACCGCCTCGGCCACGCGCTCGACGACCTGCGCACCGCGGTGGTCGCCGTCGAGGGCGACCGCACGTGCGTCGATGCCGAGGAGAAGGGGTGCTGCTGACCGTGAGCGCAGAGACATCCCTGTCCCTCGGCCCCGACCCGGCCAGGCGCGGCGCACTTGCCCGGCGGATACGGCTGCTGGTCGCCGCGACCATCACCTACAACGCCGTCGAGGCGGCCGTCGCCCTCACGGCCGGGGCCCTGGCTTCGTCCACCGCGCTGATCGGCTTCGGCCTCGACTCCGTCATCGAGGTCTCCTCGGCCGCCACCGTCGCCTGGCAGTTCTCCGCCCGCGAGCACGCGGTGCGCGAGGCCAGGGAGAAGACCGCGTTGCGGATCATCGCGCTGTCGTTCTTCGCGCTCGCCGCCTACGTCACCGTCGACGCCGTACGGGCCCTGACCGGCACAGGAGAGGCCACGCGCTCCCTGCCCGGGATCGTGCTGGCCGCCCTCTCGCTCGGGGTCATGCCGGTGCTGTCGGCGGCCCAGCGCCGCGCCGGACGGGAACTCGGCTCCGCATCCGCCGTGGCCGACTCCAGGCAGACCCTGCTGTGCACCTATTTGTCGGCGGTGCTGCTGGTGGGTCTGGTCGTCAATGCCGTGCTCGGCTGGTCGTGGGCCGATCCGCTGGCGGCCCTGGTCATCGCCGCGGTCGCGGTGAAGGAGGGGCGCGGTGCCTGGCGTGGGGAGGGGTGTTGTGCGACGCCGGCGGCCGTCGCGCCGGGCGCGGGCCGGCGGGAGGCGGATGCCTGCGGCTGTGCTCCGGGGTGCGACTGCTGCCCTTGACGGAGACCACTCCGGAGGAAGTGGTGCCGGGGTTCACCGGGGCTGGTCCGCCGCCTGCCGTCGGCCGCAGTCCGGGCACAGCCCGGACAACTCCACCGTGTGCCGGACGTTCGCGAACCCGGAGGTCTGCGCGATGGCGTCGGCCCATTCCTCCACCGGACCGGAGTCGACGGGGCGGCTCAGGCCGCATTCGGTGCAGAGGAGGTAGTGGCGGTGTTCGGGTCCCGGACGGTAGCGGAAGAGGCGTTCACCGCTGGTGTCGCGGACCATGTCGGCCCGGCCGACGCCGGCCAGGCCGGCCAGTGTGCGGTAGACCGTGGACAGGCCGACCGGTGAGCCGTCGGCGGCGAGTTGGTTGTGGAGGGTCTGGGCGCCGACGAAGCCGTCGGCCCGGATCAGTGCCTCGACCACGACGGTGCGTTGCTGGGTGAGGCGGCCGATCAGCGTGACGTCGTGCGACGGGGTCGGGGTGCACTGGCGGTCGGGTGCCATCGGGTGCCTTCGCTCATGTGCCGGTGGGGACGGCGGTGTGCGTTCGGGGACCGGGAACCGGGCGTCGTATCAGGAAGGTGGCGGCGTATACGGCCGTGGCGGCGGCCATGATGGCGAAGCTCGGCGGCATCTTCGGCACCGCGTACGAGGCGAACAGCCCCGCCCACATCTCCAGTACCGCCAGGCCGGCGGAGAGGGCGAGCGCACGGTAGGGGCGGTCGGTGAGCCGGATCGCGGCGCCCGCGGGAGCGGCGAGCAGGCCGAGCAGGAGCAGGGAACCGACCGCCTGGGTGGCCTCGGCGGCGCTGACCCCGGCCAGGGCGAGGAAGCCGTATCCGAGCAGCCGGACCGGTACCCCACGAGCCGCGGCCACGGCCTCGTCGAGCGTGGCGAACAGCAGCGGCCGGGCGATGAGGACCACCAGCAGACCGACCCCCGCGGCCACCAGAGCGGCGACGGCCGTGCTGCCGGCGGAGATGCCGAAGATGGAGCCGAACAGCACACTCACCCCGGCGGTGCCGTTCGTGGTGCTGCGCGAGGTGGTGTAGAGGGTGATGAAGAAGGCGCCCAGGCCCAGGATCCAGGAGAAGACGCTCCCGATGACCACGTCGTCGGGCCGGGCCTTGCGGCCGAGGGTGCCGAAGAGCAGCGCCATGGCGACGGTCGCGGCGAACAGGCCGAGGCGAAGGTCGGCGCCGAAGGCGAGGGCGGCCATGGCACCGGTGAAGGCGACGTGGCTGAGCGCGTCCCCGGTGAAGACCTGGGCCCGCAGCACCAGGAAGTAGCCGACCAGTCCGCAGGCCGCGGCGATGGCGGTACCGGCGAGGAAGGCGTGCAGGAAGAACGGGTGGGACAGCGGGGAGGCGGCGAGCAGGACGGTCATGCGACCACCTCCTTGGCAGCGGGCGTGGCCCCGGCCCGGGTGCGGCTGAGTACCTCGTGCAGCGAGCGCCGGCCCAGCGCGAGCAGGTATCCGGCGAAGGCGATGGTCGTCACGAAGAAGCCCAGGGGGTAGGGCGAGTAGTAGGCGGCGGTCAGCCCCAGCCAGGTCGCGGCGAAGGCCAGCAGGACGGCCAGGGCCAGGCTCAACGCCGGTCGGGCGGTGAGGACTTGCGCGGTGGCGGCCGGGATCACCATGAGGGCGAAGACCAGGAGGGTCCCGGTGATCTGGCTCGCCTCGGCGGTGGCCGCGCCGAGCAGGACGAGGAGGACCACCGACAGGGTGCGGACCGGGACGCCGCGCCCGGCGGCGACCTGCGGGTCGACGGAGGCGAACAGCAGCGGCCGTCCGATCAGCGCCAGCACCGCGAGCACCACCGCACCGACCACCGTCAGCACGGTCACCTGGGAGGAGGTGATCCCCAGGAAGGTGCCGAAGAGGATGGTCTGCGGCCCCTCCAACAGCCCCCTGTACAGGGCGGTGAACAGGAACCCGGACGCGAGCAGGAACGCCTGCACGGTCCCGGTCAGCGCCGACTCCTCGTGCTCACCGCCACCCCGCAGAGCGGCGATGACCAGCGCGGCGGCCACGCAGAGCGTGAAGTAGCCGTAGACCGCGCTGAACCCGAGCAGGAGCGCCCCGGCGGCGCCGGGGAAGGCGACGGCGGAGACGGTGTGCGCGGCGAACGTCTGCCGCCGCAGCACCACGAACCATCCCACGACCGCGGAGACCACGGCCACGACCGCGCCCGCGCGGAACGCGTTGACCATGAAGGGGTAGGACCACATGTCCTGGAAGTCGGCCAGGAGGTTCCACGACCAGGTCGGCGCCCCTGTCTCAGCGAGCAGCATGACCGCTCCCCGGGGTGTCGTGCCGGTCGGTGTGCACGGCCGGTGCCTCCGGCTGGCCCACGACGACCAGCCGCCCGTCCGAGGTCCGCAGTACCTCGACCGGAGTGCCGTACAGCCGGGTCAGCGTCTCGGAGGTGATGACCTCGGTCGGTGTGCCGGCGGCGGCGCCGCCCTCGGCCAGGTACACCACCCGGTCCAGGTGGTGGAGTATCGGGTTCACGTCATGGGCGACCATGACCACCGAGACGCCTTCCGCGTGGCAGATGCGCCCGATCAGCGCCGCGACGGCGCTCTGGTTGGGCAGGTCGAGGCTGTCCAACGGCTCGTCGAGCAGGAGCAGTTCGGGGCGTCGGACCAGCGCCTGGGCGATCAGCAGCCGCTGCTGCTCACCGCCGGAGCACTGCCCGATGGGCCGGTGCGCGTACGCCGAGGCTCCGACCAGTTCGATCACCTCGTCCACCCGCGCGCGGGCGGCCCGCCGACGCACACTCGGGACGGGCAGCGGCACCCCCCACCGGTCACCGTCCAGGCCCATGCGCACCACGTCCACGCCGCGGATCCGCAGATTGGCGTCGAAGCTGCGGCGCTGCGGCAGATAGCCGATGCGCTCGTTGGCCTGCCCGGGCCGGGCGCCGAGCACCCGAACCTCACCGGCCGCCGCGGGCAGCGCGCCCAGCAGGACCTTGATCATGGTGGACTTGCCGACGCCGTTGGGGCCGAGCACGGCGGTGAACTCGCCGGTCCCGATGCGAAGGTCCACCCCCGACCACAAGGTCCGGCCGCCGACCCGCACGGCGGCCCCGCGCAGGGCGACCACCGGGCCGCTTCCCTCTCCCGCGACCGCCTCGTGACCGCCGCTGCGCTGGGTGGGCGCAGTGGGCACCGCGTGTGTGACGGCCTCGCGGGCCTTCGCTATCGGGTTCATGGCTTCAGTTCACTTCCCGGTGGCCTTGGCCAGGGCCTGCTCGATGCCCTGCAGTTCGGTGGTCTGCCACTGCTGGAAGGAGGCCCCGGCCGGGGCGAGGGTCTCGGTCACCGTGGCGACCGGGATGCCCTGGGCCTTGGCCTCCTTGACCTGCGCCTGCACGTCCGGCGTGGAGTTCTGGGAGTTGTAGACGTAGATCTTGATCTTCTTGTTCTTGATCTGCTGGTCGATGGTGGCCTTGTCCTTGGCCGTGGGGTCGGAGCCCTCGCTCATCGCGTCCAGGAACGTCTCCGGGGTGAGCATCTTCAGACCCAGGCCCTCGGCGAGGGGCGTGACGATGGACTCGGAGGCACCGATCGGCGTGCCCGCGTACTTCGCCTTGATATCGGCGATGAGCTTGTTGTAACCGGCGAGCGTCTTGGTCTCGAAGGTCTTCTTCTGCTGGTCGAAGTAGGCCGCGTCGGCCGGGTCGATCTTCTTGTAGTCGGCGGTGATCTTCTCGATGACCTGGTGGACGTTGTCCGGGGAGTACCAGCGGTGCGGGTTGCCGCCCGGCTTGATGCCGACCAGGTCGCCGACCTTGAGCTGGGTGCGTCCTCTGCCGGGGTTGGCGGCGAGCAGCTTGTCGGCCCAGGCGTCGTATCCGATGCCGTTGACGATCGTGTACTGGGCGCCGGCCACGGTGCGGGCGTCTGCGGCGGTCGGCTCGTAGTCGTGGGGGTCGGTGTCCGGGTTGGTGATGATGCTGTTCACCTTCACGTGGCTGCCGCCGAGCTGGGAGGCGATGCTGCCCCAGAAGTTCTCGGCCGCCACCACCTGGATCGTCTTGCCCGAGCCGCTGCCGCTGCCGGTCGCGGCGGTGTCGGTGGTGTGCGAGGAGGAGGTCGAGCAGGCGGTCGCCGTCACGGCCGTCAGGGCGGCCGTCGCGGTGACCAGTGCGATCCTCGCGGTCGGCCGGGCGGAACGGGAGGCGGGGGCGGTGGACATGCGGGAGCTCCTTCGGGCGATACCGGACGCGCTACGGACAGGCGCCGGCTGCGTGGCGACACTTCAACGCTAGATGGAAATGATTTTCAGATCAATGTCAGATGAAAACCGTTGCCATCTTTTGACCGGACGTACGACTGCTCCGGGGACTGCGCAGGCAGGGGGTGCGGCGGATGCCGCCGCGACAAGCCTTGGCGGCCGTCGCTCACGAGGACCGTGTCCTGGTGGGCGACGGCCGCCAAGGGGTGACGTGGCCGGCCTGATTACCGAACGCCGGTTCCGGCAGCCGGCGGTCGCGAGCGGCAGTGGTTCAGCAGTCGCGGTACTCCGGCGACTGGTTGAGGATCTGCGCCCGCAGCGAGGTGAAGCGGGTGTGGGTCTCGCCGCCGCGCGCGTCGGGGTGGAAGGCGGCGACGCGGTGGCAGTTCTGGAAGGCGAGGGCGATGTCGAAGTGGCGTTCCAGGCTGCCCCGGATGGCGTCGCTGGACAGGGCGCGCAGGAGCTGGCCGCGCTCCTTCTCGGAGGGCGGCTGGGTCTGGTTGTCGGCGAACTCCGTGGTGCCGGAGCGCAGTTCCTCCGCGAGGCGGGCGATGAGGTCATAGGCGTACGGCAGGGAGGTGCGCACCGCTTCCACGAAGTCCTGCTCCCGTACCTCGCCGTTCTCGGCTACGGCGAGCAGCTGCGGGGAGACGTCGAGTGACATGAAGGGCTGTCCTGTTCTCTTGCTCTCTGAGGCTCTGGTCTTGGGGGGTGTGGGGTCAGGCGAAGGCGGTCAGTGATGCGGGGCCGTGCCGGAAGTCCGGGTCGACCTGGGTGGCGAGGTCCTGGCCGGTGGCCTCGTTGGCCCAGGCGGCGGCGTTGCGCAGGTGGAAGTCCACGGCGTGCTTCTGAAAGGCGGCCCAGTCCTTGGGGCGGGCGTCCACAGTCGCGCGCAGCAGGTCCAGGGTGCGAGTGTTGTGCGGCTCCAGCCCGCCGTGGCCGCGGCCCTGTTCGTGGGCGCGGACGTACGAGGACTGCTCGCAGTGGGCGAGCAGGTCGTCGCCGACGTGCTGCTTGAGGAAGAGCAGGTCGTCCTCGCCGGTGACCTTGTTGCCGACGGCGGCGATGGGAATGCCGAACTCGGCCGCGTGATCGCGGTACTGGCGGTACACCGAGACGCTCTTGCGGGTCGGCTCGACGACCAGGAACGTCATGTCGAAGCGGGTGAACAGCCCGGAGGCGAAGGCGTCGGCGCCGGCGGTCATGTCGACGACGACGTACTCGCCGGGGCCGTCCACGAGGTGGTTCAGGTACAGCTCGACCGCGCCGAGCTTGGAGTGGTAGCAGGCCACCCCGAGGTCGCTCTCGTCGAAGGCGCCGGTCACCATGAGCGGTACGCCGCCGACCTCCTGGACGTGGTGGCCGTGGATCTCGTCGTCGCCGAGCAGCCGCAGCAGCCGGGAGCCGCGTCCGGGCGGGGTTGTCTTGACCATGGCCTCGCGGGACGGGATCCGCGGATTGGTGCCCCGCAGGTAGTCCTTGATCTCGCCGGTCCGCGCACTGAGCGGCGGGGCGGCGAAGACCTCGTCCTCGTCGAGACCCAGGGCGTGGGCCAGGTGCTGGTTGATGTCGCCGTCGATCGCGACGACCGGCGCTCCCGAGTGCGCCAGGTGACGGGAGAAGAGGGCCGACAGGGTCGTCTTGCCGCTACCGCCCTTGCCGACGAAGGCAACGCGCATGCCTAGCCACCCCCCGTATTGAAAATGGATGTCATGAGCATAGGCTGGTGGTGCGGCCGGGTGCTGTCAAATCCCCCGAGCCTCAACTTGCTGTCGGATACGGCGTGTTGGAGCTTCCCTGGCGGCGAACAGGGGATCCCTTTCACTCATACGGAGGAGACACGGAGATGAGCGATAGCGCAGGCGGCCGTCGGAGTCGCCCTTTCACCCTCGTGGTCTGCGGCTCATGCCGTGCCGCCGCGAGAGGGCGGGCGATGGACGAGCTGCGCCGTACGGTCCAGCAGTGCCCCCACGGGGTGATGGTCTCCACCGGTTGCCTCGGGAAGGTGCTGCACTGCCGCAGGGGCCGCGGGCTCTACGCCGCCGTGCAGCCGTGCGGGGTCGACCGCACTCCCGCTGGGATCGTCGTACGCCTCGGTCCGCTGGTGACAGAAGCCGACGCCGAGACGATCGGGGCGTGGCTGCGGGCCGGAATGCCCGACGACGGCACGCTGCCCGACCGGCTCCGCGCGGCCCCCGCGCCCCAGCAGGTCGCCGACCTCAACTGACGGGCTGGTCGCGCACGCCCAGGCGGAGGTGCTCGATGTGGTGGACGGCCTGGTCGAGGAGTCGGGCGACGTGGTCGTCGTAGAGGCTGTAGACGATGCGCCGGCCGTCGCGGCGGCCGGTGACCAGACCGAGGGCGCGCAGCAGGCGCAGTTGGTGGGAGACGGCGGACTGTTCCATGCCGATGACGGCGGCGAGTTCGCCGACGGGGTACGGGCGCTGCCGCAGGGTGGTGAGGATCAGCAGGCGGGACGGTGTGGCCAGGGCCTGGAGCGTTGTGGCGACGGAGGCGGCGGTGGCCTCGTCGAGCCGGGCGGCCGCGAGGACGTCGCGGCCGTCGGCGTCGAGCTCATCGGCGTGCACGGGCGCGGGCCTCGCGCGGCGGGCGGATGAGCTGGAGGGCCAGGGCGGCGGGCGGTTCGGCGATGCCGGGTCCGCCCTGCGCTGCCCAGCTCAGCAGGTCGTCGGTGCTGTCGTCGTCCATGGCGAAGCCGACCCAGACGGCGCGTCCTCCGGCCCGGCGCCCGGCGGTGGAGGGCTGGACGACGATGACGTTGGCCTGGTCGCAGGGGCCGAGGCAGTCCGTCGTACGGACCTGGAAGCCGTACTGAGCCGCGCCGGCGCTCAGGCGTTCCAGTTGCCAGGCGTGGTCGGTGCCGGGGTGCTTGCGGGGGTTGCCGCAGCAGCAGCCCCGGCACACGACGAGCGTGCAGGGCCGGGCAGAGGCCGCCCGGATCACGGACCGGTTCACAGTGCGTTCCGGGACGGCAAGCCGTACGTCCGGATCCGGCCGTCCCGCCAGGCGACGGCCAGCAGATGGGGGCCCGCCCAGGCCAGTGCGGCGACCGCCTCGCCGGTGCCGTCCAGCTCGCGCACCGGCCGCAGGCGTGCCTGCGGCCGCCCGGCCGTGGCGTGCCACAGGGCTGCGGTGCCGTCGGCGCCGCCGCTGGCCAGATGCCCGGCCGCGCCCGGACGCCAGGCGAGCGCGGTGACCGTCTCATGGCAGCGCAGGGAGCGCGGTGCCGTGCCCTCCGGGCCCTTGCCGGAGAAGTCCCACACGGTCACGTCGGGTGCGCCGTCGGCGGCCAGCCAGAAGCCGGTGTCGTCGAAGGCGAGGCGGGAGACCTTCTCCGGGTAGCCGGACATGGTCAGCTCGCCGCCGTCGCGGGCACGCCAAATATGGATGGAGGCGTCCTGGTTGCCGCTGCAGATCCACCGCCCGGTGGGCGCGACGGCGAGTGCGAGGTGGGAGCCGACGTAGGGGTAGGTGGCGACCGGCTTCTCGGTGTGCCGCTCGTGGCAGCGCACGGCGCCGTACGCCGCCACGGCCAGGCGCCGTCCCTGCCGCATCCAGGCGAGGTCGGTGACGGTGGACGCGGCGGGTTCCGTGCGCCACAACTCGTCGCCATCCGTGTCGAGTACGAGCGCGCGACGGCCGGAGGCGACCGCGACCCGTGTGCCGTCGGCCCAGGCGGCGGCGGCCGACCAGGCGCCGGACTCCCGCACCGTCGTACGCCCGTCGGAGCGGCGCCACAGGGCGTACCCCAGGGGGCCGGTCGCCACCACGTGCCCGGCATCCGGGGAGAGCGCGACCGCGAGTGCGCCTCCGGGAAGGTCAAACGCGCCGATCTCGGCGCCCATCGCCGCGTCGAGGACCTTCACCGTCCCCTCGGCCCCGGCGACGGCGACCACATCACCTCGCGCACTCAGCGCGACGGGTGCGTCGTCGACGCAGGCCTCCCAGGCGAGCGGGGACTGAACCGTCGTACTCACGCGGCCGCTCCCGCCGTGGCCAGGCAGTCGGCGAAACCGCGTTCGAGGGCCTCGCGGTCGAGGTTGCGGCCGATGAACACCAGCTTGTTCGTGCGGGCTTCGCCTTCGCGCCAGTCGCGTCCGAAGGTGCCGTCCAGCAGCATGTGGACGCCCTGGAAGACGTACTGCCTGGGCGCTCCGGCGATGGCGAGGATGCCCTTGGAGCGGAAGAGGTCGACGCCCTTGGTTCGGAGCAACTGGCCGAGCCAGGAGTTGAGCCGGTCCTCGTCGAGTTCGCCCGTCAGCTCGATGCCGACCGAGGTGACGGTGGTGTCGTGCTGGTGCTCGGTCTCGGTGAGGAAGGCGGGATCGTCGGCGAGCACCCGCTCCAGGTCGAACGCGCCCACGTCCAGCACTTCGTGGAGATTGATGCGTGCGTGCTGTGCGGGGATGATCCGTACTCCGCCGTTGATGGCCCGGATGCGGCGCACGACCTGTCCGATGGCCTCCTCGTCGGCCAGGTCGGTCTTGTTGAGGACGACCCGGTCGGCGAAGGCGATCTGCTCGACGGCCTCGTTCTCCACGCCCTCCGGCTTGACCTCGTCCAGGTGCTGGAGCACGTGGGCGGCGTCGACGAGGGTGACGATGGCGTCCAGCCGCAGCTGGCCGGCGATCTCGTCGTCCATGAAGAAGGTCTGCGCGACGGGCGCGGGGTCGGCCAGCCCTGTGGTCTCGATGAGGATGTGGTCGAACTTCTCGCGGCGCCGCATCAGCGCACCCAGGATGCGGATCAGATCTCCACGCACGGTGCAGCAGATGCAGCCGTTGTTCATCTCGAAGATCTCTTCCTCGGCGTCGAGGACGAGGGCGTCGTCGATGCCGACCTCGCCGAACTCGTTCTCGATGACCGCGATCCTCAGGCCGTGGTTCTCGGTGAGGATGCGGTTGAGGAGGGTGGTCTTGCCGGAGCCGAGGAAGCCGGTCAGGACGGTGACGGGGACCCGTTCTGCGCGCGGCTCGCCGGGTTCGGGGGTGGTCAAGTCGGTCTCCTAGTCGTGCTGTTCGGGTGTGGCGAGGAGGGCGGCCCGCAGGTCGTCCTCGGTGATGTGGTCGGCGGGGCGGTGCAGCGTCCAGCGGCTGGCGTCGCCCTCCATCGGCAGCACGACGACGACCGTTTCCAGCGGCGGGCAGCCCGGTTCGGTGCAGGCGAGCTGGCGGATCAGGACGGCGGTGTCGTCGTCGAGATCGAGCAGGGTACGCACGGTCTCCTTCAGCTCGCGCAGCTGCGGACTGGGCCCCGGAGGCCCGGGCCGCGATCCCAGTGGCATGGCTGTTCCTCTCCTTCATCTCCGTCCCTGGACGGCCGGCCTCCGTCGGTGTGGGGCAGACAGTCGGCGCAGACGCCGGTGAGTTCGACGGTGTGCTCCACCGCGGTGAAGCCGGTCGCGGCGGCGATCCGGCCCGCCCACTCCTCCACGACCCCGGAGTCCACCGGCCGGCTGCGGCCGCAGCCGCGGCATATCAGGTAGTGGCGGTGCCCGTCGGCCGGGCGCAGCCGGTAGAGCCGCCCGCCGGCCTCGTCGCGTACGACGTCCACGCCGCCGACCGCCTCCAGCTCGCGCAGGGCGCGGTAGACGGTGGTCAGGCCGATCGCGTGGTCACCGGCCACCAGCAGGGCGTACAAGTCCTGGGCCGACACGAAGTCCTGGCAGCCCGCGAGTGCCCGCGTGACCGCCTTGCGTTGTCGGGTCGTCCGGCCGCCCATGGCGCATCACCCCCTGTGTGGCTCGTGCCGGGTCGGCACGCTCCACCGTAGATGGAAATGAAATCCATGTCCATATGAACGGCCAGTCATGTGCGGTGTGGTTGACGACGCCTGGTTCAGCAGTGCTGCCGGGGCAATCGGACGGCAGGTCCTTGCGGGTGTGCGCTAGGTGCGGGTGGACCGCGAGACGCTCGCCCTCGGGTACGCGGGCGTGTACTCCGGTTTCCTCCGGCACGCCGTTGCCGCGGCGCGCCGTCACGGCCTGGACGCCCGGGCGATCCTTGTCGAAGCCGGCCGGCGCAGGACAGTCGGCGGCCAGGCGGACATGATCACGGACATCGCGCTCGACCTCGCGGCGGCCGGTTGCGTCGGCTGGCGCGAGTGATCGGTGTGGTGGCTGTGGTGGCTGTGGTGGCACCGCCGGGGCCGGTGCCACCGCTGTCCACGTCAGAGGACGGACGGCGATGTCAGCGGCTCGTGTCGGCGTCACCTTCGTCATTCGGAGGGTGTCCCTGCCTCCTGCCGCCCGGAGGGGAGCCGTCCCCGTGCTCTTCCAGCAGTTCGAGAAGTGCAGCGTCCGCTCTTTTCTGGTCTTCCTTCGTCAGCTCGAGCGGTGCGTTGTTGTAGACGGTGTAGTGATCTGGATCGATGATGTTGGCGGCCCTCAGGATGAACGTCAGCAGGGGACGCCAGCCCTTGCGGTGGCCGACCCGCACCTGTATCTGGGCCTTGTAGTCACGGGCCTCCGGGAGGAATCCGGAGAACGGTGCCTCGAACTCGATGAAGAGCTGTTGCGCTTCTCTGCCGGGCACGACGAAGCCGGCCGGCAGCTTCGTCTCCTCGTCCGGCCCCGGTTGGAGCTGGGACGGGGAGAACACCCACAGGAGCGGCAGATGAGAGGCGGGCTCATCTGGGAAGGTCAAGATGATGTCCTGTACGACGATCGGTTTGGGACCGGTGTTGTGCAGGATGAGCGGCAGTCGTAGGCGTGCCGTGGAACCGTGGACGATCGCCGCGAAGGCGTGAGGTTCCCACGCCTTCAGGCGTCCCTGTCGGGCGTTGAGCCACCAGAAAGACGCGACGGTGAAGAGCAGTGCACAGGCTGACACCACACTGGCGCCGGTAAGCGATGAGGACGCGATCTGATCCGCCGCGACCGTCAGCGGAACCACAGATTCAGTCTGCCAGCCCCGCCGTGGGCTCGCTAACAGGACGCGTGGCCGCCGACAGTTTCCAGGAACGGGTCAGAGGCCGGCGAGGAGTGCGAGATACCAGGCGACCAGGGCCGCGCATGTCACCGCGGGGAGGGGTTTGGTCAGCCCGTCGCCCTTGCGTACACGCGTGGTCACTGGAGCCCCAAGGCGCGGAGTACCCCACCACGACGTCCCTCTGTCCCCCGGCACCCTCCTGGCTTCTACACCGACGGACTCATCGAAATCCCCGGCAGCGACCACGAAACCGCCCCCGCCGACCTCGCGACAGCGCTCTCCAAAGCCACCGGCCCGCTGGACGACGTCGCCGACACACGTCTCGCCCACGCCCAGCCATCAGGAGACCGCGCCGACGACTCGGCCCTCCTGCTGGTGAAGATCTACTGAGGCCCGCGTCGGCGCTGCCGCGACGGCTGGACCGCGCCGGAGGGCGACAGCCGGGCCGCGCACCCGCACAGGGGGATCAAGCGCGGTTGGGCCCGTACTGGGGGCCGAGAACGGCGACTGCCTTTTTGAGCTCTTCACCGACGTCGTCGAGACGATCCGCTTCTGCGGGGTCGATCGCTGCGCTGATCGCCGCTATCGGACTGCCGTCGGATGCCAACAGGGGCGTGGCCACGGCAAAAGCATCCTTGAACGTGACTCCGCGGTTGAAGGCGAGTCCGCGGGAGCGGATCTCGGGCAGCTCCGCGAGGAACTGCCGGACCTCTCCTGTCTGCTCGGCACTGGCCAGCTCCAGGAGCCGGTACATCTCCTCGTCGGGGACATGGGCGAGCAGCGTCTTACCGGCAGCGGTCGTGTAGAGGGGGCGGCGGGCGTGGGTGCGCGCGACGAAGGTCAGGCCTGGTGACTCCTGACCGGCGTGGTCGGTGTAGACGAGGGCGTCCCCGACGCGCACCCCGGCGAGGACGGTGCAGCCGAGGATCCTGCTCAACTCGGCCAGGAAGTTGTGATCGAGTGAAAGGGCGGCCAGCTTGTTCGCGCGCGCGGCGAGGACGAAGGGCCCTGGTCCGAGGTGGAACCGGCGGTCGTCCTCTATGAGATAGCCGCGGGCGAGAAGGCCGTTGGTCAGCTCCTGAACGGAGCTCTTCGCCGCCTCCAGGGTGGCTGCCAGCTCAGCCAGTGTCACGCCCTGCGGGCTCTGGGCCACGGCTTCAAGGATCCCGATCACTCGGTCAACCGTGCGATGCGGGCGGACGGGCATGCGGCTGATGCTAGCACCGTCCCGTCCGCCATAACTCTGCGCACGAGTCTTGTCACGGAGGCGTGGGGCATCGTAGCGTCACGTGGCGTACGGAAATCCGGTGCGACATACGTAAATACGTACGCTGCATCCCCGTACCCCTCGCACGTTGCATGTCCGGAAGATCGGCATTTACACCGAAAGGCCCGAACATGACCACACCAGCGTCTCCCACGGTGATCAGCACGTACGGCGGCCGCGCGCCGCTGCCGCTCGTCTCTCTGCCGCAGGGTGAGCTTCTGACCGTCAACATCGACCAGATCCCGCTGTTCAAGGATCTTGTCGCCCCCGGCATTCACATCCAGACGCTGCGCCTGGACCCCGAGCGCGGCGAGTGGGTTTTCCTGTCCACCCTGGCACCCGGTGTCGAGCTGCCGATCCACTACCACACCGGTACGGCTCAGGTGTGGACGATCCAGGGCCGCTGGCTGTACCGCGAGTACCCCGACCAGCCGCAGACGGCGGGCTCCTACCTGTACGAGCCCGGCGGCTCGGTGCACACCTTCTACACCCCCGAGGACAACACCGAGGACACCGTTGCCCTGGCCTGGATCGAGGGTGCGCAGGTCAGCTTCAACGAGGACGGCACCTTCCACTCGGTCATGGACGCGGTGACCCTCCAGCACCTGACCGAGACCGCGGCTGCGGCGCAGGGCACCGGACCGGTCGGCTACATCCACGGCGGCGCCGCCGGCGTGATCAAGTCCTGATCGGCAGGGGAGCAGCCATGCGACCGGCGTTCGACGGCATCCGGGTCCTGGAACTGGGCCAGATCTACAACGGCCCCTACTGCGGGCTCCTGCTCGCACAACTGGGCGCCGACGTCATCAAGGTCGAGCCACCCGGCGGTGAGCCACTGCGCTTCCGCTCGCACGAGCCCATCGAGTCCCACGAGTTCGTGATGCTCAACTCCAACAAGCGCAGTGTGGTGCTCGACCTGAAGACCGACGCCGGTCGCCAGGCGCTCCTCGATCTGGTCGGGACCGCCGACGTGCTCATCGAGAACTACGCGCCGGGCACGATGGAGCGCCTCCAGCTCAGCCCGGAGCGGCTCCTCGAACACAACTCGCGGCTGATCGTGGCCTGCGGCAAGGGCTACGGGTCCACGGGGCCATACGCCCACATGTCGGCCATGGACATCACCGTGCAGGCGATGTCCGGAAGCGCCTCGGCCACCGGAGTGCCCGACGGGCCGCCGACCAAGGCCGGCGCCGCGTTCGTGGACTTCTCCGGCGGCATCCACCTGTTCGGGGCGATCAGCGCGGCCCTGTTCCAGCGCGAGCGCACGGGACGGGGGCAGGTCGTCGAGGTCTCGATGCACGACACCATCTACCCGATGCTGGCATCGAGCCTCGGTGGCCTGCACAACCACCCCGAGCGGCAGCTTCCCGAGCGCACCGGGAACCGGCATACGGGTATGGCGGTCGCGCCGTACAACATCTACCGGACCAGCGACGGATGGCTGGCGATCATCTGCATCGCCGAGCGGCACTGGCGCGGCGTGGCGACCGCGCTCGGCCGGCCCGAGCTGATCGACGACCCCAGGTTCCGCACGCAGAAGGACCGGGTCGCCCACATCGACGCGGTCGACGAAGAGGTCTCTTCCCGCACCAGGACCCGGACACGTGCCGAGCTGGTGCGGGACCTGCAGGCCGCCGGTGTGCCCTGCGCGCCGGTGAAGTCGATCCGCGAGGTCGACTCGGACGAGCATCTGATCCAGCGCGGCATGATCCAGTACGTCGAGCACCCGGCCAGGGGCCGGGTACCGGTCCCAGGATGCCCCCTGAGGCTCAGCGACTCACCGGTGGGCCCGCTGCGGACCGCGCCGCCGCTGGGCCGGTCGACCCGGGAGGTTCTCGCGGAGCTTCCCGGTCACGCGAATGCGGCCGGCAAAGCCGGCACCCAGATCAACGGTGAGGATCCGAGGCATGTCCACACCTGAACCCGGCACTCCGCTGGCGGAGTACTACGCCCAGACCCAGCCGCGGACCGGAGACGTCCTCACCCGCCGGAGCCTCGGCACGCTGGACGCGGCGACCATCGGCCGCTACGCACTGACCATCGGCGCCACGGACCCGGTCCACTACGACGCGGTGGCCGCTCGCTCGGCCGGGTACGCGGATGTCGTGGCGCCACCGAACATGCTCGCCGCGATCGTGGAGTGGGGCATCGGCACCCCGGAGGCGCAGCTCCAGCCCGACGGAACTCCCGTCGGCGGTGACATACCCCTCGGTGACGGCGACCTGGGGCTGCGTGTGATGGGCGCCGGCGAGGAGATGGAGCTGGTCTCTCCCGTGACCGCGGGGACGGAGGTGGTCCTCGAGGCCACCCTGGAGGCGGTCACCCCCAAACAGACCCGCTCCGGCACCTGCGTGTTCGTCACCACCATCAACACGTTCATGTCCGCCGAGGGTGCCGTCCTCAATCGCAACCGGCGCACCGTCGTACTGCGCAACCCCTTGCAGGAGTCGTAGTGTCCATCAGCTTCCAGGCCGGGGACATGCTCCCCCGGCTCAAGCACACGGCCACGCCCTTTCAGCTGTTCCGCTACAGCGCGGTCACCTGGAACCCGCACCGCATCCACTTCGACGACCGCTATGCACGCGAGGAGGGCCACGGCTCTGTCGTGCTGCACTCCCACCTGCGGGCGGCGCTCGCCCTGCGCTGCGTCACCGAGGGTCTCGGACCGGAGTGGCGCGTGACGAAGGTCGTCTACCGCCTGCGCAAGCCGGCCTATGCGCCGGCCGACCTGGTCTACACCGCCCGGGTGACGCAGGTCGAGGGTGACCGCATGACCCTTGAGCTGGTCGAGGAGCACCCCTCCGGCGAGGCGGGGTTCGAAGGGACGGTACGGGTCAGCAGGACCGGGAACACCGGCGGTCCTGGCACCTCTACACCGAAAGAGTCGGCATGACGTCAGCATCAGTACCGGGGCAGCGTCCCCTCCGCGTCGGGAACTGCTCCGGCTTCTACGGCGACCGGGCATCGGCCATGGCCGACATGGCCCGAGCGGGCGGCATCGACGTCCTCACCGGTGACTACCTCGCCGAGGTCACGATGCTGATCCTCGGCAAGGCGCGCGCCAAGGACAACACGAAGGGGTACGCGACCACCTTCCTGCAGCACCTCGACGCGGCGCTCGAGCACCTCGTCGCGAACGGGATCAGGCTCGTGGTCAACGCCGGAGGACTCAACCCCGCCGGGCTGGCCGCCGCGACCCGTGAACTGGTCGCACGCCACGGTCACGACCTGCGGGTCTCCCACATCGAGGGCGACGACGTCTTCGGCAGCCTCGACGGTCTGCGGCAAGCGGGCCATACCCTGCCCCACCTGACGACCGGTCAGCCGCTGTCGGACTGGCCGCACCAGCCGCTGACGGCCAACGCCTACCTGGGCGGATTCGGCATCGCGCGCGCCCTCCGCAACGGCGCCGACATCGTCGTCACCGGCCGCGTCACCGACGCCTCGTTGGTCGTCGGACCGGCCGCCTGGTGGTGGGGATGGACGCCTGACGACCACGACGCCCTGGCCGGCGCGGTCGCCGCCGGACACGTCATCGAATGCGGGCCACAGGCGACCGGCGGCAACTTCTCCGGGTTTCGTACTGTCCCCGACCTCATGGAGCCGGGGTTCCCGATCGCCGAGATCGCCGCGGACGGCTCCTCGGTGATCACCAAGAACCCAGGCACCGGCGGCACGGTCACCCCGGACACGGTCACCGCCCAACTGCTCTACGAGATCGGTGAGCCCGCCTATCTCAACCCGGACGTGACCGCCCACCTGGACACCGCCACGCTGACCGGCCTCGGCGAGGACCGCGTCCGGATCAGCGGCGTGCGGGGCTCGGCGCCACCCGAGACGACCAAGGTCGCGATCACAGGGGTGGGAGGCTGGACGAACAGCGCGATCCTCGCGCTCACCGGCACGGACCTCGACGCGAAGGCCGCCCTGGTCGAGCGATTCGTCCACCGCTACGCCGCGGCCGCCGACGGCCTCGACGCGGTCGCCGTCGAGCGCATCGGGCAGGCCCAGCACGACCCCGACACCCAGAACGCGGGAACCGAGCTGCTCAGGATCACCGTGCAGGGGACGCAGCAAGCGGCCGGGCGCGCCTTCTCCTCGCGCGTGGTGGAACTGGCCCTGTCCAGCTACCCCGGGTTGTACGCCCTCGGCCCTCCGCAACCGGGGTCCGCGTTCGGTGTCTACTGGCCCGCACTGCTCGACCAGCGGACGCTCCATCACACGGTCCATCACCACGACGGCACGACGGAGACCATCGCCCCCGGCAACCCGGACGACACCGGTGGCGAGGTGACGCCGCGGGCCGAGCCGGCGCTCCCGCAATCGGTGCCTGCACCGCGGACGGACGAACTCATCGTCGCCCCACTCGGTGAGATCGTGCACGCCCGCTCCGGCGACAAGGGCGGCGACGCGAACCTCGGCGTCTGGGTACGCGACCGTGAGGCATGGGACTGGCTCAAGTCCACCCTCACCATCGACGAGGTGCGGCGCCTTCTTCCCGAAACGCGCGAACTGGAGATCTCACGCTACGAACTCCCCCACCTGGGCGCGGTCAACTTCCTCATTCGAGGACTGCTCGGGACCGGCGCGACCTCGACACTGCGGCTCGACTCGCAGGCCAAAGCGCTCGGCGAATGGCTGCGCTCACGGAACATCAAGGTGCCGCGATCTCTGGTGCGATCCTGATCGAGCCATGACCGAAGCGGCGGAGAAACCGTGCGTCGAGCGGAGCCTGTGGCAACCGGTCCTCTCTGCCAGTTGCTGTCGCGGACTCGTGCGACATGGTGTTCCACGCCGGCGATCGCGGCGTCCGTCGCACAGCCGAACATGCCCAGACAGTCGTCGAGATGACGACACCCGTGTCGGAGGCCACATGCCCGTTGACGAGGCCCTGCACACCGCCCGGACAACGCGGGACGAGGAGCAACCCGACCCCGGCCGGACCAGCTCGGAGCAGACGCTCGCAGCGCTCCTGCTGCTCCGCGAAGCACGCGATCAACTCGCCGAATGGGAACCGGGCCTGATCGAAGCGGCCCGGGACGCGGGCGTCAGCTGGGCCGACCTCGCCCACCCCCTCGGCGTCTCCACTCGTCAGGCCGCCGAACGCCGCTACCTGCGCATACGCCCCGGACAGCCCGGGTGCACGGGCGAGCAGCGGGTACAGGCCACATACCTTGCGTCCGACCACCCTGACCTCGCGGCGCGTGTCGATGATGTCGCCCGACACATCGACCGACTTCGCCGACGCAGCGCCGACCAGCGCTGGAACCGAGCGTGACCTCCGCGCCCTCGGGCTCTCCCCGCTGCGGAGTGATGGGGTTCTTCTCGCGGCCTCCCCGGTCGAAGTGCAGCCGAGCTGTCGATGGCGTGCCGCGCCTGAGCGCCGGTACTCACGAGAGCAACGGCGCCCCCGGCATGGCGCCTCTACTTCTGAGCCGACCACCCTCGGGTGCTCGGACTTCGAATCCCGCGCGGCCAGACGGCGAGAGTGCCGTCAGGCCCAGGCGACGGCGTCCTCGACGGGTACGCGGGGCAGTCGCGGGAACCACGGGTCTGCACCGGGGTGACCGATGTTGACCACCAGATGCGAACGCCAGCTGGTACCGGCGAAGAACTCCTCGTCCACGCCGGCCCTGTCGAAGCCCGCCATGGGGCCGGCCGCGAGCCCCGCCGCGCGCACCGCGAGCAGGAAGACCCCGGTCTGCAGCGCCGAGTTGTAGGACGCGATGGTCTCGCGCTTCTCTTTCTGGTCGGCGAACGCCGTTCGCAGCATCTCGCCGCGGGCCGGGAAGACGGTCGGCATCTGCTCGTGGAAGTCGACGTCGTACGCCAGGACCGCCACGGCCGGAGCCTGAAGCGTCTTGGCCTTGTTGCCTTCGTCGAGATGCCGGACCAGTCGCTCCTTGCCCTCGTTGGTGCGCACGAAGAGCGCACGCAGGGGCTGGCCGTTGGCGGCGCTCGGCGACCAGCGGGCGAGTTTCCAGATCGAGGCGAGTTCGTCGTCGGTGACGGCCGTCGCGGTGAAGGCGTTCGCGGTGCGGGCTTCGGTGAACAGCAGCTTTCGCCCGGCGTCGTCGAGGAGGTCGAGGGCCTGCGGTGCGCGGTCGGTGATGCTCACGGTTTCTCTCTTACATCGGTGTTGCGGATGGTGCGGTGCCTGGGCGGGATCTCCGCCCTGGCAGCACGCGTCGGGGCAGGCTCTGTTGGAGCCGAGTCTTTGGTCGTCAGTCACATGTCGTGTGCTGACTGCTTGGTGCGCTCTGCGCCCAACCGGGCGAAGTAGGCGATCAGGTCGGGGTTGTCGACCGCCGCGGGGTTGAGGACCTGGTCGGCGGGTGCGCCCTGGAGGAGGCGCTTGACGGGGACCTCGAGCTTCTTGCCGGTTTTCGTGTGCGGGAGGGCCGGTACGGCGAGGATCTCGTCGGGGACGTGGCGGGGGGAGGCGCCGGTGCGGATCGCGTCGCGGATCTTCTCACACAGGGACTCGTCCAGACCGACCCCGTCGGCGAGGACCACGAAGAGCGGCATCCAGTAGCCGCCGTCGGGTTCCTCCGCGCCGATGACGAGGGCCTCGGTGATCTCGGGGAGGTGTTCGACGATGTCGTGGATGTCGGCGCTGCCCAGGCGTACGCCGTTGCGGTTGAGGGTGGCGTCGGAGCGGCCGTGGACGATGACCGAGCCGTGGGAGGTGTGGGTGATCCAGTCGCCGTGCCGCCACACGCCCGGGTAGGCGGAGAAATAGGCGTCGCGGTAGCGGCTGCCGTCGGGGTCGTTCCAGAAGTACAGCGGCATGGACGGCATGGGCCGGGTGACGACGAGTTCACCCACCCGATCGGTTACGGGAGAGCCTTCCTCGTCGTATGCGGCCAGTGCCACCCCCAGGTTGGGGGCGGACAGCTCTCCCGCCCAGATGGGGGCCGTGGGTGCGCTGCCGGCGAAGCCGGAGACGACGTCCGTGCCGCCGCTGGTGGAGGCCAGTTGGACCCCTGCGCCGACGTGGTCGCGGACCCAGGGGTAGGCGGAGGCGGGCAGGGCGGAGCCGGTGCAGCCGATGACGCGGATGGCCGACAGGTCGTGTGCGGAGGGTTCGATGCCCAGTTTGGCCATGGCCAGCAGGTACTGGGGGCTGGTGCCGAAGACGGTGACCTTGTGGCGGGCCGCCTGCTCCCACAGGATGTCCGGGCGCGCCACCGGCGCGGGGCTGCCGTCGTAGGTGCAGGTGGCGGCACCGGTCAGCAGGGTGGAGACGACCAGGTTCCACATCATCCAGTGGGTGGTGGTGTACCACAGCAGGCGGTCCCCGACGCCCAGGTCGCTGTGCAGGCCGAGGGTCTTGAGGTGTTCCAGCAGGACGCCTCCGTGGCCGTGGACGATGCCTTTGGGCAGTCCGGTGGTGCCGGAGGAGAAGACGATCCACAGCGGGTGGTCGAACGGCACCGGAGTGATGGTGAGGTACTCGGTGCGGCCGGCCGCGTCCTCCCAGGGAACCGTCAGCCTCGCGGCCCGGGTCGCGGGCCACGCAAGGCCCAGGTGATCCACGAGGACCGTGGCCTTGAGCGTGGGAAGGGCGGCGGCGAGGTCGCGGGAGGCGGCGCGGCGGTCGTGGCGGGTGCCGTTGAAGAGGTAGCCGTCCGCGGTGATGAGCACCGTGGGTTCGAGCTGGGCGAAGCGGTCGGCGGCGGCTTTGGGTGCGTAGTCCTGGCCGCATACCGACCACACCGCGCCCAGGCTGGCGGTGGCGAGGAAGGCGATGACGGCGTGGGGGGTGTTGGGCAGGTAGCCGACCACCCGGTCGCCCTGTCCGACGCCCAGTTCGCGCAGGGTGGCCGCGACGGAGGCGACCTGGGCGCGGAGCTGCCGGCCCGTGATCTCGTAGGCGGCTCCGGTCTCGTCCAGTGCGGTGATCGCGGGGGCGTCGGGGTGCAGGTTGCGCAGTGCGTGGTGGGCGTAGTTGAGGGTGGCGCCGGGGAACCAGCGGGCGCCGGGCATGGCTTCTTCGGCCAGCACCCGCTCGTACGGAGTGGTGGAGTCGATGTCGAAGTACTCCCACACCGCGGCCCAGAAGCCTTCCAGGTCCGTGACGGACCAGTGGTGCAGGGCCTGGTAGTCGGTCGGGTCCGGAATCCCTTCGGCGCCCTGCTGTCGGGCGGCCCAGCGGGCGAAGTCCGCGATGCGGCTGCCGGCGGCCGCTTGGGGGTCGGGCGGCAGGAAGGGCTCCGGACAGGGCGTGGAGTGCGGGGTGGTCATGGTGTGGTGTTCCTCGTCAGGGTGCAGGCCGGGCTTCGGCGGGGCGGCGGGCCGTGTGCAGCAGGGGAGCCCAGGCGGCGGTGCCCGTGAAGTCGCCGGTGCCGGTGGGCACGGTGTCCATCACGACGCGGTCGGGGCGCAGGAGGACGGCGTCCGCCCGGCCGCGTGACAGCCAGGCGGCCAGCGTGCCGTCGTCGTCCAGGTCGCCGACATGGATCACGGATGCGCCCAGGGCCGTGGCCAAGCCCGTCATCCGTGCCGTGGGCGGTACGGCGGTCAGCACGGCGAAGGAGTCCCCGAGGATGTCGTCCAGGCGCTCTCGCCTGCCGTCGACGATCACCCAGGGTTGCGGGCAGAAGGTGCCGGCCAGTGCACGGCCGGTCAGCCGGGGGTGACGCCGTACGAGTGGGCCGGCGGTCAGTGCGGGGCTGAGGTCGCGGCTCACCGCCGCGGTCACGCCGGGGATGCGGCAGGCCGCGCCCACCACGGCCCGGCGGATGGCCGCGCCGCGGTCCTGTCCGCCGGTCATGGCCCAGCCGACGGAGACTGCGAGACGGATCATGTGGCGGGCGTGCGGCTTGCGTTCGTGCTCGTAGGTGTCCAGCAGCCGTTCGTCCGTGCCTTGCTGGAGGACGCGGGCGAGTTTCCAGGTGAGGTTGTAGGCGTCGCGCAGGCCGGCGCACAGGCCCTGCCCGATGAAGGGCGGGGTGAGGTGGGCGGCGTCGCCGAGCAGGAAGACGCGCCCCTGGCGCCAGCGGTCGGCGAGGCGGGCCCGGAAGGTGTACTGGGCCTGCCGGATCACCTCGAAGTCGTCGCCCTCCGGCCCGTCGGACGGCAGATCCACCCAAGGGGCGACCAGCTCGCGCAGGCGCTCCCGGCCCTCCGCGCCGTCCAGGCTCTCGTCGTCGTCCAGCCGGAACTCCCAGCGGTAGCGGTCCTCGCCGACCCGCATGTAGGTGGCCGGACGGGTGGCGCAGCAGATCTGCTCGGCTCCCTCCCAGCTGTTCACCCGGCGGCTGGTGCGCACGTCGATGACCCGCCAGCTCTCCTCGAAGTGCAGGTCCTCCCAGGCGGCACCGATGGCGTCACGGGTGAGGCTGCCCGCTCCGTCGCAGCCGAGGACGGCGTCGGCCCACAGGTGCTCCTCCTCGTCGCTGCCGTCGCGGCGGAAGGTCACCCGCACCGGAGCCGTCCCGTCGGCGGGCTGCGTGACGGACACGGCCTCCACGCCGCTCCACAGCTCGCATTCGGGGCGGCGCGCCAAGGCGCGCCGTAGCAGGCGCTCCAGCTCGGGCTGGTCGAACATGTTGGTCTGCGCGAAGCCGTGGTGGCCATGCAGCGATCGCGGGAACTCGGTGATCAGGCGGCGCCGGGGATCCAGGAGCCGCAGGCCCGGCGCCGGGCGCGAGACGGCTGCGAACTCCTCGTGGATTCCGACGCTCTGCAGGATCCGGCAGATCTCGTCGTCCGCGACGACGGCGCGTGGCAGCGGGTAGATGTCCCGGTGGCGTTCGAGGAGCAGGCTGCGCACCCCGTGCCGGGCGAGCAGGAGGGCGGCCGTGACCCCGACCGGTCCCGCGCCGATGATCACCACCGGTCGCCGGGCTTCGGCGCTCACCTCGCGTCCGCCACGGCGGTGCGCTGCTCACCGAGGTCGATCCGCCCGTCGGGGGTGGCGATCGTGGCGGTGATGAGGTCACCGTCACGCAGGTAACGCGGGTTCTTGGCCTGGCCCTTGAAGAACGCCTTCCACTTCACCGCGGGCGGCAGCAGCGCACTGATCTTCGCGACCGGTGCGGGCGGGGCCTTCAATGCGGTGCCGCCGGGGGTGCCGGTCAGCAGCAGGTCGCCCGGGTCGAGGGTCTGGAAGCGGGCGAGCAGGGTGAGGGCCTGCGCGGGCCGTACGATCATGTCGGCGAGCGTGCGATCCTGACGCGGTACGCCGTTGACGTTCAGCCGCAGCCGCAGGTTCAGCAGATGGGCGAAGTCCTCGGGCTCCAGCAGCGCCAGGTACGGGCCCGTCGGTGTGAAGGTCGGGTACGACTTGCTCTCGTAGAACTGGGTCTTGGTCAGCTGCACGTCGCGTGCGCTGACGTCGTTGGTGAGGACCAGCCCGGCGACGTAGCGCGGCAGTTCCTGCTCCTCCACGACGGTGCCCACCGGCAGGGGCGCGCCCATGACGAGGCCGAGTTCCACCTCGTAGTCGAGGAACTTCACGTGCGACGGGCGGACGATTGCGTCGTGAGGACCGCTGACCGAGCCGGACGCCTTCCGGAAGAAGGTGGGCGGGATGTCGCCGGTGAAGCCGGAGTCCTTGGCGTGGCTGCGGTAGTTGACCATCTGGGCGACCACCCGGCACGGGGTGGTGACCGGAGGCAGCGCCACCAGGTCGACGACGGGCGTACCGCTGTCGGTGGAGGCGGCGGCTTCGCTGACCGCGTCCCGGTCGGCGAGCAACTCGGCGGTGGTGACGGCCTTGGTGTCGATGCGGACGGCCCGCTCGTCGCGGACGACCCACCAGCCGTCGGTGGTGCGCAGGACGTTGGTGCTCATGAGCTCATCGCTTTCATCAGGCCCAGCAGGCGTGCGGGGTCGAGTTCGTTGTCGTCGCGCAGGGCCCTCATGACCTCGCGCAACTTGGCCGGGGACGGGCTCGCGCCCAGGAAGTCACGCGTGACGGGCGGGCCCCACTGGGCCAGGCCGCTCGCGGACATCGGCGCCCACCCCGGTTCGAGGTCGCAGGAGAACAGGTCGCCGTCGGCGAAGTGCTCCAGCATGAAGTGGTCGGGGTCGCGCCAGTAGTCGAAGAGCTGGCTGCCCTGGATGTGCCGGCCGATGCCCCAACTGCGCCGGTATCCGCGCTCGGCGAGGTACTCGCCGCCGGCGGCGATCGAGTCGAGGTCGGTGACCTGGTAGGCGGAGTGGACGTACCCGGTGCCGGGCCCCAGGTGCAGGGCGAGAGTGTGGTGGTCGACCGGCAGGCTGCCCTGGTCACAGCGGATGAACGCCATGGTCGGCCCGCGCCCGCGCTGCCCGTCGAGAAACAGGAAGTCGGAAACGATCATGCCGAGGACGTCCAGGTACCAGTCCAGGGTGCGGGTGAACGTCCTCGTCTCCAGCACCACGTGGCCGAGCCGCTGGATGCGGGACGGCTCACGGGGAGGGCGCTGGGTGGCGTTCGTACGACGGTGGTCCGTGCCGAAGTTCAGGATCAGCGGCTCCTGCTCCGGCAGCGCGGGCAGCGGCTCGCCGCAGTACACGACGCGGACCGGGAGGCCGGAGGGGTCGAGCAGCGAGACCGACTTCCCTCCGCCGGGCACGTTGATGTCCCGGACGGTAGTGCCGGTGGCTGCGGCCAGCCGGTCGAGGTCATTGCGCTCGGCCGCGCGGAACGCCGGCCCGACGAAGCGGGACGCATGCCCACGCCGGATGACCATGCAGGGTGGGCCCGCGAAGGTGCCGCGCAGCCAGAGTGCCTCCTCGGTGCGTGCGGCGATCGCGAACCCGAAGTCGCGGGCGAAGACCTCGGCCCGGTCCAGGTCCGGCTTCTCGAACTCCAGCCAGGCCAGGTCCGCCACTTTGATCACGGGGTTCCGGGCTCGTCCGGGGTGTTCACCGCGCAGGGCGCCCTGCTCACTGTGGAGGTCTTGGTGGGGCGTCAGAGGACCGCCCTTGTTAACGGGGATGTGGGACATGGTGTCCTCCAAGCAACACTGCCGTAATGAGGAAATCATCAGCTTTGCCGAACCTCATCGTCAATAGGCTGAAGCCGAAGTATTGAGGATCGCATCAGTAATGGCAGTGTCATCCTTGCGGCGGTTACACTGGGCCGCATGCCGACGTCAGCCCCGCCCAAGAACCGCTTCGAGCGACGCCGTGCCGAGACCCGCCAGGCGCTCGTCCGCGCGGCCCGGCAGATCCTCGCGGAAACCGGGGACACGAGCGCAAGCATCCAGGCCATCGCCGAGCGCGCCGATGTCGGCTTCGGCTCCTTCTACAACCACTTCGAGTCCAAGACGGAGCTGTTCGACGCGGCGGTGACGGACGCCCTGGAGGAGTTCGGGCAGGTCGTCGACGAGCGCGTGGAAGGCATCGACGACCCGGCCGAGCTGGTCGCGGCGGGCTTCCGGCTCACCGCCCGGATGGCCGACTCCCACCCGGAACTCATGCGAATCCTGCGCGACCGCGGTCTGGCCTACATCCACTCCGACCGCGGCCTCGCCCCGCGAGCGCTGCGCGACCTCGAGATCGGCATCGCCTCGGGTCGCTTCGACTGCGCCAACGCGACCACCGCGCTGTCGGCCGTGGGCGGCACCCTCATGTCCCTCGTGACGCTCCGGCTGGCCCGCCCCGACCTCGACGGCGACGAGGCCGCCTCCGACCTGGCGGAGATGGTCCTGCGCATGCTCGGCCTCGCTGCGGACGACGCCCACGAGGTCACCCGTCGCCCGCTGCCCGATCTCGCCCGATGACCTGCTGCACCTGAAGCGCGGCCCTCTGTGGTGCTACGCCGGCGGCGACGAGGAACGCGGTTGCCGCGGCCTCACCAGTGGGGTCCGGCCACCGGCATGCGGCGTTCTCCTCGGCGAGGGCCAGCATGAGTGCCTCCAGTGCTTGGGCGAGGACGGGTGCTGGAAGGTGGTCCGCGAAGACGCCTTCGCGCTGACCGCGCCGTAGGGTTGCGACGGCCTCCGCGCGGGCCGGTGCCAGGGTGCTGCGGATCGCGTCCTCTCCCAGGTGGCGCCGTCCCAAGGTGATGAGCATGCGGTAGTGGTCGCCCACCGTCCATGCCGCCAGCACCATCCGTGTCATTGCCTCGACCGGGTCGGCATCCGCGGTACGGGCTCCGGCGAACGCCTGCCGGAGTTCATGGCCTGCTTCCTGTGTCAGGTCGGCGATCAGCGCCTGCCGGCTGGGGAAGTGTCCATAGAGGGTGCGCCGGGCGACGCCGGCCGCCTGAGCGATGCTGTCGAGGCTCGCGTCCGGGTCGTTCCGCAGTTTCTGCCGGGCGGTCGCGAGGATGCGTCGGCGGTTGGAGTGAGCATCCCTGCGCTGCACAGTACGGCCCGGGGTGTCGGTCGTCTGCATGGTTCTTTCTCTCCACGGTTGCCGGAAAGCCGTGGGCGCCGGTGCTCCCTCACGCACCGGCGCCCACTCACCCCTGCCCAGGGTGGCTTGTTGTCCTGCTGA
>NZ_JBIATN010000047.1:0-40697 GCF_042891825.1 Streptomyces sp. NPDC001852
GCTGGAACAGCTCCCACAACTCGTCCGGCACCAGCCGCTCAACAATCCCCACCACGGCCGACAGCCTACCCAGACAGCCAAATGAGATGAGTTCTTAGAGCCCTCTTCACCGGTGACGTACGGGGTACCGGCAGCCCGGCCAAGCACTTTGACCCGCCTGCCGGAATCGATGAGAGTCAAAGGCGTCGGCAGTCACAGCGGCTCCCTCGCTGAGAGGAACAGGGCGGCCCCGGCCCGGGACCGGGGCCGCGTTCTCTCACCGGTTGCGGCGGGGACGCAGCGATGCGGCGGCGAGCAGCGAACCGGCCAGGACGAGAGCTGCGTTGACGAGGATCGCAAGGGATACACCGGACAGGACGCCGGTCGGGCCGGTGTTGCCGAGTGCGGTCATCCGGGCGGTGGCGACGGCGCTCATGATCGGGATGCCCATGGCGATGCCGACCTGCTGGGTCATGGTCGCCAGGCCGGTGGCCAGGCCCTGTTCCTCATCGGGGAGGCCCGAGGTGGCGGTGACCATGAAGCCGACAATCATCAGCATGTTGCCGACGCCGCCGATGAAGGTGGCGGACAGCAGCAGCCAGATCCAACTGCCGGATGTGCCGAGCACGACGAGGGTGAGCGTCGCGACGGCCTGGATGATGCCGCCGGTCAGGATGGTGGCCCGGTTGCCGATCCGGCCGACCGTGCGGCCGCCGAGAGTACCGCCGAGTACGGTGCCCAGGCCCAGGACGCCGAAGGCCAGGCCCGTGGCGAGCGGGGAGTAGCCGAGGACCTTCTGCAGGTAGAGCGTGAGCAGGAAGACCAGCGAGGTCTCGGTGACGAAGGCGATCAGGCCGGCGGCGTTGCCCCAGATGATGCTGCGGCGCTTGAGGATCCGTACGGGGACGAGGGGCGCGGCGGCCTGCTTCTCGACGAACCAGAATCCGATCAGCAGCGCGGCGCCGGCGAGGAGCGCGGCCAGGGTGGCGGGGGTGGTCCAGCCGCTCTGGCCGGCTTCGGTGAGTCCGTACACGAGGGCGAGCAGTCCGCCGGTGACGGTCACCGCACCGGGGAGGTCGAGCCTGGGGCGCTCGACGGGTCGCGAGTCGGCGATCACGGACGGCGCGAGGGCGACGACCAGTGCGGCGACGGGGACGTTGATGAAGAACGCCCAGCGCCAGGAGAGCATGTCGGTCAGCAGGCCTCCGAGGATCGCACCGGCGGTGAATCCGGCCGACATCAGCGCGCCATTGAGGCCGAGGGCCCGTTCGCGCAGCGGGCCTTCCTTGAAGGCGGTGGTGAGCAGGGCGAGCCCGGCCGGGGTGACGGCGGCGGTGGCCAGGCCCTGCAACACCCTTGCTGCGAGCAGGACTTCAGGTGAGCTGGCCAGGCCGCCGAGGAGCGAGGAAGCGCCGAGGACCGCCATGCCGCCCAGGAACAGCCGCTTGCGGCCGACACGGTCGGCGACGCGGCCGAGCAGGAGGGTGAATCCGGCGGCGGCGAGCGCGAAGCAGGTGGCGATCCACTGCAGATGGCCGAGGGAGAAGCCGAGTCCCCTGCCGACGACAGGCAGAGCGACGTTCAGGATCGAGAAGTCCACGGCGATCATGAACTGGGAGCCGAGGAGGAGTGTGAGGATGAGCTTTTGCCGCCTGGTCATACGGACCTTCGGCCGCGTGGGGGCCGTCGGATGCGAGGTCTGGGTGGATGCGGACATGAGGAGCCCTTCCTGAAGGCAAGGCTTTAACGGGTCTACAGTTCCGTTAGACTGGGCTCACTGTAGCAAGGGAAGGCCGAGTAATGGAACTGGAGTCCCGTTATGTGTCCTGAAGGTGTAGAGCCAGGCACGGTGCGGCCCGGCGGGCGCACCGCGCGGGTACGGGCAGCCGTGCTGCGGGCAGCAGGTGACGCCCTGGCCGAGTACGGCTTCGACCGGCTCGACCTCGCCGACATCGCCCGCCGCGCAGACGTGGGCAAGACCACCGTCTACCGGCGCTGGTCCACCACGGCGGGCCTGATCGCCGACCTCCTCCTCGACATGGCCGAGCAGTCCTCGCCCCGCACGGACACCGGTTCCCTGGACGAGGACCTCAAGGCCAACGCCCGACTCGTGGTCCAGACCCTGACCGACCCGCGCCAGGGCGCCGTGTTCAAGGCGGTGATCGCCGCTGCGGCATGCGACGAGCGCACCGCGCAGGCGTTGCACCGCTTCTACGCCACCCGCATCAACGAGTGGGCCGGATGCGTCGACCAAGCCGCAGAACGCGGGGAAGTCCCCGCGGGCACGGACGCCCACGAAGTCATCCGCGCCGTTTCCGCCCCCCTCTACTACCGCTTCCTGGTCAGCGGTGACTCCCTCGACGAGGCCGCAGCCGACCGGGCCGCCGCGGCCGCGGTCACGGCGGCCCGGGAAGGCGTATATGTGAGCTAAGGGATGGGGTCGACAGCAGGGTGGCGGGCTGGATCCTGTCCTTCCACGACGAACAGCGGGCGCAGATCTACGGCCGGAACCTCTGCGCCACGGTCCCCACGACCCGCGCCGCGCTGCCCACTTCGCCGGCGCTGTTCACACTCACCGCCGACTGCCCCCGCCTACCACCCGGTAACCCCGTGAGCCTGTTCAACGGGCTCCCCGAAGGCATCTCGGTCACCTTCGAACGCTAGGGTGACGGGCGTCCGACGGTTGCCGTCCCCAGGCAGCCGGGCTGTCGGCCGGGGACCTGCACACACGTGCGGGGCTCTCGGCACCTTCGGCCCAGCACCCGACGACGACGTCGCCCTGCTCCTGCCGAGCGCGCCGACGTGGTGAGAGAAAGGTACGTGCGTTCCATGTACAGCGCTCGCCGGCGCACTGGCATCACGCATGTCGCACCCAGGCCGCACCTTGGTGAAGTCCGTGCCGGGAACCGTCCCCGGCGGCAGACGTCCACGACCCGTACCCGGCCTGAGCGGCGTCTCCCGGCGCCGGGGACGGTCCGCAGGGAGTTCCGTGACTCGTCCGGGCCGGGCGTCGTCGCCCCTCTCCGCGCGGAGACGAGCGAGCGGCGTGGGTGGACGTTTCCGTCTCGCGGCGATGCGGATCCAGCCGGCACGCCTTGCGCGCACCACGGGGCTGGAGGAGAGGCTCTGCCTTCATGCCGGTGTCGCCTCGGCGGCGGACCGCACCCGGGATCAATCGTGAGGGGCGGATCCCGGTCCGTGGTAGCAGCCGCCCAACCTCCTGTCGCTGCTGAGGACGTCGCGCCGGTGCGGGCCGGCGTGGAGGTTGTCGCACCTCACGTCTCCGAGCCGGCCGCTTACTTCTACGACATCCTCTTCGCGCGCCATCCACAGGTCAGGGACTTGTTCCCGGCCGAACTCGACGTCCAGCGGGAACGTCTGGACCGCGCTCTGCTGCGCATCGTGGAACTCGTCGACGATCCCGGCAACCTCATCGCGTACTGCTCCCATTACGCGGGGCCGGCCTGGAGCCCGGAGCCGGCGGCGGCGTGGCAGCGTGCCTACACCGCTGCCGCGGACGTGATGGTCCGCGCCGCCGAGAAGAACGCGCGTCACCGGCCGACCGTGTGGCAGGCGAACATCGTCGAGCACGTGCACCTCGGATACGGAATCGCTGAGATCACCGTCCGGCCACAGCTGCCGTACCCCTTCCTGGCTGGCCAGTACGTGAGCATCGAGACGCCCTGGGCGCCGAGACTGTGGCGGTGCTATTCCCCCGCGCACCCGCCCCGGCCCAACTCGCAGCTGACCTTCCACGTCCGTGCGGTGCCCGGGGGAACGGTCAGCAGCGCGCTGGTCCACCAAGCCCGTTCGGGAGACCCCGTCCGGCTGGGCCCGCCGGAAGGCGATATGGTGCCGCGTCCGACCGCCGGACGGGATCTGCTCTTCGTCGCCGGCGGCACCGGACTGGCTCCGATACGCGCCCTGATCGAGCGGGCGGCCCGGGACGGCATCGGCGACGCGCGGGAGGTCAGTCTGTTCATCGGCGCCAGAACGGCGGACGAACCGTACGGGCTCGATGACATGCTGCGCATGTCCCAGCGCTACCACTGGCTCCGCGTCCGGGCCGCGGTCTCCCAGGAACGCATCGTGGGACTGGCGGGCACGCTACCCCAAGTACTGGCGGAATTCGGCCCCTGGTACCGGCACGAAGGGTACCTGTGCGGCCCACCGAAGATGCTCGGTGAAGCCGTGCAGGCCCTGACGCGCCACGGTGTCCCACCTCATCACACCCACTACGGCCCCTGGGACGTCCCTGTGCTGACGGCTCCTCTGGGTCCGCCCGCGCCTGAAGAGGAGACCGACCAGCTGTGAACGGCCCCGAGACGACCGGCTCCTTCGGTGAACGACTGCTGCAGCAGCAGCTCGGCACCACTGACCGAGCGGCCGACTTCTACGACCGCCAGGTACACCCCTACCTGACGCCCACCATGCGGGAGTTCATAGCCCGGCAGAGCATGGTGTTCCTCTCGACCGCCGACTCCCGAGGAGCCTGCGACGCCAGCTTCCGCTCCGGGCCGCCGGGATTCTGCGTCTCCCTGGACGACCGCACCCTGACCTACCCCGAATACCGGGGCAACGGTGTCCTGGCCAGTGCGGGCAACATGACCGAGAATCCGCACCTCGGCATGCTGTTCATGGACTTCACTCGCGATCACATCGGGCTGCACGTCAATGGCACGGTGCAGCTGTACACCGACCACGACCTACGCGCGTGGTACCCGCACGTGCCGACCGACACCGCGCCCGGTCGCCAACCCCACCTGTGGGTCCACGTCACCGTCGAGGAAGCCTACGTCCACTGCTCCAAGTACATTCCCCACCTGGAGCCGGCCCCGCGCCCCCGCCCGACCACGGACCGAAACCGCCCCAAGGACAGCGCCTACTTCACGGAGTCCGTCCCTTCTCACCGGGCCCCCGACGCGGGCGATGCCGGCACCGGCCGCACCTCATGGCGACAGCGCTTGCGGCTCCGCCCCTGATTCAGCCGTCTCGGCACTCCGGCCGTTGTGGTCGGGCCCTGACGGCGGCCAGGAGTACGGCTGCGCGGTCGCACCGTATGCCGGCGACCAGGGTCCGGAGTTCTGGCATGATCGCGCACTGAGCAATGCGAGGGAAGACCGGCCGTAAGAACTCCATCGGCGCCCAGGCAGAGCTCCCCAGAGTTCGAGTCGCACCGGCCGGAGTCAGCGCGTCCCGGGATTTCTGCGTGCGGGACATGGTGTCGTGGATCGTGCCGTCCCGGTACAGGACCTTTCTCCCTTCCCTCGTGACGCGTCGGCTACGCATCCGACGCACCAGCGGAACCCGTCGGCTGACGGCTGGGTGGCGCGGCCGAATCCCGGCGACGGCCCGCCTTTTGACGCGCTCGAGGGCCCGAAGCCGGGACCGCTGTTCTCCTCTGCCACCCTTACCGCGGGAAACCTCAGATCTTCCGCAAACCTTGATCCACACGGTTGCCCATCCCACAGCTGTTTGCCAGGGTTTCGCGCACCCCCCACCTCCCAGTCGGTGCTCCTCTCACGGGAGGGGCGAATTCGGAGGTTCCGTGCCCAGCCGCCGTACCCTGGTGACCGCCGCATCAACTGCGTTGCTCACTCTCCCCCTGCTTCCCCGCACCGCTGCAGCTTCGTCCTCCACCACGCCCGGCAAGGTGTCTCCCGGGCTTCAGCCGCCCGCCAAACAGGCGGTCGCCGTCGGCAGCGGAGGCGCTGTCTCCAGCGTCAACCCCTATGCCACGCAAGTCGGTATCGACGTGCTGCGCCACGGCGGCAACGCCGTCGACGCGGCCGTCGCCACCGCCGCCGCACTCGGTGTCGTCGAGCCCTACTCGGCAGGCGTCGGCGGGGGCGGCTACTTCGTCTACTACGACGCCCGCACCAGGACCGTCCACACCATTGACGGCCGGGAGACAGGACCGGCCCGCATGCGGTCCGACTCCTTCGTGGACCCGGCCACCGGCAAGGCGATCCCGTTCGACGAAGCCGTCAACTCCGGTCTGTCCGTAGGCGTTCCGGGCACTCCGGCGACCTGGCAGGAGGCCCTGGACGCATGGGGCACCGTGTCCCTGGCCCAGGCCCTGCGCCCGGCGACCGGGATCGCGGACGACGGCTTCGTGGTCAACGACCAGTTCCGCGCCCAGACCCAGATGAACGAGGCACGCTTCCGGGACTTCACCCCGACCGCCCAGCTGTTCCTGCCGAACGGTCAACTGCCCGTGGTCGGTTCTCGTTTCCGCAACCCCGACCTGGCCCGCACCTACCGGGAACTGGCCCGTGCCGGCGTCGACGCCATGTACCACGGTGACATCGGAGCCGACGTGGTGCGCACCGTTCAGAACCCCCCGGTGGCCCAAGGCTCCCCACGCAACGTCCGTCCTGGGCTCATGGAGCGCTCGGACCTCGCCGGCTACCGAGCGCTCCTGCGGCAGCCGACCCACACGACGTACCACGGCCTGGACGTGTACTCCATGGCACCGTCCTCCTCCGGCGGCACCACGGTCGGTGAGGCCCTGAACATCCTGGAGAACCTCCAGCTGTCGCCGGCCGACACGGTGCAGGCACTGCACGACTACCTGGAGGCAAGCCGGATCGCGTTCGCCGACCGCAACCGCTGGGTGGGCGACCCGGCGTTCTCCGACGTACCGACGAAGGAGCTGCTGTCCCAGGAGTTCGCCAAGGACCGCGCCTGCCTCATCCGGCCCACGACATCACTGACCAGCCCCATCGCCCCGGGCGACCCCCGCAACCCCGCGGGCTGCACCACGCCGGGCAGCGGCAGTCAGGAACCGTACGAGGGCCCGTCGACCACCCACCTGGTGACCTCCGACCGCTGGGGCAACGTCGTCTCCTACACCCTGACCATCGAGCAGACCGGCGGCTCGGCGATCACCGTTCCCGGCCGCGGGTTCCTGCTCAACAACGAACTCACGGACTTCGACTTCACGCCGCTGCAGGCCGGCGTGCCCGACCCGAACCTGCCCGGTCCGGGGAAGCGGCCCCGCAGCAGCATGTCACCGACGATCGTGATGCGCGACGACAAGCCGCTGATCGCCGTGGGCTCCCCCGGCGGCGCCACCATCATCACCACCGTGCTGCAGACCCTCGTCAACCGCCTCGACCTCGGCATGACCCTGCCCGAAGCGGTCGCCGCACCACGCATCTCGCAGCGCAACCGCACCACGACCGAAGCCGAACCGGCCTTCCTCGACTCGCCCGAGCGCCGTGCGCTCGAATCCCTCGGGGAGCAATTCGTCCTGGCCCCGCCGGCCTTCACTCCCTCACCCGAGATCGGCGCGGTCGCCGCGCTGGAGTTCGGAGCCCACGGGAAGGTCACCGCGGTGGCCGAGCCGAAACGGCGCGGCGGCGGATCAGCGATGGTGGTCCACCGGACTTCCTGAAGCCGCACCAGTCGTGAGCCGACGGATTGCAGGTCGTACAGCGAGTTCGTCGGCTTGCGGCTGGCCCATCGTGACCCCTGCCGTTGCGGGTGGTGGCCGTCGCGGCACCGGCCTGAGAGGCCGTCCGATGTCGGTGCCGGCTGTTCGGCGAGGAGATTCGAGGTCCATCGAGACGATCAGCCAGGGAATCTTCCGACCGCGTTGGACATCGTCGGCCTGCTCCTGGTTGGATCTTGCGCCCGCAACGCCGTGCGACCGGACTCCGACGTCGACGTCGCCCTGCTCACCGCGGACGAGGCCGGTGCTGCACGACCCGGCGGGTATCGTTGCCGACCTCCTCACCGCCCGCCGATTGACCGCCCTAGCGTTCAGGGTGTGACGGGCTGTACCTCCTGGGCGGCCCGCGCGTCGTAGGTGTCGCGGGCGTCCAGGACGGCATTGATGTTCTCCTCGGACCAGGCGCGAATCGCGTGCATCAGCGCGGTGACGCTCTCGCCCAGCTCGGTGGCCGCGTATTCGACCTTTGGCGGAATGGTCGGGTAGACCGTGCGGGTGACGAGGCCGTCCCGTTCCAGGGTGCGCAGGGTCTGGGTGAGCATCTTCTGAGTGATGCCGTCCAGTCGGCGCCGCAGCTCGCCAAAGCGCATCGGGCCGCCGGACAGTGCGCCCATGACCAGCATGGTCCACTTGTTGGCGAGTACGTCCAGGATCTGACGGGAGGGGCAGGCCGCCAGATAGGCATCCGCGCCTCCGTAGAAGCGCAGGTTGTCAGTAGTACCCATGAGGTACCTATATACCTTTGAAGTGCCTTCTGTTCAACGGATACCACCCTGGCGAGGATGGGGACATCCCCAACGGCTTTCCGAACAGGAGTGCATGACCATGCGCGCGATCACCCAGAAGACCTTCGGCGGCCCCGAGGTGCTGGAGCTCGTCGACGACGCGCCCACGCCGGTACCTGGACCGACGCAGGTGCTGGTCCGGGTCAGGGCGACCAGCGTCAACCCTGTGGAGCTGTTCGTTCGTTCCGGTGCCTTCCCGTTGCTGGGCGAGCCGCCTTTCGTCCTGGGCTGGGATGTTTCCGGGGTGGTGGAGCAGGTCGATCCGGGTGTGCACCGGTTCAAGGTCGGTGACGAGGTCTACGGGATGCCGTACTTCCCGGCCGCGGCCGGCGCGAACGCCGAGTATCTCGTCGCCCCGGCACGGCAGTTGGCTCGCAAACCCGCAGGGATCAGCCACGAGGAGGCCGCGGCGCTGCCGCTGGTCGGCCTGACCGCCTGGCATGCACTGGTGGAGATCGCTCAGCTGCGGCCGGGGCAACGGGTGCTGATCCACGGTGCGGGCGGAGGGCTCGGACACGTTGCGGTCCAGCTGGCCAAGCATCTCGGCGCAGAGGTGATAGGGACGGCGAGCGCGGCCAAGCACGACTTCCTGCGCGGGTTGGGTGCGGACCATCTGGTTGACTACCGGACCCAGGACTACGCCGAGGTACTCAAGGACGCACCGGTGGACGTGGTGTTGGAGACCCTGGGCGGCGGGAACGCCGAGCGTTCCTTCGGCGTGCTGCGGCAGGGCGGCGTGCTGGTGACGGCGGTTGAGCGGCTCAGCACCACCCTGCCCAAGCTGGCGGAGCAGTCCGGAGTACGCTTCGCGGCGGTGGGCGTGGAGCCGGACGCGGCCGGCCTGGAGGCGCTGACCGAGCTGGTGGAGGCGGGGAGGCTTCGGGTGTACCTGCAGCAGGTGTTTCCGCTGGAGAGGTTGTCCGAGGCGCACGAGGTGCTGGCTGCCGGCGGCGTGCAGGGCAAGCTTGCGATCACGGTCTGAAAGGGAGCTGGGGCGGACTCGACGAGCTTGAACACCATCGCGAGGGCGGCGGCCGGGGCTGCCGGCCCCCCGGGTGACCTCGGTGCGGGGATTGACCGTGGAGAACGTGGGCTCGATCAGATTCGTGGTCCGCAGGTGGATCCCGTGGTCGGACGGGAAGTGGTGGAACGCCAGCGGCTCTTCATGGCGGAGCCGTACGTGGTGGCCGAGGTCGTCGTCTGAATCAACCCCCTCGGCTTGCTCCGGTTCGGTGGTGCCGGAGCGGCAGAGGCTCCCCACGCCACCCGCAGGTGCGGCCTCTCAGCCAGGGATGGTCGGTGGTTCTGCGACGCCGATGAAGTTCCCGGCCCTGGTCCGGATGCGGACCGACCACCCCAGATCCGCGAGGTCGTCCGTGAGGGTCTCGGCATCGTGGAATACCTTCACGATGCGGTACTGGCTGCCGTCATCGAGTCGGCGCAGCGCCGCCGGAGTCGGCTGGTTCGTGAGGACTTCCTCGTATGTGGCTGCGGCGGGACCGTCGTCGATGAAGATCGCTTTGCCCCCTGGCGCGAGCGCGGCGGCGACGGTGTTCCAGAAGCCGGGCAACCGCGCCGGTGGGACATGGGAGAGCCAGAAGGCGAAGAACACGGTGTCGTAGCGTCGTGGCGGCTGCCACTCGAACAGGTCGGCCTGAATGAACTGGACCGTGGGGGATGCGGTGCGCGCACGAGCGAGGGCCAGCGCTTCGGCTGCCGCGTCGACAGCCGTCACCGAACGAGCCCGCGCGGCAAGCCTCGGGGTCCACCGGCCCGTTCCGCAGGCCAGCTCCAGCACATCCCCGGCAACAGGGAGGTCCTCGACGACAGCCAGCAGCTCCTGCAGGGTTTCGTACTCCGCGTACTGACGGTCGTATGCGTCCGCGCCGGCCCTGTAGTAGGCCATCTGCTCTGCCAGGAGAGCGCCGTCATCCATCCGGGATCCTCTCATCCGGGTTCGGTCAGGTTCAGCCGGCCAGGCTGGTCCCCACAGACACTGTCGGCCTTCACCCTCGGGCAAGGTCAAGAGCCATCGCGCCTTGTTCAGGCCGTCGACCAGGACGCGTACGGGATGTTCGGCCGGCGTGTGATCAGCAGGCGGTCTGCCGGACGAGCACGAGTTGGCGCGCGCTGTTCGAGCCCCGCTTCGGCCGCCGCCCCGCCGGTTTCCGTCGCGTCGTTCGCCCAGACATGCGTCGCAACTCGCCTCATTCGTAAGGCTTTTGCTGCCTCAAGGGCGGGCCCGGCGCGACCCTCCTCAAGAGGGCACGGTGTCTGCCATGATCGCTGCCATGCACGCACAGATCACCTCGGCGGAGATGACCGACATCCATCAGATTCTTGCTGATCACCATCGGTACTGGGGAGAACGAGACCTTCGGTCCCTGCACCTTCTGGCACTGGTGCAAGAGTTCGGCGAGACCTGCCTGGTCGCCCGAGCCGAGGACCAGATCCACGGGTATGTCATCGGATTCGTCACCCCGACCGGCACCGGCTACGTACACCTGATCGCTACGCGCGACGATGCCCGCGGCAGCGGTATCGGGCGCCGTCTGTACGCGGCGTTCGCTGACGCTGCGCACCGTCACGGCGCGCAGCGGTTGAAGGCGATCACGTCGCTCGGGAACTCCGGCTCGATCGCATTCCATCGCAGCCTCGGCTTCGAGGCGAAGGCCGTCGACGACTACAACGGCCCCGGCCAGGCCATGGTCGTCTTCCATCGCGCTCTGCCGTTCGACGCAGCGCAGCCCCGACCGTAGGAGCCGAGGGCTGGCGAGCCGCCGCTGTGCCGCGCAGTCGGTCGTTTTTGCGTAGTAGGGGCTGACTACGCCCGATCCGGCGAGGTCGCTGCGCCAACGGCGAGTTGATCACTGCACTCCGCAGGCCCGCCCCATGTCGAGAGCACACGGCGCAGCAGGCCGACCTCGTGATCGGCGAGCGGCTCACTCGCCCCCACCATGCATTGCGCCACCAGGTCAACCCTTCCCGAGCGCGCCGCCGTTGCTGATCAGCAGAACCGCTCGACGCCACAGAGTGAGTGCGCTGTGGGGGGCGAGGCGCCGTTCCGCGGAACGCAATGGCGCGGTGTTCATCCGAAGACCGGGCGGGCGGACCGGACGGCCTACTTCCGCATGCCTGGCACTCACGAAGACGTCAAAGTGGGACACGACAGGCCTGTTGGAAGGGAGCATGCGCCCGTGGGGATCCCGAACCCGATTCGCTTCCTGGGGACAGGCGCAGACACAGGACAGCGCCGGCCGAGACGCCCCCGATGGCGTACGGCGGCGGTCACGGTCGCGCTCGCCGCGGCAACGGCCGGCTGTCCCGCTTCCCGCCCATCGGACCGTACCGGGAGTCCCCCCGTGACGGGGGACCGGCACCTGGCATCCGTCGTGACCTGGGTGGACCACTCCTATCACATACCCGACCCGCTGCCGCCGGCGGAGCCGGGCACCCTGATCGCGGCTACGGACCACGGCCCCGATGCGCGGCTGGAGGGCGCACGGCGCTGGACGGTGCTGTACCACTCCACCAACGCACGCGGCGCGAACGTCGCCGTCAGCGGCACCGTACTGCTGCCGTCGGGCAGCGCTCCCCAGGGAGGCTGGCCGGTGGTGTCCTGGGCGCATGGAACGACCGGCGTGGCCGACGCCTGCGCACCCTCGCAGTCGGCGAACCTGGGCTCGGAGGTCTTCGCTCAGGAACTGCGCGCGCTTCTGCGCGCCGGGTACGCGGTCACCGCCTCGGACTATCCCGGACTGGGCACCCCGGGCCCGCACACCTATCTGGTCGGTGCCGACGAGGGGAACGCCGTGGCCGACATCGTCATCGCGGCACGCCGGCTGGTGCCCGGCCTGGCGCCGGTGTGGTTCGCGGTCGGGCACTCACAGGGGGGCCAGGCCGCGCTGTTCGCCACCCACGCCGAGCGCCGTACGGGCGGCCAGCGCCTCGGCGCGGCGGTGGCCGTCGCGCCGGCCAGCCACCTGGAGGCAATGCTCGCGGGGGTGAAGGCCTCCCATGTGCCCAGCGAGCTGTCCTTCGCCTTCTACTCTCTCGTCGGCCTGTCCGCCACCGAGCCCGGTGGTCCTGCGGGGGATCTGCGCTCCCTGCTGGGACCCTCGGCAGCCGCCACGGCCTCCCGGGTCATCGCCGACTGCGTGACGCACAGCGATCCCGTGCTCCAGGGGGTGGACACCGAGCGGATGCTGCCGCTGCAAGGGGACCAGCTACGGCGCATGGGCGAGCGGATGGGCGCCTACGGCGATCCGGACCGCTCCGCGATCACCGTCCCCACACTGGTCATCCAGGGCGGTGCCGACGAGGATGTGCCGCCTGCCTGGACCGACGAGGTCGTGGCCCATCTGCGGCGCCTGGGCTCCCCCTCGTTGGTCTACCGCGCCTACCCCGGTGCGGGCCACGAACAGGTACTCGGCCGGTCCGTCTGCGATCTGCTGGCCTTCCTCCACGCTCACGGCGGAACCAGCCCCGGGCCCTGCACTCCGTCCCCGAGCCGGCAGGGCTGAACCGGCCGGGCACGCCGCGAGCCGCTCATGGGCTTTCAGTGACGCTTTCAGTGGCCGCGGCGATGTCGTCACACCGACGTCATGGCTGGTCAGGGGCTGCCACGCCGGTTCCCCGACATGTGGCTCCGGGTACGACGGCCGCCGCCCCCGGTCTGCTGCGTCACCGTGGTCGGCCGGGCTCCCGTCCGTACCGGCGGAGACATGTGTCAGAGTGGAGACATCCGGACGGCGCGGTCAGCGCGGACGGGACAGGAGAGAGCGGCCTGTCATGTCCCTATATTTCCGTCCCCCAAGTGCGGCGACGGCCCACTCGATCTCCGCCGACCGGCGGAGCGAGGAGTACGCGGACCTGTTCGGGCAGGCCCCGGTGATCTTCGCTGCGCTCAGTGGCCCGGAGCACCTGCTGGAAGCGGCGAACTCGGCATTCTTCGAAAGCCTCGGGTGCGACCGCGGGCGCCTCGGCGAGCCGGTCGGAGAGATGATTCCGGAACTGGTTCCGCAGGGCGTCCTCGACCGGCTCGATGCGGTCTACCAGACCGGCGTGGCATACAGGGCCCGGGACGGGCGTCTTCTGCTGGGCAGGCCGGGCAGGCAGCGCGAAGGGTTCTTCGACTTCACCTACGAGCCCCGCCGGGACGCCGCCGGCAGGATCGACGGGGTCGTGGTGATCGCGGTCGAGACCACCGCGTACCACCACGCGCATCTCCTGGCCGCCGAGCAGCGCGTGCTGCTGGAGCAGATCGCACGGGACGCCCCGCTGGACGAGATCCTCCATGGCATGGCCACCGCGATCGAGGAGCTCTCCCCGGACATGCTGGTCTCGGTCCTGCTCGTCGATCCCGACGGACAGCGCCTGCGGCACGGCACCGGCCCGCGTCTGCCCGACTTCTACAACGAGGCGGTCGACGGGGCACCCATCGCGGAGGGTGTCGGCTCCTGCGGCACGACCGCCTTCCGGCGCGAACCGGTGATCGTCACGGACATCGCCACCGATCCCCTGTGGAAGGACTACCGCGATCTGGCGCTGAGGGCCGGGGTCGCGGCGTGCTGGTCCACACCCATCAAGGACGCGGACGGCCGGCTGCTGGGCACCTTCGCGATGTACCACCGCACGCCCAAGGCTCCCACGGACAAGGACCTGGCGCTCAGTGCCTCCTTCGCCCGCATAGCCGCGCTGGCCATCGAACGGCACGCGGCGGTGCAGGCGAGCCGCGCCGCCCAGGAACGAGAGAAGGCCGCCCGGGAGGATCTGGCCTTCCTGTTGGAGGCCAGCACGGCCATCACCGGCGAGACCCACTACGCGGACAGCCTCCAGCGCATGGCCCGGCTGACCGTCCCGGCCCTGGCACCGCTGTGTGCTGTCCACGTGTCCGAGCGCGGCCTGATCCAGCGCATCGCCGTCGCCGCGTCGAGCCCGGAGGACGAGCACCTCCTGTCCTCCCCCGCCCTGTGCGACGAGGTGGACGCCGCTGTCACCCGGGTGCTCGCCTCCGGCGCCACCGAGTCCGCCCACCCGAGCGGCCCGCGCGCGCAGCTCGGCGTCAGGGAGTACGTGTGCGTGCCGCTGACCACCAGGGGCCGTACCTTCGGAGCGCTGACCCTCCTGGCCACCGACGTGCCCCTGGACGAACGCACGGTCGCCCTGGCCCAGGAACTCGCCCGCCGGGCCGCTTCGAGCGCCGACAACGCCCACCAGTTCACCGACCGTGTCCGGCTTTCCCATGATCTTCAGGCAGGCCTGCTGCCTCCCGAGTTGCCCAGGATTCCCGGCGCCACCCTGGCGGCCTCGTACCATCCGGCCGGCGAGGGCCTCGAGGTCGGCGGCGACTTCTACGACGTCTTCCCGCTGCCCGCCGACCGCTGGGCCCTGATGATCGGCGATGTCTCCGGACGCGGCGCGCTGGCTGCCACCACCACAGGAATGGTCCGCCACACCGCACGCGCCGCCGCCCGTCTCCTCGACGAACCGGCGGCCGTGGTCACCGCCATCAACGACGCGTTGACGGCGAACACCACCGAGGACGACCAGTTCGTTTCGCTCGTCTACGGCGAGTTGCGGCACACCGCGTCCCGCCTCACGCTCGACCTGATCCGAGCAGGACACGTACCGCCGCTCGTGCGCCGCGCCGACGGCACGGTCGTGGAACACGCGCAGCCGGGCCTGCTGCTGGGCATCGGTCCTGATCCCGGCTTCAGTCCGTGCCACATCGACCTGCACCCCGGCGACAGCCTCGTCCTGGTCACCGACGGCATCACCGAGGCCCGTTCCGCCGACGGTGAGCTCTTCGGCGAGGAGCGCTTGTCCGACGCGCTCGTCGCCGTCCGGACCACGACACCCACGGCCACTGCCGTCGTCGAGTCCATCACCACTGCGGTCACCGCGTTCGCGGGCAACGCCACCCTCGACGACCAGGCCGCACTGGTGATCACCGCCGTCTGACGTCCCGATGGCGCGGCCTGCAGACGATCACTCCAGCGATCTCGGCGTGCTGTTCAGCGGACGGACCCGACAGGGCGCGTCACCCGGAGGGACGAACACGAGTCACAACACCCGTACGGCGGACCTGGCGTGCCGCAGGTTGACGCTTCCGGAAGCCTAGGATCCGGCACGGGAGGAAGGGGTGTCGTCCGTGCTGCCCGGCATCGGGCGGGCTCACCTCGCAACCGGAGGAGACGGGATGGTGCACCACGCCGGCAGAACCTGCTGGAGGCGCTTCGCCGCCGTCCTGATCCCCGGCATCGCGGCCACCGCGGCCCTGGCCGTCGCCATGGCACAGGGAGCCCTGGCCGCGTCCTTCTTCATCTCCGGCCAGCGGTTCCAGGTGGCCGTGGACACGCTGACCATGCGCGGCTTCAGCCTCTACGGCATGGTGGACGTGCCCAAGAAGGGCAGCCCCGTGCCGGTCATGGTCATCGGCGCGCGACACGCCACGGTCAGCGGACTGTGTCAGTCCGTGGTGGTCGACATCCCGGTACTGGGCCCCCAGACCCTGCGACTCACCGGCGGCAACGAACGTCCGGCCGAGGCGACGAACCTGTTCATCAACGCGACATCCGAGTTCATCGGACAGGCGAACTTCAAAGGGATCGACACCGGTGTCGCCCAGGGGGCGATCACCAAAGGGCCGATCAATCCGGGCGACAGGGACTCCCGGTTCTTCGACCCCAACGGCGTCGGGCAGCAGGCCACGTCGGCCAGGCTGACCAACGTGCGCGTGACGGCGGTCGCGGTGTCGGCCGGCACCTTCAGCATTCCCGGCCTCTTTGAACAGCTCAAGCAGGGCCGCCACGAATGCTTCTGACGCTCGCCTCACCCTGACCAGGACAGGACACGTGTTCATCGACTTCCCCCGCAGCCACGCGAAACTGCGCGTCACGGCCGCCGATGCCCGGCGCAGGTTCAGAACCTGGCGCGGTGAACGCCCCTTCTGGGCCGGGGTGTTCACCTTCCAGGCAGGACTCCCCATCCTGTATCTGCCCTATGCGCACCTCGATCCCGGCGGAATTCCGCTGGCCTTGTCGACCACTTCGGGCGCCGGATCCCTGGTCATCGGCATTCTCCTGATGGCCCTGGCCCTCGGCCTCTGGTTCCAGCAGCGCCTTCGCGTCTTCGCCGGCATCGCCACCCTGCTGCTCGCCCTGGTCTCCTTCCCCGTCGCGAACTTCGGGGGCTTCCTGCTCGGTCTGATCTCCGCGCTCATCGGCGGCTCCTTGGCCTGCGCCTGGATCCCGCCCAGCGCCTCCGAGCCGTCGGCGGCTTCGGCAGCGACTGCGACCGCGACGGCCACACACAGCGCCTCCACAGCCGATCCGGCGGCGGGAGAGCCCACGTGACCAGTGACCACGGCACCGGGCAGGCGGCGGACGCGCCGATTCCCGAGCCTCACCACCCGTGCCGCCCTGAGCCTCGCACCAGCCGCGTGATCGGCCGCATGCAGCGCCCCATTGCCTGCACACTGGCCGCGGCAGCCGTCCCCCTGGCCCTGCACCTCACGACACCGATGGCGACGACCACACTCCCCGCCCCCGCCGACACCACCGGATCCGCGACCCCGTCGAGCTCCACACCGACACCCACGGACACCGAACCGACGCGTGCGCGCGACTCGCCCACACCCACGGACGCCTGGCCGACACATGCGAGTGACACGCCGGCGGCGAGTGGCACACCGGCACCGCCGAGCTCCGCGCGGGCCCCTGCGAGCACCGCACCAGCAACCATGAGCGCTTCGCCGGCTCTCTCCGAGGCACCGCTCGATCGGCCACCCGTCCGTCCCGCGAACCCCTCCTGGACACTGCGAACCGACAGACTCGTACTCCGGGGCGCTGCCTTCGAGGGTGTGGTCACCGTGCACACCGCGACCGGGTCCGTGCGGGTGCTGAAGTTCACGGCCAGATCCGTGAGCGCCGTCGATTTCGACCTGACCGCAGGCCGTGGCCGCGCCGCTGTGCGCCTGCGAACCGGACCCGGGACCACGACCACACTCAACCGCAGAGGCGGCAGCCGTGTGGTGACCCTCTATGTGCGCAAGCTGTCCGGCACAGTCACGGGCTTGGGCGGCGCCCCGCTCCCGGCCGACCGAACCGTCACCATCACCCCCGATGCCGTACCGAGCTGGTTGTCCCACCCTGCCGCTCCCGCTCGCACGCTCTCCTTCACCAACGCGGCCTTGGCACAGATCGCCCAGTTCGGAGGCGATCTGTCCGTCAGCGGCGCGGTCTACCGCGCGTCGGCCTGGTGACCGCCGGCCAACAGCGCACACGGGCCCTACGACCGGACCGCGCCACACCGTCGCACAGTGCGGGCGCGAGTGCCGGAGGTACCGCTCAGTGGCCCGGGTGCCGCTGGGCGAGGAGGGCAGCGATGTCGTCGTCGAGTTCACCGCCGCTGTAGGCGATCAGGTCGTGGTGGAGGTGGTGGAGGAGCTGGTGGGGTGACTCGCTGCTCCATGAGCTGATGCGTTCGGCAAGGGGGTAGAAGGTGCCTGAACGGTCGCGGGTCTCGGTGACCCCGTCGGTGTACAGCAGCAGCTTGTCCCCGGGGTGGAACGGGGCGAGGTCGACGTGGTAACCGTCGTTCATCAGCATGCCCAGGTTGAGCGGCGGCGAGGGAGCAGCGGGCTGCAGCTCCCGGACCTCGCCGTGGCGCAGCAGCAGTGGGGGCGGGTGGCCGCAGGTGACGGTCCGGACCACCGGTTCATCGTCCGGGACCTCGGCGAGGAGAGCGGTGACGAAGCGCTCGGCGATCTCCGATCCCGGGACTCCCGGGTAGAGGGCGGCGTAGCGGCTCATGCTCGTCTCCAGGCGGCACGCGAGATGGGGCAGGTCGGGCGCGTCGTGGGCGGCCTCACGGAAGGCGCTGAGCAGCGTCGCGGCTGCCTGGATCGCGAGCAGGCCCTTGCCGCGTACGTCGCCGATGAGCAGCCGTACGCCGTGCGGGGTGTGTATCGCCTCGTACAGGTCGCCACCGATGCGGGCTTCCGCCGCGGCGGCCAGGTACAGGCTCTCGAGCGTGAGGTGCCCGAGGTGGCGCGGTACCGGATGCAGCACCGCCAGCTGGGCGGTCTCGGCCACTGAGCGGACCTGAAGCAGCTGATGGGCGCGGCGGCCGAGCAGGCGGTTGAAGAAGACGGCGAACGCCGCGATCGCCGTGAGGGTGGCCAGCTCGGAGTAGGCGGTCGCATCCCGCAGCCCGTTGAAGTCCACCATCAAGCCGACGAAGACGGCGCACGCTCCCACTCCGATGAGTACGGTCCCCCACAGGGGCAGCAGCGCGGCGGCAGAAATCATGGCCGTGGCGAGGAAGGCGTCCGGCCTGACATCGCGGGGTGTGGCGAGACCGACGATCAGGCCGATGAACAGCAGCAGAGCAGGCAGCAGGGGCAGCAACCTGCCCCACCCGCCCCACGCACCAGCGTTGCGCGTGACTCTGCGTTCCTCAGAAGACCTCGCCACCGTGCCGCTCCCCGAGGTCGTGCAGGTCGAGCGGCAGCCCAGGTACGGAAGCCAGGGCACCGATTTGGGTTATTTTACCGCTGCTCATCTCGTAGCCCGGCGACAGTCCGCTGACTGACGGTGACGGGTCGGAATCACCACGTCACTCCTGGGTCTCTGCCCGGTGTTCGTCCCCCGCGGGAAGGCCCTCCGGACGCCGGCCCGGCGGCTGTTGCGGCTCGGGGCGGGTGGGCGTGGGAGGCAGCGGGCAGTCCACCGGGGCGTCGACGGTCACGGTCATCGGCTCGCCGTGATGCGCCAACTCCATCGGTTCGCCTTCCAGCAAGCGGTAGCGCGCATGGGACGGGCCGATGTCCACCTTCAGTCTGCGGCCGCGCACCAGCACCGTGAAGGCCACCCGGGACAGCGCTTCGGGCAGGCGCGGGGCGAACGACAGCACGCCCGGCTTCCCCTCGTCGCCGAAGTACCGGCGCATCCCCCCGAAACCCGCGACCAGGGCGATCCAGGTTCCCGCGAGGGAGGCGATGTGCAGCCCGTCACGGGTGTTGTGCTCCAGGTCGTCCAGGTCCATGAGCGCGGCCTCACTCAGGTAGGCGTAGGCCAGCCGCAGATGTCCGGTCTCGGCCGCGAGCACCGCCTGGCAGCACGCCGACAGGGAGGAGTCCCGGACGGTCAGCGGTTCGTAGTAGGCGAAATTGCGCGCCTTCTGCTCGTCGGAGAAGAGGTGCGGGCACTCCATCATCGCCATGACGAGGTCGGCCTGCTTCAGCACCTGCCTGCGATACAGGTCGAAGTAGGGGTAGTGCAGCAGCAGGGGGTAGTTCTCGGGCGGGGTCGCCTCGAAGTCCCAGTGCTGGAAGGTCGTGAAGCCGGCCGACTGCTCGTGCACGCCCAGGGACTCGTTGTACGGCATCGCCATGCGGGCCGCGGCGTCCCGCCACGCCGCGGCCTCCTCCTCGTCGACACCGAGTTCCTCGGCGCGTTCCGGATGGCGCGTGGCCACGTTCGCGGCGGCGAGCAGGTTCTGCCGGGCCATCAGATTGGTGTACAGGTTGTCGCGGGCGATGGCGCTGTACTCGTCGGGGCCGGTGACCCCGTCGATGTGGAAGACGCCTTCCGCGTCGTGGTGTCCGAGGGACCGCCACAGACGGGCGGTGTCCACCAGGAGGTCGAGTCCCTCGCCGCGCTCGAAATCCTCGTCCCCGGTCGCAAGGACGTACCGTACGGCGGCCAGGGCGATGTCGGCATTGACGTGGAAGGCGGCGGTCCCGGCCGGCCAGTAGGCGGAGCACTCGGCGCCGTCGATCGTGCGCCAGGGAAACGCCGCTCCGGCGAGCCCCAGCTGACGGGCGCGTTCACGTGCCGCCGGCAGCATCCGGTGGCGCGACCTCAGCGCCGATGCGACGGCCGCCGGCGCGGTGTACGACAGTACGGGCAGGACGTAGGACTCGGTGTCCCAGAAGGAGTGCCCGTCGTAACCGGTGCCGGTCAGGCCCTTCGCGGGAATCGCCCGGTTCTCGCCGCGGGCCGCCGCCTGGAGCACATGGAAGAGAGCGAACCGCACCGCCTGCTGGATCTGCGCATCGCCCTCCACCTCGACGTCCGCGCCGGCCCAGAAGCGGTCCAGGTACGCGCGTTGCGCGGCGACGAGCCCTTCCCAGCCGGTGCTGACCGCGGCCGCCACCGCTCCGTCCACCTGATCGTGCACGGCCGGCAGCGAACGCTCCCCCGACCAGCCGTACGCCACGAACTTCACCAGCCGCAGCGGCTGTCCGGGCACGAGGTCCGCCGTCACCGTCAGCCGGCTGACATCGGGCTCGCTCTGCGCCGTCCAGCTCGTGCTCTCCGGTCCGTCGACGAGGTGGTCGGCTGCCGCCCCCACCCGCAGTGCGCTGTGCTCGGTGCGGTGGACGAGCCGCAGCCGGGTCTCCTGCGCGAAGTGCTCCTCGGGCACCAGCGGTGACTCGGTCGCCGCGGCGACACGTGGGTCGCCCTCGAACCGGGGCAGCTGTTCGTTGGCGACGAGCTCGGACTGTACGGCCACCGTGGTGGGCCCGTCGACCGGCTCCACCTCGTACACGATCGCGGCCACCGCGCGCTGGGTGAAGGACACCAGCCGGCGTGAGGTGATCCGGACCGTACGGCCGCCGGGCGAGGTCCACCGGGCGCTGCGGCTGAGCACACCGGACCGGAAGTCCAGCACCCGTTCGTGCGCGCGCAGCCTGCCGTAGCGCAGGTCGCACGGGTGGTCGTCGACCAGCAGGCGGATGACCTTGCCGTCGGTGACGTTGATCATCGTCTGGCCGGACTCGGGATATCCGTAGCCGGCTTCCGCGTACGGCAGTGGATGCCGCTCGTGGACGCCGTTGAGGTACGCGCCGGGCAGTCCGTGGGGTTCTCCCTCGTCGAGGTTGCCGCGCCATCCGATGTGCCCGTTGGACAGGGCGAACACCGACTCGCTCTGGGCGAGCACGTCCAGGTTCAGCTCGGTCTCGCGCAGGCACCACGGCTCGACCGTGAAGCTCGGATGGGTGATCACGGCGCCTCCAGGAGTTCGTCCAGGTCGCGGACCACCACATCGGCGCCGTGTGCCCGCAGCTCCTCCGCCTGGCCCACCCTGTCGACCCCCACGACGACACCGAACCGGCCCGCTCGGCCCGCCTCGACTCCGGCCAGGGCGTCCTCGAACACGGCCGCGTCGTACGGATCCGTCGCCAGGCGCCGGGCCGCCTCCAGGTAGGTGTCCGGGGCCGGCTTGCCCCGCAGCCGGAGCTCGCGCGCCACCACTCCGTCGATCCGCTCGTCGAACAGGTCCTCGATGCCTGCCGCCCCCAGGACGTCCCGGCAGTTCGCGCTGGACGACACCACCGCGCAGCGCAGACGGGCCTCCCGGACGGCGCGCACGAACCGGACCGAGCCCTCGTACGGCTCCACACCGTCCTCGCGGATCCGCCGCAGCACCAGTTCGTTCTTCCGGTTGCCCAGCCCGTTCACGGTCTCGGCCCCCGGCGGGTCCTCCGGGGATCCCTCGGGCAGCTCGATCCCGCGTGCGGCGAGGAACGTGCGCACGCCGTCCGCACGGGGGCGCCCGTCCACGTACGCGTCGTAGTCACCGACCGCATCGAACGGCACGAACGCGGTCCCCTGGCGCGTCGCCCACTCGCGGAGGCAGCCGTCGAACATCTCCTTCCACGCCGCCGCGTGCACCTTCGCGGTCTGCGTGAGCACCCCGTCGAGGTCGAAAAGGCAGGCACGGACATGAGCAGGAAGCCCCAGCATGTCGCCGAGGCTAGAAGCCGCCCGCGGACGTCCGGGCCAGGTCAGCCTCGGGCGCGCCGGAAGACACCCGCTCGGGCGAGGGCCCCGGGCGCCACCGGAAGTGCTGTGTGCGACGCGTCCCCGGCGCCTCCCGGAACGGCCGGCCCCTTCAGGTCACCGCGTGCGCGGAGGCGCCAGGGCGCGTGTACGCCTGTCGTGGGACGAGCGGCCCGTGGTCGCCCGAGCAGATGACGACGGCTTCCACCTGCTCGCCGCAGTCACGGTGGCGCACCTCCAACGGTGGCCCCTCGGGATCCGCGGCGTAGCGATCGCCCCACTGCTTCAGGGCGATCATCACGGGCCACAGATCCCAGCCCTTCCGGGTGAGCCGGTACTCGTGGCGCGTGCGGTGTCCCGGCTCGCGGTACGGGACGGTCTCCAGGATCCCCGCGGCCACCAGTTTGCGCAGCCGGTCCGCCAGCACCGCCTCCGACAGTCCCACGTGCCGACGGAAGTCATCGAAGCGGTGCACGCCGTTCATGGCGTCACGCAGCACCAGCAGCGACCACTTCTCGCCGATCAGGTCGAGGGTGCGCTGCACTGTGCAGTTCTCCGTACTGGTCTCCAGCCAGGTCATGCGGTCATCGTAGGCTGGCTTCGACGTTGACAGCCAGATGTCCGGCTCGCTAACTTTGTTTTGTGAAGTCAGCAGGGGAGGAAGAGGCCGATGACGAGGTCGCGCACGTTCGAGTGGCAGGATCCGAGCACCTCCGCGGCCGCCGTCGGCCAGGAGAGCGGTCTCGACTTTCTGCGCAGGGTGCTGTGCGGACGCCTGCCCGCCCCGCCCATCGCCGCGACCCTCGGATTCACACTGGAACAGGTTGAGTTCGGCAGCGCGGTCTTCGCCCTGGAACCGGGCGAGGAGCACTACAACCCCATCGGCAGTGTCCATGGCGGGGTCTACGCCACGCTCCTCGACTCAGCCGCAGGCTGCGCCGTGCAGTCTGTTCTTCCGGCGGGCATGGGCTACACCTCGCTCGATCTGAGTGTGAAGTTCCTGCGCCCGGTCACGGTCGACACCGGCAAGGTCCGCGCCATCGGCACCGTCCTCAGCCACGGCCGCCGCACCGCCCTGGCCCAGGCGGAACTGCTCGATTCCGAGGACCGCCTGCTCGCCCATGCCACCAGCAGCTGCATGCTCTTCCCGGTCTCTCCGAGCTAGCCGACGGCCGGCGCCTGCCCGACGGGCCTGATGCGACAGGGCCATGATGGCCTGGTGGCCGGCGTTGGTCGGTCCATCGACGAGACTGTGGGACGAACCTCAACCGGGCCCACAGCAGGCCCGGTTGAGGCACTCCGGAGTGGCCGGAGGCGTACGGTAGCCCGGCTACGGAAGCGTCGCGCCCTCCGCGTTCAGCGCCGCCGGCACCGGCTGGAAGAAGGTCTCGCCGCCGGAGGTGCAGTCACCGCTGCCGCCCGAGGTCAGCCCGATGGCCGCGTCACCGTCGAAGAGCGCGCCGCCGCTGTCGCCGGGTTCGGCGCACACATCGGTGTCGATGAGCCCGGAGACCGTGCCCTCCTCATAGTTCACGGTCGCGTCCAGTGCGTTGACCGTCCCGCCGTGGACACCCGAGGTGCTGCCGCTGCGCTGGACCGATTCGCCCACGTAGGCGTCGGCGGCGTGGGTGATCTGCTGGCTGCTGCCGTCGTAGAGGTCGACGGCGCTCGAGTGGTCGCTGTTCGCGTCGTCGTACTGGACCAGGGCGTAGTCGGTGCCGGGGAACTGGGAGTCGACGGTCTGGCCGACCTCGCCGCCGCCCTGCGAGTCGGACCAGGTCGAGGAGGCGTTGCCGCAGTGCCCGGCGGTCAGGAAGTACGGCGCGCCGTTCACCGACACGTTGAAACCGAGGGAGCAGCGGACACCGCTGCCCCATATGGCGTCGCCGCCCGCGATGAACGGCTTGAACGCGGAGGCGGCCCTGCGTACGACCACCTTGTCACCGAGCGAGTCGACCACGGTGGTCAGCCGGTTGCGCTTCGCCCCCGTGACCGTCGGGTCGACGGTCACGACGACCTTGTCCTGCCGGGGGTCGATCGCCCAGGCGGTGCCCGCGATCCGGGCCCGCTGGTTCAAGGTGCCGAGCACGCCGCGGAGTTGGGCCGTGGAGTAGCGCACGGTTCTGGGCACGGCACCGGCGTTGCGGACCTGGCCGGCCGCGGCCGGATCGGTGATGCCGACGACGAACCGGCGCGCCGCGGCGTCGTAGTAGGTGCCGGCCGCACGATCGCCCAGGCGGGCGACCAGGTTCGCGGCGACCGCGGCACGGGCCGCGGCCGGGGTGGCGGCGGCCGGAGCGGTCGCGGCCGTGGCCGAGCCGGGGAGCAGGGCGGCGCCGGCGGTGAGAACCACGGCGCTCGCTCCAGTGAGCGCGCGGGTGGTGAGAGCTGTGCGACGTTGCGACATGTGGGGCCTCCAGTGGGGGTTGCCCCGCTCGCTCACCGAGTCGGGGCCGGAGGGACGGAAGGCACGGGGACGGCGACCCATAGTTCGACGTGGCCATGCCAAACGCCGTCGAGTATGGCTTCGCACGTACGCCACAACAAGGAGGCTTTCCGGCCGCGCCTGCCCGGGGCGGGCGATCCCGGTCGCCGCCGTCTCGGCACGCCGGACCTGGTCGGCGGCGAGGGGCGTTCACACACCGTGCGCGCCATCGGGACCGCCGTCCACACTCGGTTCCTCCACGGCTGGCCGGTTCACACCCATCCCGTCCGGAATTCGGAATACCTGTCCCTCATTTGGACCACTCTTGGCTCGCCGATGACCTGCCGCGGCGTCACCGGCATGCCGGGCTTGACGGTTCGTTCACCCGGATCTCACCGTGCCCTCCTCCCGCACCCCGTGGGAGTCGACGCCCATGAACTCCCCTGACTCCGTTGTCCGTTCAGTGCCCCAGCGGACGCGCGTTCGTCGCAAGGGCCGATGCTCCCGTGAGGTCGTGGTCTCCTGGCACACCACCCCCGCCCACGCCGCCCGCCGGCACGGCGAACGAATACGTTCAGGGCCTGCCGATCGGCGGCGGCTTCCGCGTCCCGGCCATCATCATCTCGCCCTGGTCAGTGGGTGGTTGGGTCTCATCGGAAGCCTTCGACCACACCTCGGCCCTGTAGTTCCTGGAACGGTCACCGGGGGAAGGAGCCGAACATGTGCGACTGGCGGCGTGCCGCCTTCGGCGACCTCACGACCGCCTTCCGCTTCCGCGACGCCCGCCCCGGCCCGCCCCAGCTCCCCGACGACACCGCTGAGCAGTTGCAGAAGGCGCAGGAAGAGGTGGCGACTCCGCTGAGGCCGACACTGCCCGGAGCGGACCAGACGTGCCCCCACCAGGAAGGCGGCACCCGTCCGCACGGGTGACACCGAGGGCCCACGCCGCCTCTCGTGAAAGTCCCCCAGTCCGCTTCCCCAAGGCGGACTCCGAGGCGCCCCGGACACCATTTGGCAGGCTTGCCCCCATGAGCAGTGTTCGTGGGGGCGTGCGTGCGCCGAGGATTCTGGTGGTCGATGACGAGCCCGAGGTGCGGTACGCCGTGGAGGACGGCCTCGACGTGGAGGGGTACGACGTGCGCGGGGCGGAGGACGGGCAGTCCGCGCTGGCGGAGGTCGCGTCCTGGGAGCCCGACGCCCTGGTGCTCGATGTGATGCTGCCGGGTCTCGACGGGCTGGCGGTCTGCCGTCGGCTGCGGGCGATGGGCGACCGTACACCCGTGCTGGTGCTCACGGCGCTGGGCTCGGTGAGCGAGCGGGTGGACGGTCTGGACGCGGGCGCCGACGACTATCTGGTCAAGCCCTTCGCCCTGGACGAGCTGGTGGCCCGCATCCGGGCGTTGCTGCGCCGCAGCGCACCCGCCGAGCCGGCGGAGGCGGCGGAGCTCGCCTTCGCCGATCTGGTGGTGGACCCGGCCACCCGGACCGGGCGGCGCGGAGCGCGCGCCATCGAGTTCAGCCGGACGGAGTTCGCGCTGCTGGAACTGCTGCTGGGCAATCCGGGCCAGGTCCTGACCAGGGAGACGATCCAGGAACGGGTGTGGGGGCGCGCCTTCGGCCCGGAATCCAACTCGCTTGCGGTGTACGTCGGTTACCTGCGGCGCAAGCTGGAGGCCGACGGCGAGCCACGGCTGGTGCACACCGTGCACGGAGTCGGCTACCGGCTGGACCTGGCGTGATCGCCCCACGGCCGGTCCGGTGGCGGGACGCAGACCTGCGCTCCGGGTGGCCTCGACGACCCCTGCGGACCCGGCTGACCCTGGCCGCATCGCTCGCCGTGGCGGTCGTCGTGGTCGGGGTGTGCGCGGCCGCCTTCCTGGTGATCCGGTACCAGTTGCTGCGTCAGCTCGACCTGCACCTGACCCAGTCGGCGCGGCTGGCGGCCCAGCAGTACCGGCACGAACCGGCCGGTGTGGTGCAGGGCGAGTGCCGGTACCTCGCCGCCCCGGCCTGCGCCCAGCTGGCGCCCGCCCGGCCCGGCGACGATCCCGCGAAGCCCTATCTGCTGCCCGTCACCGGCATCACCCGTGCGGTCGCCGCCGGCACCCACGGCGCCTACTACAGCGAACTGCGGCTCGCGGGGCACCGCGCCCGCATGTTCACCACGCGGCTCGACGACGGGCGGGCGCTGCAGGTCGCCGTGCGCGCCGACACCGTCGACCAGGGCGTGCGGCAGGCGGCTGAACTGCTCCTCGCCGTGGGCGCGGGCGGCGTCCTGCTGGCCGGTGGCCTCGGCTTCTGGGTCTCCCGGACGGGCCTCGCCCCGGTCGGCCGGCTGACCGCGACGGCCGAGCGCATCACCACCACCCGTGACGCCCGCCACCGCATCGAGCTGCCGCCCGGCCGCGCGGGCCGCGAGGACGAGCTCACCCGGCTCGCGGTGGCCTTCAACACCATGCTGGAGGAGCTGGAGAAGTCCGTCAGCGCCCAGCGCCGGCTGGTCGCCGACGCCTCGCACGAACTGCGCACTCCGCTGACCGCGCTGCGCACCAACGCCGAACTGCTCGCCCGGTCCGCCCGCCTCACCGACGCCCAGCGCGAGCGGGCCGCCGGGGCGCTCGGCCGTCAGCTGCGCGAGGTCACCGTACTCGTCAACGACCTGATCGAGCTGGCCCGGGAGGAGGAGCCGGATCCCCTGGTCGAGGACGTGCGACTGGCGGGCGTCGTCGGCCACGCCGTGGACGCGGCCCGTGACCACTGGCCGGACGTTTCCTTCCAGTTGTCCGTCGCCCCGGGAGCGGAAAGCGGCACGGTCGCCGGCGTACCGGCCCGGCTCTCCCGGCTGCTGGCGTGCCTGCTCGACAACGCGGCGAAGTTCAGCCCGCCCGGCCGACCCGTCGAGGCGACACTCACCGGCTGCGGAGACCGGCTGGAGGTCACCGTCCGCGATCACGGACCCGGCATCGCCGACGAGGACCTGCCGTACGTCTTCGACCGCTTCTACCGTGCCCGCACGGCCCGCGCACTGCCCGGGTCCGGACTCGGCCTCGCCATGGCCCGCCAGATCGCCCACGCCCACCACGCCGGCCTCACCGCCGAACGCGCCCCCGGCGGGGGCGCCCTGTTCCGGCTCCGCCTCGCCACGCCGTCCCGCACCGGGAGCTCTCACAAAGTTCTTAGACCGCCCCGTGACAGTGACGCCCCATGAAGGCGAGGAAGATCAACAAGACCAAGAAGAAGTTCGTCGCGCTCAGTGCCGCCCTCACGGTGATCGGAGTGGTCGGCACGGCCACCGCGTTCGGCACGGGCGTCCGGGACAGCCGGCACGTCGAGGCGCACGGCAACCGGGTCACCGTACCCGTCGCCGGCGGGCGCGCCGTGGTGGACACCACCTCCCTGGCCGTGCGCGCCCAGGCGGACGACGGACACGCCTGGCAGCTGTCCGCTCCGGCGGCCAACGTCCTCGGACCGGCTGGGCAGGTCTCGGTGCACGGGGACCAGGCCACCTGGGGTTACCCGGCGAAGGGGCTCCTGGTCACCGCGGCCGCACGCGACGGACGGCTGGCGGTGACCGTGCACTCCGCCCGGAAGGGCACGCTGACCTGGCCCGTGACCGCCACCGACCAGGACACGAGCGACCTGCAGATCCCGCGCGGCGAAGGCCTTTCGGTGCCCGTCACCGACCGCTGGTGGAACTCCGCGGGCGCCGGGCTCGCGGGCTCGGAGGCGGGCCTGTCCGACGGTCTGACCATGCCGTTCTGGGGGACCAGCCTGCGCGGCGGGCACGGCGCGAGCTACGTCGCCGAGTCCGACATCGGCACCACGCTGAAATTCGTCTCCGCCGACGGCCGGCTGCACACCGAGACCGAGCACGCGTTCTCGCCGTCGGAGGACACGCTCGACTACACGCTGACCTTCGCGCTCACCGACGGCTCGCCGGTGGCCGCCGCCCGCGACTACCGGGCCTGGCTGCAGTCCCACGGCGGCATCACCACCCTGCGCCAGAAGATCGCCCGCAACCCCGCGGTCGGCAGGCTGGTGGGCGCCTTCCATGCCTACACCTGGGGCCAGGCCCGCACCGCACAGGGCATCAAACGCCTTCGGGAGCTGGGCATCGACAGGATGTGGCTCGGCTACGACGCCGACGGCTCCCCCATGGACCGCCCGGCCGTGAGCCTGGCCGAGCGGTCCGGCTACCTCGTCGGACCGTACGACTCCTGGGCCAACGCCCAGGACCCCGCCTCGGCCGACACCTCGGTGTCCAGGTGGCCCGCGCCCGTGTGGCAGGACGCCTGTGTGCGGGGAGCCGACGGCAAGGTCGTGACCGGTTTCGGCGGGCGCGGCTGCTACGTGAGCTCCGAGGCGCTGCGGCGCGCCGAGCCGTCCCGGCACCATCTGGCCGACCGCACCCGTGAGATGACCGCGAACGGCGCGAACAGCTACTTCCTCGACGTGGACGCCGCCGGCGAGCTGTTCACCGACCACTCCCCCGCGCACCCGATGACGCAGGCGCAGGACCGTCAGAACCGGCTGCGGCGGATGGCCTGGCTGTCCGGCGACCGCAAACTGGTGCTCGGCTCGGAGAGCGCCGGTTCCTGGGCGAACGGTGCGCTCGCCTTCAGCCACGGCTCCGGGACCCCGGTCCCCGACCAGCTGTGGAAGCTGGAGCGGGACCGCGCCACGTGGGGCGGCTACGCACCGGCCGGCGCGCCCGGCATCTTCTTCAAGCCCGTCCGGTTGCCGGCCGACCTCGCCAGGGCGATGTACGACCCCAGGTACCGGGTGCCGCTGTACCAGACCGTGCTGCACGACTCGGTGATCAGCACCGAGCGCTGGGAGCTGTCCTGGTCGAAGCTGCCCGACCAGAGCCGCACCCGCGCGCTGCTGGCCATGCTGTACAACGTCCCGCTGAACCTCGTCCTCGACAAGGCGGAACTGGACGCGCACGGCAAGCAGATCGCCCGGCTGCAGAAGTACTTCGAGCCCCTGCACAAGGCCGCGGCGACCCAGCCCATGACCGACTTCCGCCGGCTGACGCCCGACCTCCTGGTGCAGCGCACGACGTTCGGCGACGGCGTCCTGACCGTCACGGCCAACTTCTCGACCCGCACCTACGGCGGACTGCCCGCAGGCTGCGCCGACGCGGTGGTCGGGGGCGGCACGGCCCAACGGTTGTGCCCGGCCGCTCTGTGACGCCAACAGGCGTTTCCTGCCTCTGACATGAGCGGATTCGGGCGCGCGAGGCGCCGGCTCCCCTCGCGCGCCCGAACGGGTCCTGCGTGCCCGTACCGAGCACACCCTCAATCGTCAACTACTGATTGACGATTGAGGGATCGTCAATCTACGATTGACGCATGAGTCCACTCAACGTCAACCTCGCCGACCTGATCGCCCGTCTCGACGAGGAACGCCCCGACGCCGACGACCTGGCCCGCATCAGTGAGGCGCAACTACGTGCCCTGACCCTGTCCGACCTCGGTGACCAGCTCGTCGACCACTACGTCGGCAAGGCCAGGCAGGCCGGCGCGTCGTGGAGCGAGATCGGCGACGCCATCGGGGTGTCCAAACAGGCCGCCCAGCAACGCCACGCACCGGCCCCGTTCGAGCGGTTCACCGACCTCAACCGGCACAGCATCGTGCTGGCGCAGGAGGCCGCGCGAACGCACAAGCACGATTTGATCGGCACCGAACACATCCTGCTCGGCCTGCTCGGCGAAGCGCGGGGCCTGGCGTACGAGGTGCTGATGGCCAAAACCGAGTCGGAACAACGCATCCGCGACGCGATCGAGGAAGCGATGCCGCCGGCCGGGAAGAAGGCGCTGCGGGGGCACATCGCGTTCCGGTCGGAGAGCAAGGAGGCCATCCAGCAGGCACTCCGCGCGTCGGCCAACCTCGGCCACGACTGGGTCGGCACGGAACACATGCTGCTGGGCCTGATCCGCGTCAAGGAGAGCACGGCCGCACAGATCCTGCGCAACCTCGGCTTCACCTCGGACGAGTTGCACGAGACGGTCAAGACCGAGGTCACCAAACGGATCGCCGCGCGCGACAAGCGGTGACGAACGACCAGTCGCGCCGGACCAGGCCGAGGTTCACCTTCTCCCGGGGATGGTGATCAGACCCAGGGGCCGCCGGAAGGTGCGGCCCGGCGCGACGACCCGGTCCTCCTGTCCGCGTGGTCGTGGACATGCGCCACGGCCGCACGTCCCGGTCCCTGCTGGTCGACGGCTGTGAACCCTGGGCCTGCGGGACGAACACCGCCTGCGGCCCAGGCCCACGACACCATCGCCAGGTGACGGGGTGTGGTCCGACCAGTACCAGGCCGTGCGCTGCGCCAGGCACCTAAGGACGGCGTGCCCAGCAGGTCAGCGCCATGTGGCGGGTGAAGTCGAAGTCGACGGTCGATGCCCGGCACCCCAGCAGTCCTCGGTCCAGAAGGCCCGATTGATCCGCGCGACGGCGCAGGCACACCAGAGCGCCGGTCCACGCGACGCCCCTCGGGGAACGCATCCCACAGCTCACGCTCCGGTGAAGCCGACTCGCCCATGAGAGCACTCGTGCAGAGTGGTGATCTCCCTTCGCGCTCGCCTTGCCTCGCCCGCACGCGGGTCCGAGGGTGGCCCATGCTGTCAGGAGTTCCAAGCCCGTCCTCGGCCCCTGAGAGCCGGTGCGGCTCGGGCATCATCCCCTGCACGCAAGGGAACGATCATGAGCGAGATGAACGCAATCCGGGCACACCACCGCGGCGGCCCGGAGCAACTCACCTACGAAAAGGCCCCACGCCCACAGCCCGGCCCCGGCGACATCCTGGTTGCCGTGCGGGCCGCCTCGGTGACCGCCGGAGAACTCGACTGGGACGCCACCTGGACCGACAGCTTTGACGGCTCGGGCCACGACCGCACCCCCGCCATCCCCTCGCACGAGTTCTCCGGCGTGGTGGCCGCCCTCGGCGACGGAGCCACCGGATGGCAGGAAGGTGACGAGGTGTACGGACTGGTCCCCTTCACCCGCGACGGCGCCGCGGCCGAATACGTGGCCCTGCCGGCCGATGCGGCAGCAGCCGAACCCGCCTCCCCCCTGACCACGACCAGGCCGCGGCCGTGCCGCTGGCAGCGCTGACCGCCTGGCAAGCCCTCGTCGACCACGCCCATGTGCGCCCCGGTCAGCGCGTGCTCGTGCACGGTGGCGCCGGCGGGGTGGGGTCCTTCGTCGTCCAGATCGCCACCGCCCTCGGCGCCGACGTCACAGCCACCGTGGGCCGCAACGACCTCGAATTCGTACGATCGCTGGGAGCCGACACGGCCATCGACCACGTCCATCAGCGCTTCGAGGACGAGGTCGACCCCGTGGACGCGAGCGGCACAACGCCCACGGTGTCTTCTTCATCGTGGAGCCCGACGGGGCCGGGCTGGAGTCGATCACCCAGCTCATCCAGGAAGGCCGCCTCACCCCGACGGTGGATCGCGTGCTGCCCCTCATCGAGGGGCGGGCGGCGTACGAGGCCCTCGAGCGCGAACACCAGCGCGGAAAGATCGTCCTGCACATCGACGACTGAGCCGCACTCCGCCGGCCCCGTCTCCGCCCCAACGCCCGGCCTGCCTGCACGGCCTGGACGCCCGCAGGTGATGGACGAGCCCCCTGAGACACCGTCCACCTTCACCATCACGCCCGACGCGTGCGCCGTACGGGAGGCCCTGACGTCGCCGGCGCCGGTCCAGGAGTGGACACTGCATCCCATTGCCAGTTGCCCGAAAGGCGCTTCGGGTGGCGTTCAGCGGGCGGCCTGCCCCGCCTGCTGGACCTTGGCCTGGACGTGGGCGACGTAGCGAACGGTGAAGACCAGCGGGACGACGAATCCGGCGATCTGGACGATCATGGCGGCGGCCGAGTGGGCGTGTCCGGCGTGCGCCACCAGGGCGAGGACTACGGCGGTCACGGCGAAGGCGGCGGTCCAGACGGCCGTGATGACCACGTTGACCCGGATGAACGGCTTCAGTCCCCACACCTCGCGCGGAGTGGTGCGCTTGGCGATGCCCAGCGTGAACGGGCGTCCGACGGCCAGCGAGACGCCGGCGATGACGGCGAGGGTCCCGGAGGACAGGGCAGCGGAGTAGGTGTGCACACCGGAGTGCGGGGCGGCGAAGGCGATGGCCGCGAGGACGGCGAAGAAGGCCGCCGAGCCCGATTCGATGATCAGCGCGTCGAAACCGGCACCGGACCGCTTCTCCTGCGCGATGATCGCGACGGACACCGCCAGAGCGGTCAGAGCAGCCCACTGCCACGCTCCCGAAGGGATGACGGCGAAGACGATCCAGGGCAGGAACGTACGCAGGTACGACATGGGATTCCCCCGTTTTCCGGGTCCGACGGTCCGAGCCGGTCGCCGAACTCGCTCAGCCCCCTGTTTCGACATGTCAAAACTAGAAGGTCAGCTCGTGACATGTCAATATTGGAAGGTAGGGTGGGGGCCATGAGCCTGAAACACGCTTTGCTCGGCCTACTGTCGGAGCGTCCCGCCAGCGGCTATGACCTGCTGAAGCGGTTCGAGACCTCACTGGCCAACGTCTGGCCCGCGACCCAGAGCCAGATCTACACCGAGCTGACCAAACTGGCGGGCTCCGGGATGATCACGGTGGCCGCCGAGGGCCCGCGCGGCCGCAAGGAGTACGCCCTCACCGACGAGGGCCTGGCCGAGCTGCGCCACTGGCTCACCGAGACCAGGCCCCAGGGCAACACCCGCAGCGACATCCTGCTGCGCGTCTTCTTCCTCGGCGTGCTCCGCCCCGAGCAGGCACGCGCCTACCTGACCGAGCTGACGGAGATGTCCGAGCAGGGCTACGAGCGACTGCGGCAGCTCTGCGAATCCATCGACTGGGGGGACGACGACCTGTCGGTCTACGGGCGGATCGCCCTCGAGTACGGCCTGCGCTTCAACGCCATGCGGCGGGAGTGGGCCGAGTGGGCGGCACAGCAGATCAAGTAGACGGTGTCGTACGCCGATCGACCACGGGCCGCGTTCCCCTCGACCGGGCCACGTACGACGTCCCGTACGGCCGTGCCCTTCCGTTACCGTATGGGCCGGGCCGGTGCTGCTCACCACGGTCATGGCGCCCGCGCTCGGGCCGGTGAGCCAGCTCGGTCTGACCGGTCCGGGGGTGCGTGGCGGTGATCTGGATGTGGCACAGGGAGGGGCGGTCCGTTCGGGCGGAGGTGCTCGCGGCGACGCTGTGTGCCTGTGTCGTCGAGGTGCTCGCCGTGCGGCAGTTGCGGCTGCGGAGTTTCCGGCACCCCGGTCGGCCCGTCTGGCTGCCGTTCCGCCATGCGCTGCTGGTCCTAGTGTGTCTGGTCGCGGCCCAGTCGTTGCCGCGCTTGCTGCGCCACCCGCTGGTGTGTCGACCTGCCCCGGCACGTGGCCGTCATCATGGACGGCAACGGACGCTGGCCACCCGGCGCGGCCTCGACCGCGGCGAGGGCCACGCGGCCGGCGGCGAGGCACTGTTCGAGGTCGTCTACGGCGCCGTCGAGATCTGACCGTCAACGGCTGCCTGAACTACGGCGGACGCGGCGAACTCGCCCGCGCGGGCGCCTCCCTCGCCCACGCCGCGCTCGCCGGCGAGCTGGATCCCGCCCGCCCGACCGAACGGGACTTCGCCCGCTTCCTGCCCCATCACCCGCTCCCCGACGTCGCCCTGCCGTGGCGCACCGGCGGTGAACGACGCGTCTCCAACTTCCGGCCCTGGCACACCGCTTACTCCGAGCCAACCAGCTGTGGCCCGATGTCGACCGGCGGGACCTGTGGCAGGCGATCACCGCCTACGGCTGCCGGACCCGCCGCTTCGGCGCCGTACCCGAGCCACGTACGGCCCAGGCGAACCCGCACTCCTACGCTCCGAATGTCGCGCCCGCGTCGCACTGAACGCGGACCAGACCTGGCCACCTTGCCGACGGGGAGGGTCCGTGGCTGAGTCGGCGCGTGATGTCATGGCGATTCTGGCTCGGACTTCGAGCCTCGAGCATCACCGCCGATGCACCGCATATCAGGGCGTGATTCCCCGGCCCGGGACGGCGGGCCGTGACTGGTCGTGGGGACCTGTGGGAGACCGGCCGCATCACATACGCAGAGCGGCCCCGGAAAGGCGGCGGGCGATTCCCGGAGGATCAGACCACGTTCGTGAGCTTCTGGCGCACGACGATCGCGTCGAGCCGAACCGCGAACGGTGCGGTGTCGGTGAGGCCCAGTGCTCCCACACGGGACTTGCCGAAGCCGACGGTGACGTCGGCGCAGAAGGCGACTGCGTACAGGTACTCGCCGGCTTCCTCGTCCTGGAGGGCGAAGAACAGATCGCGGTAATAGCTCGTGCGGTCCGGTCCCTCCTCGTAGTAGACCAGTCCCGGTGCACCCTCCTGCGCCGCGAGACCGGTGAAGGCCTCCACGAGGTGGCGCTCAACGGTGTCCCAGAACGACGCCTGAGCCGCCTCGGGCGGGAGCGCCTGGCGGACCGCCTCCTTGAGGGAGAGCGCCATCACCAGAATCGGCGCCTCCTCCTGGAGCCCCCAGCCACGGACCATCTTGACGATGTCGCTGTCGGGAAGCACCGCAGCGGCATCGCGAATATGACCGAAGTCGTAGTTGACAGTGGCTGGCGCGATCGCCTCCTGGAAGGCACGCTCCAAGGCCTCCGCCTGGGCAAGATGGGCCTCTCCCACCTCGGTGACTATCCTGAAACAGGCTGTCAACTGCCCCTCCTTAAACATTTTGTTGCACCGATGAGGCGTCAGTATGCACGCATCCGTGCGCCAAGGCGACCCGCAGAGCGCCCGGTGCCGCATGCGCCACGCGTCAGGGTGACGGAATCGAAGAGGCACCGCCTAGCCGGCGTAGGGGTTGCCGCCGAGCCAGGTGGTGCCGTCGATCAGTTCACGCACCGCGTCCAGGTGGCGGGCGCGGCGGCGGCCAGCACGGCGTCCGCGCGCGTGATGGCCGCACGGTAGTCGGCGAAGACCTCCTCGGCGCTCATCCCAGCGGGTACGTACCAGTGCGCGTTCGCGCCCGCGGTGAGCTGTCCGGCCACATCCGGCTCCCCCGCGATCACCCCCGGGAACCAGAAGCGTTCGACATCCAGGGTGAGGTGGCGCACCAATGCCAGGCAGCTCCAGCCGCTGGGCAGTACCGACCGCCGCAGATCCTCCTGCGAGAGCCCTTCGAGGGCCCCGACGACGTGCTCGCGCTGGCGGTCCAGGGCGCGCTTGAGGACGTCGAGTTCGGCGTTCACGCGGCCGCGCACAGTTCGGTGAGGCGTTCCAGAGTGCTCACCATCTGCGTCTGCCACCAGGCGCGCCCGCTGTCCACTTCCGCGCGTTTGTCCTCCGGCATGCGCGAACCGTCGAAGATCTCGGTCACGACCGTCGCCCCGGCTCCCTGCGGGGTCAGGTCGAAGATCCAGCGGTGGCCCCACGCGGCCCCGTTCGCGGTGACGTCCGGGTGCCCGCGACCGGGCCTCGGCTCCCAGCCGATGCGGCGGTCCGGCTCGTACTCAACAATGTGGTTGTTCATCTCGTAGTCGCCGTAGCGCTCGTAGTACATCCGCATCACGAAGACGTCCCCGACGCCCGATACCGCGCCGCCGGAGACCACACCGCGCAGCATTCCCGAGCCGTCGAGGTGCGGGTGCCGCCCGGGATCGGCCAGGATCCGGAAGACGTCCTCCGCCGGGGCACCGATGCGCCGGGACACCCTCACCACGGCCTCGCCTGTCCTACCCGCCATCCCAGCTCCTCCGTCAACCGCAGAGCATGAACCTGCCGCCGGCCCGGACGCTACACCGCGGGTACGACAACGCCGGCCGAGCCACCCAGGCCCCGCCCTACGCGGGCCGACCGAAGCTTCCCAGTGCGGGACTGACCCACCCGGCCCAGCAAACCCCGCCGGTCACAGCACCAGCCAGTCAGAGCCGGAGGGGGACCGGCACCGCGGAGGTGGAGGGACGGCCCAGGAACAGTTCCCCTGAGGGGCGCGAGCCGGACGCCCACTCTCCGAGCGTGTGACGGTCGACCACGTCGAGGCGTTGTTGCTCGGCGAAGGCCGCGGCCGGCGCCGCCACTCGGCCATTGGTCACGATCACCGCAATGTCGGCGCCGTGGACTTGGCGGTCGGTGCCTCCCGGGACAAGTCCTCGCGCGGCCGCGTTGTTGGCGAACGAATCCGCTCCTGCCGGCGTCGTTCTACTGTGAAGACGCACGCGCTTGATCGTCGTATTGTGCCGGTGGCCGTCGCGACCCTGGTCGTCCTGACGGGTTGTTCGGCATCAGAAGCAGCGGGTTCGAAGACCGTCACGAGGAACGAGGCGATCACTCAGCCTGTCACAGTGAGTGGTGACGGTCGCATCCTCACCGTCATGACGGAGTCGGGCGGGTGCGACAGCTCTCCTCGCCTACGGATGTCCGAGACCCCCGAGGCTGTCCTCCTCACCGTGCGGGTCGACACCCGGACGGGACCGGACGTCGTCTGCTCGGCTGTCGCCCGCATCGGACCGGCCCGAGGGACCCTGCACGAGGTCCTCGGGTCGAGAACCGTGACCGACGCGACGACAGGCCGTCGTGTGTCTGTCCGGTGGTCTGAGGCCCCTCCTTGATGGGAGACGGACGGCCGCCACGGGGTGACGACGACGAGTGCCACGGCCATGGCTCGGCGGCAGGCACGGTCAGCGCCGGCAGCCGGCACGGGGTGTGGCCCGTCGACCCCTGATCTCGACCAGCTCGCCTCGTGCCGGGACGGGATCGAAGTGTACGACGTAGGCAGGACGGACTGACGCAATGGCTGCATGGCCAGGCTGCGTTCGGGGTGGGCGTCGTTCGCCGTCACCTCGATGCCTAAAATGCTCCCTACGTTGTTCGGCGGGATGTGGTCAGCCGAGGCCGGCACATCCCCCGAAACCACTTCTGATCCGCCCTTAGGGGTGGCTCACCCGCTCGGATGCGCTCGGCGAGCAACTGGTTGCGGGGGTGTGCATGGTGAGTGCATGAACACTACACCTCACCCCAAGAAGACCGTTTCCTGGATTCCGCGAGTATTCGCGGTGAGTGCCGCCATGGGCATCGCTTGTGCGGCGGGCGTGGCAACTGCCACATCCGCCGTGGCCGCGACGCCCGCCACGCACGTCGCCACCAAGGCCGCGCCAGCCTACGGCCACGGCGGCGGCGGTGGCGGGGAAGAAAACCAGTGCGGCAACGGTCTCCTCCCCATCCTCAACTTCTGCAACTGACGGGCAGCCGACGGTAGTTCCTGCCCGTCAACGCACAACCGCATATGGAAGAAGTCGACCCACCCATCCCCAGGGCGGTCAGGAGCAGGGGCGCGATCCCTCTCACTGACCGCCCTGCCGACCGCAACAGAAGGCCTGCGCCCACTGCTTCTGCCGGGCGGTAGAAGGTGCAGTGGATGAAGGATCGTTCTGATCATCGGGAGCAACGGCTCACCAGCGGGTCCGCGGAGCGGCCGAGGGCCAGCCAGCACCTGGGCGACACCACAGGGCCATCCTGGACCATCGAACGCACCACGGCCTGGATCGCGGGATTCCTGCGCCCGCGCCGGCGCTACGAACGCAAGGCCGGCCACTTCATGGCCTTCACCGGCATCGCCGGCACTCGCATCTGCTCACCGTGACTCGCCAGGACAGGCGCCCCTCAGGATGCGTCGGCATAGGCGAGGTGCGCCCCGCAGACGGTGCAACGGAACAGCATGGCGGTTGCCCCGTCGCCCAGGTGGGTCAGGAAGCGCTCAAGCTGGTTTTCGTCGTGCCAGCCTTCGATGCGCATGTCGGCCCGCAGCTGGTCGAGGGCTTCGGGATGCGCCGCCAGCCCGGTGTACCCGACTTCACCCACGAAGGCGGCCGCGTCCTGGCAGTGGACGAGCCAGTGCGGATCCTGCCACGCGTGGAAGCCAGGGGTGCGGCGGGTGACCTCATGCAGGACTTCCTCGCTGACACCGTCAAGCCCGTAGGAGTCGGTGAATTCACCCGCGAAGCGTTCAGCCGCGCTCCCGTCCGCGATGCACCATGGGCAGAAACGTCCGTTGACCTCGTGGGCGGTGTAGAACGTCGCCGTGTAGATCCAGCCCGTGCTGCGCGCGCAGCAGGCACACGTCTCGGCGGCGGCACGGATGGACCCGCTCGCAAGAGGGTCTGGGTGATAGCGGAAGAAGGGCAGGCCGGCGCTCATCGCCGCTTCCCGACCTGCGCCTCGACGGCCATGCCTACTGATCCCATGGGGGGACAGTCTGTGCGCAAGTAGGTCGGCGATCAAGCGGCGACGTCGACCTCCTCCTGCTGGTCCAGCCGTACCAGCTCTCACCCGGCCGCGTGGACCACGACCAGCCATGCTCGAAGAGGTCGTCGCCGTACGCCTCTCCGAACGCAGCATCGATCAGGAGCTCTTCCCCGTCACGCGCCGAAGGACGAGCGTTGATCAACCCGGCCGGCGTCAGCCGAAGAGGAGATTGACGTCCTTCTCGAATGCCTGCCTTCCTCAGCCCCGGCCACGTCACATGCGCTTCCTGAGACACCAATGCACCTGTCCGAGTGCCTTTCTGGCGTCCCGCGAGCGAGGGACACGGCGGGGGGTATGTCGTTTCGTATGGGGTGACCTTGTGATGCCTGAGGAGATCAGCCGTGTACGCAGTGGTTCGGCGGTACGAAGGGGTGACGGACCCTGCCGAGGCAGGACGCCGAGTGAACGAGGGATTCGTCCCTCTCCTTCGACAGCTCCCCGGATTCGTGGCCTACTACTGGGTTGACGCCGGGGGTGGAGTGATGATTTCTACCAGCGTCTTCGAAGACCGCGCCGGGGCCGAAGAGTCGGTGACCAGGGCGGCCGACTTCGTACGGGACAACCTCGCGTCGCTGCTCCCCAACCCACCTCAGGTCACGGCCGGCCAGGTTGTGGCCGCTGGGTAGCGGCCTCCGCAACGGCTCCGCGCACCCCCTGGCCCATGCCGATGACCGGGGGTTTCAGAAAGCTTCGGCCAGAGCCTTTGCGGCCTGGAAGGCGGTGCCGTGCACGATGCCCGAGCGTGGGAGCGGCACCACCGCGGTCACGCCGGCATCATCTGCGGTGAAGCAGAGAGCCGAACCGAATCAGGGCCACAGTGTCCGGCCGTCTCCGGGCTGCTCGACCACGCGCTGGTCTGGGTGGTGGAAGTCGGCTGGGACTCGAGGGTGTCTGGGCGGGTGGGACGGCTTCGCTGGGTGAAGCTGAAGGCGTGAGTACCAGTAGTGAGCGCCCTGTGAATGCTGAGCAGATCTACGCAGCGCTGGCCGCACTGGCGGCTGAGCCGGCGGCAGATCCGGAGAAGCGGCCCGAGGGGCCACAGGAAGAGGACCGTCTGCACCTGCTGGGCAGTCTGTTGGCGAAAGTGGAGCTCGAGATCACCGCCGCAACCCGTCTGACCACCGAGGAAGAGGAGATCGAAGATGTCCTGGAGACGTTGCTCGGCTGGGGGGAACAAGTAGGAGAGGATCCCGGCCTCGCGGTCAACGTCCTGACGAACCGGCTGCAACGCACAGCGCTGCAGGTCTCCGAACCCGAGGCGGAAGAACTGCCACCCGGCCGGGAGGCCGCCTTCGCCGCCGTCATGACGGCGGTGTACGCGCTCAGCGCCCAGGTGCACGCCGACGGAGGCGATGCGGAGGGCACCCGACGTGCTCTGAGCGGAGCGGAAGAAGCCCTCATCGACATCCTGCAAGGCATGCATGACCTGCGCGTCGCCATCGGCGACGCGCCCGGTCCGGAGGACGAAGCCGACAACTGACCTGCTCGCCGCGCGTCCCGTAGTGAGCCGCTGAGGACGGGAGCCGGCACGGTGCTGCGGCGTCTGGTCGTACGGCCGGACAGCCGATCCACGACAGCGACGGTCATGGCGAGACAGGGTGGGCACTGGGTGGGCACCGACGGCCGGCGGATGGGCCACGGCAACCGGCTCCGGGCACGATCGGGCGTGCCGAGCGGGCGTACGCATCGGCTACGCAACCTCGTTCTTCAGCAGAATGCCCGCCTCCGCCTCCGCCTCCGCCTCCGCCTCCGCCATCCGGTCCAGGAGGTCGACGAGCATCTCACCGAGCGGGTAGCCGTCCATCCAGAACTTCCGCTTGGCAGAACATCCGCTTGTCTTTAGCTTGGCGTTTAACCTCCGCCGTTCACCTGACCTGCTGATCTTGGTTTGTTCCCGGGACAGCAGGGCGGCCGTTCTTCACGCTTCGAGGTGT
>NZ_JBIATN010000048.1:0-39903 GCF_042891825.1 Streptomyces sp. NPDC001852
GCCCGCTGGAACAGTTCCCACAACTCGTCCGGCACCAAGCGTTCCACGATCAGCACACACCCAGACTACCGATGACACCAAATGAGACAACCTCTTAGGAGTTCGACCTGGGCTCCGCCCCAGGGGGGAGGGCACCGGGGAACAGCGCCGACCGTAAGGCATGGTCATTTTCCAGCGAGCCGTGCCCCCGGGGCGGCGTAAGAGTTCCGTGATCAGGCAAGGTCACGACTGTCGTGCCTGGGTTGCATCTGTTACGGATACCAGATGGCAGGGACACCACAAGTGAGTGGCTAAGGTGCTACTGAGGGGCTGACTGCACGGGGGAGGACTCGATGGCCGACAACATCCGGACCGGGTACGTCCGCGGGCCCGCTGCTGGGGCTGTGAGCAGGCGCCGACGTGCAGCGGCGGTAGCCCAGGCGCAGGCAGCCATGCCGACTGAGCCGGGGCGGACGCCGTGGTACGGAGACAGCAACTACGAGGGGAGGCCCTGAGATGGCGTGGGACGAGTGGGAGCAGCTGAAGGCCGACGCGCTGGCCCGCAGGCAGGACGGCATGCGGCTGGACAGCGCTGCCGACGCAGCGGGCGGAGGTGGTACCGGATCTGCGCCGGACCTGAAGATGAACCACGCGGGCAACAAGGCCGCGGTCAAGGCGCTGCGGGAGGTAATTCGTCCTGACACGGACAAGGCCGGCAGCCACGCCGACGACTCCTCGGCCACAGCGGCCCAAAAGTTCAGTGGTTGGGCCACCGGATCCGCTCTCAAGGCCGCGCACGCGGAGTGGGAACTGCAGGTCAAGAACCTGAAAGGGCGTCTGGGACAAGACCAGACCGCCCTGGAGAAGACCCACCAGGACTTCCGATACACCGACCTCGGCGTCAAGAGCCGGATAGCTCAGATAGGCATGGGATTCAATCTCGGAGAGGAGGGCTAGGAGATGGGAACGAACAATCTCACCTATCAGGACGTGGTCACCATCGACCTCGGTGCGCTAATTACGGCGGCCAAGGACTGGGACGACATGGCCCACACCCTCGACGACCTAGGGGGCCTGTACGGGGCAAAGGTGGAGTCCATAGCGAACGACGGCTCCTGGACTGGCGTCAGTAGCAACGTCGCTTGTACGCGGTTCACCAACACACGTAAACAGTTCACCGATGCCCACACAGAAGCCCACGCAATCGCCTCCCTTCTCCGGAGCGCCTACGACCGCTTCTCCCAACTGATCGGCCACGTGAAAAACCTGGTCGAGCAGGCGGAGAAGGACGAGATGACTGTCAACAGCGCGGGCGAGGCGGTTTATGACTTCAGGAAACTCACCCCGATGCGCCACGACCCGGATTACCCAAAGTACGTGACGCAGGTGAAAGACGCCGAGGCCGCCTGGACCAAGAAGATCAAGGATGCCGTGCAGGCGGTCGACGACGAAGATCAAGTCGTGGGTCGCGCTCTTCGCGAGGCAGCTGGCGTCGGGAGCTTCCTCGAGCAGATATTGGACCCTCTGGGCCAGGCTCAAAGCTTCAACGGGGCGGCAGTCGGCGACCTAACCACATATGAGAAGGAAGTCAAGAAGGAGGACGCGGAGCAGAGGGCAGAAGCGGAGCGGAAGAAGAAGCACGACGATACCGTGCGGGCCATCTGCCATGGCATCGTCAAGGGGCTTTCGATCTTTAACGGGGAGCCCGGTCCAGACCTGGGAAGTAAGTTCGTTGGAACGCTAATCGACGGCGTCGCTAACGCCACAGGCTACAACAAAACGCGGGGGATCACCCTCGGTGTGGGAGCCGGCTGGGGAGGCGGAGGAATCGGATACTCGATCACTTTGGCGGAGACGCAAACACCGGACGGGAAGACCCAGATCGGGATCCTGACGTCGAAGTCCATACATTCCGCTGGTGCCGATTTCGGCGTTTCCGCAACGGCAGGTGAGTTCTATAGCAACGCCGATGACATTGGTCAGCTCGAAGGCAAGGGCTGGGATAAGGGTGGATCCGCCAAGTTCGGTCTCGGCCTGTACGGGAACCATCAGACGGAGGTCGGAACGACTAACTCGAAGGGCGAAGGCGTCAACGTCATCGAGTATGGGTTGGGGGCCGGTCTGGGTGCCGAGATCGGCGGCGGGTATAGTGACGCCAAGTCGCGTTGGCAAACAGAAGTCGGATCGGAAAAGAAGTGAATGGCATGGACCCGGGACCGCTGCTCTTTTTCATCTTCGGCTGGTTCTTCGCCCTGAACATCAAAGGGATTGCAGACCGGACATACCAACATGCAGCCCGTTTCTTGCCAATGATCGGGGGCTCAGCCACACTTCGGATCATGGGCTGGATCTGGATCTTCGTGGGCGGCACGCTTGTCGCCTTGGACTTCTTGAGTTGAGTGGATCTCTGGGGCGGCGCTTTCCTGTGCAGGTGCGTGCTGGCTCTCTGACCCGATAAGAATCCACCCAGCTACGAGCGCTCCTCCCATCAGAGAGGAGCGCGGGGGCAGAACGTTCAGGCAAGCTGCAGATCCCTCAGACCCACTCCACCTCGGAAACGATGTACGGGGTACTTCCAGGGCCCGGCAACGGCGTCCGAGAGGACGCCAGAGGCGCCGACGGGCGAGGGACCGAAGCGCCGGCCGCAGCCAGCGCAGCCGCCACCTCCTCCTCGCTCACCCCCGCCAGCGCCTCAACCACCCGATCGAGTGCCCCGCCCACCTCAGTGCGCGTGACCGCTCGCAGCAGGCGCCGGGCCGGCGTTCTTGACCGTCAGGGGCAGAAGCTTCTTGCCGGTCGGGCCGATCTGGATGTGGGTGTCCATCTGCGGGCAGACGCCGCAGTCGAAGCAAGGGGTCCAGCGGCAGTCCTCGACCTCTGTTTCGTCGAGGGCGTCCTGCCAGTCCTCCCAGAGCCAGTCCTTGTCCAGGCCCGAGTCGAGGTGGTCCCAGGGGAGGACCTCCTCGTAGGTGCGCTCGCGGGTGGTGTACCAGTCGACGTCGACGCCGAAGGGGGCGAGGGCCTTGTCGGCGCAGGCCATCCAGCGGTCGTAGGAGAAGTGCTCGCGCCAGCCGTCGAAGCGGCCGCCGTCGTCGTACACCGCGCGGATCACCGCGCCGATGCGGCGGTCGCCGCGGGAGAGGAGGCCCTCGACGATGCCCGGCTTACCGTCGTGGTAGCGGAAGCCGATCGAGCGGCCGTACTTCTTGTCGCCGCGGATCTTGTCCCTCAGTTTGGCCAGGCGGGCGTCCGTCTCCTCCGCGGAGAGCTGGGGCGCCCACTGGAAGGGAGTGTGGGGCTTGGGGACGAAACCGCCGATCGAGACCGTGCAGCGGATGTCGTTCGAGCCCGAGACCTCGCGGCCCTTCTGGATGACGTGGGTCGCCATGTCGGCGATCTGGAGGACGTCATCGTCGGTCTCCGTCGGCAGGCCGCACATGAAGTACAGCTTCACCTGGCGCCAGCCGTTGCCGTAGGCCGTGGCGACGGTACGGATCAGGTCGTCCTCGGAGACCATCTTGTTGATGACCTTGCGGATGCGCTCCGAGCCGCCCTCGGGGGCGAAGGTGAGGCCCGAGCGGCGGCCGTTCCTCGTCAGCTCGTTCGCCAGGTCGATGTTGAAGGCATCCACGCGGGTGGAGGGGAGCGAGAGGCCGATCTTGTCGTCCTCGTAGCGGTCGGCCAGGCCCTTGGCGATGTCGCCGATCTCCGAGTGGTCCGCCGAGGACAGGGAGAGGAGGCCCACCTCCTCGAAGCCCGTTGCCTTCAGGCCCCTGTCGACCATCTCGCCGATGCCCGTGATCGAGCGCTCGCGCACCGGGCGGGTGATCATGCCGGCCTGGCAGAAGCGGCAGCCGCGGGTGCAGCCGCGGAAGATCTCCACCGACATGCGCTCGTGGACCGTCTCGGCCAGGGGGACGAGGGGCTGCTTGGGGTACGGCCACTCGTCCAGGTCCATGACCGTGTGCTTCGACACGCGCCAGGGGACACCGCTCTTGTTGGGGACCACGCGGGCGATACGGCCGTCGGGGAGGTACTCGACGTCGTAGAACGCCGGGATGTAGACCCCGCCGGTCTTCGCCAGGCGGAACAGGACCTCCTCGCGGCCGCCGGGGCAGCCCTCGGCCTTCCACGCGCGGATGATCCGGGTCATGTCCAGCACGGCCTGCTCGCCGTCGCCGATGACCGCCGCGTCGATGAACTCGGCGATCGGCTCGGGGTTGAAGGCGGCGTGGCCGCCGGCCAGGACGATCGGGTCGTCGTCCGTGCGGTCCTTGGACTCCAGGGGGATGCCTGCAAGGTCCAGGGCCGTCAGCATGTTCGTGTAGCCCAGCTCCGTGGAGAAGCTCAGGCCGAACACGTCGAAGGACTTCACGGGGCGGTGGGTGTCCACCGTGAACTGAGGGACGCCGTGCTCGCGCATCAGGGCCTCCAGGTCCGGCCACACGCTGTAGGTGCGCTCGGCGAGGACGCCCTCCTGCTCGTTGAGGACCTCGTAGAGGATCTGGACGCCCTGGTTGGGCAGGCCGACCTCGTACGCGTCCGGGTACATGAGCGCCCAGCGGACGTCGCACTCGTCCCAGTCCTTGACGGTGGAGTTGAGCTCTCCGCCGACGTACTGGATCGGCTTCTGCACGTGGGGGAGCAGAGCTTCGAGCTGCGGGAAAACCGACTCGACAGGCATCTCGCGAACCTTCATGAGCTGACAGGGGTGACCATCAAGCCTAACCCGGCCGAGCGGCTCCCCCGAACGCTCAGCGGGTGGCCCCGGACTTGATCTCCTTCCAGAGTCCCGGCAGCTCCGCCTCGGCCTGTGCCGCCCGGGCCTCCTCGCGGCCGTACAGCACCCCGTACGTGAAGGTGCTCTCCCCCGCCGCGTGGGCCACCGCGGACAGCTCGCGCAGGGTCAGTCGGGTCATGACGCTGTCCTGGTGGTCGCCGAGGAGGGTGGTCAGGGACTTCGTCGCCTTGGTCAGGGAGCGGGCCGGTGTGCCGAGGGCGGGTGTGGCCGCCTCGGCGGCGTAGCGGGTGCGCTTGGCCTTCTTGCGGGCCTCGTGCACGGCGACGTCGCGTGCCTCGCCGGGCGGGACGGCGATCGCCCGCTCGACCAGGGCGGAGAGGGTCGCCAGGTCCTTGTCCATGGCCTTGGCGAGCACCTTCTCCGGCTTTTTCCCGGCGGCTTTGCGCAGCGGCGGGTCGGCGAGGAGGGCGTCCAGGGTGTCCAGCAGGGTCAGGTAGCGGCGGGAGTTCAGGACGCCGGTCAGGTGGGGCTGTGCGCCGCCGCGGCGGCGCTCGGTCCAGGAGGTGAGGCGTTCGGGGAGCGGTCCGACGACCAGGTGGGACGGGAGGGCCTTGACGGCGGCCGTCAGGCGTTCGGCCATCACCTCGTGGTCGCGGTCGACGCCCAGCTCGCCCGCGAGCCATTTCAGCTCGGCCGCGACCGGGTCGGTGACGGCGCGGTCGAGGACGGAGCGGAAGCTGCGCAGGGTGCTGCGGGCGCGGCGGGTGGCGACCCGCATGCGGTGCACGGAGTCGGGCACGTCCCGGCGGACGGCGGGGTCGAGTTCGACCAGTACGTCCCGCTGGGCGCGCAGATAGGCGAGCACGTGGTCACCGGCCGTGACCGGGGGCGTGGGTTTGGCCTTCCTGCGGCGCTGTCCTCCGGTCTGTTCCAGGGCCCGGGCGAGCTTCGACGGTGACTTCGAGGGGCGTACGCCCGCCCTGCGCAGCCGTTTCTCCACCAGGTCCAGGAAGGCGGGGTCGCCGTCGTCGGCGAGTTCCACCTCGATCTCGGTCCACTGGGCGGTACTGCCCTTGCCGTCGAGGCGCTCGGCGGTCACGGCGTCGACGCTCGCCTCGGCCAGCAGGGTGCCGTCGGCGTCGACCAGGTGGCGCACATCGCGGGCGGAGCGCAGCCGGACCAGCGGGACCAGTGCGGCGTCCCGGACCCGGGAGCGGACGAGGGCGGCGATCTCCTCCGGGACGGTGTCGGAGAGCGGGGCCCGGATCTCGTCGCGCACGCCCGGTTCGACGGGGAACTTCAGATGCCAGCCGGCGTCCGAGCCTCCGGTGCGGCGGCGCAGGGTGAGGGCGGCGGCGGCCAGGCGCTCGTCGGCGGTGTCGTAGTAGGTGGCGTCGAGTTCCACCTGGCCCTTGTCCAGGACGGTCGCCACTCCGCCGACGCCGGTCAGGTCGGGCAGCCCGCTGTCGTCGGATTCGTACTTGCGCTCGATCTCGCGTTTCGCATCCGCCATGGATCGAATCTAGTTGTCCGGGCGGTGGAGCGGCAGGGGGCAGCCCTGGGTGAATGAACGGAAAATTCCCGTCATGCACCCGGTGAACCGGACGCCGGGCACCTATGCCGACATGGGTCTCTGCACCTTGATCGACTGCAGCAGTCCCACGGCCATCCACACCGCGAACATCGACGAGCCGCCGTACGACACGAACGGCAGTGGCAGGCCGGTGACCGGCATGATGCCGAGGGTCATGCCGATGTTCTCGAAGGACTGGAAGGCGAACCAGGCGACGATCCCGGCGGCCACGATCGTCCCGTACAGCTCGGTGGAGTCGCGGGCGATGCGGCAGGCCCGCCACAGCACGACGCCGAGCAGGAAGATGATGAGGCCGGCGCCGAGGAAGCCCAGTTCCTCGCCCGCGACCGTGAAGACGAAGTCCGTCTGCTGCTCGGGCACGAACTGGCCGGTGGTCTGCGAGCCGTGGAAGAGGCCGGCTCCCGTCAGGCCGCCGGAGCCGATCGCGATGCGGGCCTGGTTGGTGTTGTAGCCGACGCCCGCCGGGTCCAGGTCGGGGTTGGCGAACGCGGCGAACCGGTTGATCTGGTACTGGTCCAGGATGTGCAGCTGCCAGATGGCGATGCAGCCGATCACCCCGGTGATGAGCAGGCCGAAGACCCAGCGGTTGGAGGCGCCGGAGGCGAGCAGCACGCCGAGGATGATGGCCACCATGGCGAGCACCGAGCCGAGGTCCGGCATGAGCAGCAGGATCATGCAGGGTACGGCCGCGAGGCCCAGGGACTGCGCCACGGTCCGGTGGTCCGGGTAGATCTTGTCGCCGGCGTCCACTCGGGCCGCGAGCATCATCGCCATGCCCAGGATGATGGAGATCTTGAGGAACTCGGCGGGCTGGAGCGAGAAGCCGCCGATGACGAGCCAGTTGCGCTGGCCGTTGATGGTGGCGCCGAGCGGGGTGAGGACCGTCAGGGCCAGCAGGACCGACAGGCCGTAGAGGATCGGCACGGCGTTGCGCAGGGCGCGGTGGCCCAGCCAGAGCGTGCCGATCATCAGGGCGAACCCGATGCCGAGGTTCATCAGGTGCCGTTCCAGGAAGAAGTACGGGTCTCCCTGGTTGATCTCGGTGCGGTTGCGGGTCGCGGAGAACACCAGCGCGGACCCGATCAGGGACAGCGCGACGGCGGACAGCAGTATGGGCCAGTCGAGTCTGCGGGTCAGCGAGTCACGGGCGAAGAGCCTGGTCCAGCCGGCCCGCTCGGGGCCGTACCCGGAGACGGAGAAGCTGTTGGCGCCGGTCATGAGGGCATCCTCCGGCTTCCCCGCCTCGGGGTCCTGCGTGGTCGCCTGCGGGTGTTGCGGTTGCCCGTGGTGGGCGAGGGCGAGGTGGCGGGCTGCTGGTCGCTGCCGTTGCTGGGGTTGTTCTGCTGGGAGGCCTCGGCGTCCTTCGCCGGGTCGCCGGCGACCTTCGGGGCCTCGATGGTGCCGTCGGTGCGGACCTTCGGCAGGCCCTTCTGCGGCTGGGGCAGCAGTGCCTTCTTGTTGTCGATGGAGCCGTCGCCCTGGACGCCGTAGAGCGCGCTGTAGATGTTGCGCACGGCTTCACCGGCGGAACCGGAACCCGTACCGGCCTGGGAGATCGTCATGATCACCGAGTAGTCCTTGGAGTACGTGGCCAGCCAGCCGGTGGTCTGCTTGCCGTAGACCTCGGCGGTACCGGTCTTGCCGTGCAGCGTGATCTTGTCCTGGGGCCAGCCGTTGAACTTCCACGCGGCCGTACCGCGGGTGATGACGCCCGCGAAGGCGTCGTCCATGCCCTTGAGGGTGGCCTGGCTGACCGGGAGCTTGCGCTGCACCTTGGGCTTGATCTCCTGGACGGTCTTGCCGTCGGCGCTGATGATCGCCTTGCCGATGGTCGGGACGTATTCGGTGCCGCCGTTGGCGACGGCGCCGTAGATCATGGCCTCCTGGATCGGTGTGACGAGCGTGTCGCCCTGGCCGATGGAGTAGTTGATCTCGTCGCCCTCGCGCATCTTGTTGCCTTCGAGGCAGTTCTCGTAGGCGATCCTCTCGACGTAGGAGCCGTCCTTCTTGCCGGACTTGCACCAGGCGTCCTTGTTGGCGTTCCAGTAGTCCAGCTTCCACTGGCGGTCCGGGACGCGGCCGGTGACCTCGTTGGGCAGGTCGATGCCGGTCTCCTTGCCGAGGCCGAACTGGTGGGCCGTCTTGAAGAACCAGTCCTTCGGCTGGCCCTTCTTGGGGTTGATGCCGCCGTCCTTCTTCCACTCCCTGTCGCCGAGGCCGTAGAAGACGGTGTCGCAGGAGACCTCCAGGGCGCGCCCGAGGGAGATGTCGCCGAAGTTCTCGCCCTCGAAGTTCTTGAAGACCTGGCCGCCGACCGAGTAGGAGCTGGTGCAGGGGTAGCCGCCGTCCCAGGGGTAGCCGGCCTGGACCGCGGCGGCCGTGGAGACGACCTTGAACGTCGAACCGGGGGCCGCCTGACCCTGAATGGCCCTGTTGAGCAGTGGGTAGTCGGAGTCCTTGCCGGTGAGGTCCTTGTAGTCCTTGGCGGAGATGCCGCCCACCCACACGTTCGGGTCGTAGGTCGGGGCCGAGGCCATGGCCACTATCCGGCCGGTCTTGGCCTCCATGACGACGACGGCGCCGGAGTCGGCCTTGAAGTTCTCGCCGGTGTTCTTGTCGAACTGCTGGCGGGCGGCCTTCATCGCCTTGTCGAGCTCGTACTCCGCGACGCGCTGGACGCGGGAGTCGATGCTGGTGACCAGGTTCGAGCCGGGCTCGGCGGCGTCCGACTTGGCCTTGCCGATGACCCGGCCGAGGTTGTCGACCTCGTAGCGGGTGACGCCGGCCTTGCCGCGCAGTTCCTTGTCGTACTCCCGCTCCAGGCCGGAGCGGCCGACCATGTCGGAGCGCAGGTAGGGCGAGTCGGTGGCCTTGGCCTGCTGGATCTCGGCGTCGGTGACGGGCGAGAGGTAGCCGAGGACCTGCGCGGTGTTGGAGTTGCCCGGGCCGGGGTAGCGGCGCACGGCCTCGGGCGCTGCGGTGATGCCGGGGAAGTCCTCGGCGCGCTCACGGATCTGCAGGGCCTGCTTGGGCGTGGCCTTGTCGGTGATCGGGATCGGCTGGTACGGCGAGCCGTTCCAGCATGGTTTGGGGGTCTTGGCGTCGCACAGCCGGACCTTCTGGACGACCTCCTCGGGCGTCATGCCGAGGACGCCGGCCAGCTTGGTGAGGACGGCCTTGCCGTCGTCCTTCTGCTTGAGCAGGTCGGTGCGGGAGGCGGAGACGACCAGGCGGGTCTCGTTGTCCGCGAGGGGCACGCCGCGGGCGTCCAGGATGTCGCCGCGCACGGCGGGGTCGACGACCTGCTGGACGTGGTTGCCGGAGGCCTCCTTCTGGTACTGGGCGCCCTCGCGGATCTGCAGGTACCAGAGCCGGCCGCCGAGCGTGCCGAGCAGGGAGAGGACGAGGATCTGGATCACGACGAGCCGGATCTGGACCCGTGGGGTCCGACCGGTCTCGGGGATGTTGGTCACTGCGGCGGTCTCCCCCTCTCAGTGCGCAGGTGCGAGTACACGTACGAATGATGAACGACCAGCCTGTGAGCCCGCGTTCCGCGCCGGCTGACCCGTTCGAGTGAACTCCCGTGCCGTCACAGCCGCTTGACCCCCTTGATCCGGCCGACCCGCGTGGTGCGGGTGCGGGCTTTGGCCTTCAGGGCGCCGAAGCCGCCCCGCTGGCTGCCGATGCGCAGGCCGGTGCCGGAGGAGAGCCAGCCGGCGGAGATGTCACCGGCCTTGGCGGCGGGGCCGGTCTCGGTCAGCGGGTCGTTGTCCGCGCGGCGGGCCAGCCACATGATCCCGGGGACCACGAACGGGGCGAGCAGCAGGTCGTACAGGGCGGCCGAGAACAGCAGCCCGGGCAGGCCGACATGACGGGCGGCGGTGTCGCCGACCAGGGCGCCGACGCCCGCGTACAGGAGCGTGGAGCCGATGGCGGCGGCGACCACGACGGCCATCGGGCCGGTCGCGGACTTCAGGCGGCCGTTCTCCGGTCTGGCGAGCCCGGCGAAGTAGCCGGTGACGCACAGCACGAGGGCGTAGCGGCCGGCCGCGTGGTCGGCGGGCGGTGCCAGGTCGGCGAGCAGACCGGCGCCGAAGCCGACGAGGGCGCCGCCGACATGGCCGTACACCATGGCGAGGCCGAGGACGGTGAGCAGCAGCAGGTCGGGGACGGCGCCCGGCAGGTGCAGGCGGGCGAGGACGCTCACCTGGATCACCAGGGCCACGACGACCAGCGCGCTGGAGAGCAGGATCCGGTTGAGGCGCATGGAAGAGTCAGCTCCTACTGCTGCTGGCCGGTCGTGTTGTTCGCGTTGGCCGAGGGGGTCACCGTGACGGTCACCGTCGGCGTCGGGACGGGCTGGGGTTTGGCCGGCAGGACCTCGTCGCGCGGGTCCTTCTTCGGGGCCTGGACGACCACGCCGACGACGTCGAGCTTGGTGAAGGCGACGTACGGGGTGACGTAGATCGTGCGGGTGAGGCCGCCGTTGGAGGGCTCGACGCGGGAGACCACGCCGACCGGGACGCCGGGCACGAACGGCCGGTCGGCCTGCGAGCCGAAGGTGACGAGGCGGTCGCCCTTCTTCACCTCGGCCTGGCCGTTGAGCAGTTCCACGCGCAGCGGCCGGTCGCCCTGCCCGGAGGCGAAGCCGAGTTCGTCACCGCCCTCCATGCGGGTGCCGACGGTGAAGTCGGGGTCGTTGGCGAGCAGCACGGTGGAGGTGTCCGGGCCGACGGTGGTGACGCGGCCGACCAGCCCGTCGCCGTTGAGGACGGTCATGTCGCGCTTGATGCCGTCGTTGGCACCGGCGTCGATGGTGACGGTCCAGGAGAAGCCCTGGGCCGCTCCTATGGCGATGACCTGGGCGCCCTTGATGCCGTACTGGCCCTCGCCGGCGATCTTCAGCATCTTGTCGAGCTGGTTCAGCCGGCTGCGGTTGCGGTCGTCGCTGCCGAGTTTCGCCTTGAGGGCCGCGTTCTCCGTCTCCAGCCGGGCGAGCCGGTCGTGCCGGCTGCCGGAGTCCCGGATCGCGGAGACGGCGTTGCCGACCGGATCCACCGCCGAGGACAGGCCGTTCTCGACGGGGCCGAACACCGCGGCCGCGGCCTGCCGGGCACCGTCCACCGGGGAGTTCCGGCCCCCGCGGATGTCCACCGTGATCAGCGCGAACGCGATGGCGACCAGCAGGACCAGGAGCAGCCGGCTCTCTTTCGTGTCCCTCACGTGCGGCGGCCGTGCCCTTCCTCGATAGGAATTCGGGAGCCCCTTTGCGGACCTTGCGCCGAACGCAAACCCTGGGGCCCATTTGTGGGAGCTTATGCCTTTTAATCAACGATCCGCCGCACGAGAGGAGAGGAGTCTCGTACGGCGGAATCGAAGCGTTACGTCATCTGCGCGGCTGGGCGTCCAGGACCTGCTGCAGCGCCTCGAACTCCTCGACGCACTTCCCGGAGCCGAGCGCGACGCTGTCCAGCGGGTCCTCGGCGATGTGGATCGGCATTCCGGTCTCCCGGCGCAGCCGCTCGTCCAGGCCGCGCAGCAGGGCTCCGCCGCCGGTCAGAACGATTCCTCGGTCCATGATGTCGCCGGACAGCTCCGGCGGGCACTTGTCGAGGGTCGTCTTGACCGCGTCGACGATCGCGTTGACGGGCTCCTCGATCGCCTTGCGGACCTCGGCGGCCGAGATGACGACGGTCTTCGGCAGCCCGGACACCAGGTCCCGGCCACGGACTTCGGTGTGCTCGTCGGAGTCGAGGTCGTACGCCGAACCGATCGTGATCTTGATCTGCTCGGCCGTGCGCTCACCCAGCAGAAGGCTGTACTCCTTCTTGATGTACTGGATGATCGCGTTGTCCAGCTCGTCGCCCGCGACCCGGATGGACTGGGCGGTGACGATGCCGCCGAGCGAGATGACCGCGACCTCCGTGGTACCGCCGCCGATGTCCACCACCATGTTGCCCGTGGCCTCGTGGACCGGCAGGCCGGAGCCGATGGCGGCGGCCATGGGCTCCTCGATGATGTGCACCTGGCGCGCACCCGCCTGGGAGGACGCCTCGATCACGGCGCGGCGCTCGACGCCCGTGATGCCCGAGGGCACGCAGACGACGACCCGCGGCCGGGCGAGATACCGCCGCTTGTGGATCTTCAGGATGAAGTAGCGGAGCATCCGCTCGGTGATCTCGAAGTCGGCGATCACGCCGTCCTTCAGCGGGCGGACGGCCACGATGTTGCCCGGCGTCCGGCCGATCATCTTCTTCGCTTCGGCACCGACCGCGAGGATGCCACCGGTGTTGGTGTTGATCGCGACGACGGACGGCTCGTTGAGTACGATTCCGCGACCCCTGACGTACACCAGCGTGTTGGCGGTCCCGAGGTCGACAGCCATGTCACGGCCGATGAACGACATTGAGTTCCCCATCCGGATTCATCTGGCCTTCCTGCGCTTTTGAGGGCATATCAGGTCGGCGAGGCGGGTGCTGTGACGTGAAGGCTTCCATCGTAAACGCGCCTGCACGAACACTGCGCGAGGGTCTCCGCCATTGTCACCATGTGGCGGCCCGCCCCGCTTGTGGAGACGGTCCATCGGAGGCACGCGTTCCCCCGATCGGCCAGGCATATGCCAAAGGACGGCCGAAATGTACGGCCGTCCCTGGTCAGGCGCCACCGGGCGAGCTGACGCCCCCTCAGAAAAATTAGCGAAAACTCAGCTCGCGACAGCTCACGCGCGGCCCGGGAAGAAGATCTTCACCTCGCGCTCGGCGGACTCCTCGGAGTCGGAGGCGTGGATCAGGTTCTCGCGGACGATCACGCCGAAGTCACCGCGGATGGAGCCCGGCGCGGCAGCGATCGGGTCGGTCGGGCCGGCGAGCGCACGCACACCCTCGATGACCCGCTCGCCCTCGACGATCAGCACGACCACCGGGCCGGAGGACATGAACTCGACCAGCGGCTCGTAGAACGGCTTGCCGACATGCTCGGCGTAGTGCTGCTCCAGCGTGGCACGGTCCAGGGTGCGCAGCTCCAGCGCGGTGATCTGCCAGCCGGCCTTGCGCTCGATACGGCTGATGATCTCGCCGGTCAGGCCGCGACGGACGGCGTCGGGCTTGAGCAGGACGAGGGTGCGCTGGCTCACGGGGGGACTCCTTCTGACGGACGTCTGCGGTGGTGGGACGAGGTTACAGGGCGTGTCGGGGCGTCCGTTACGCAGCGTCAGGTGTAGAGGAACCGGACTCCGCCTGCGCGGCGAATCTGGCCTTCGCCTCGTCCACCTTTCTGCCGAAGTGCACCGACGCCCACCACAGCGCCGCGAACACCGCGCCCATGAAGAACATGGTCGGGACAAACACACCGGAGGCGATCAGCGCGAGTTGCAGGGCCCAGCCGAGGGCCACCCCGCCGGGCCGGGTCACCATCCCGCACAGCAGCACGCACAGCAGCATGGCGATGCCGCTGACCAGCCACACCGTGGAGACGGACAGGCTCGGGTCCTTCATGGCGACCAGCCCGGCGAACCCGATGACGAAGAACTCGCCGATCAGTGTCGATGCACAGAGCGTACGCATCTCGAGCCTCAGCCCTTCCCCAGCAGCAGCCGGGCCTCGCCGACCGTGATGACGGAACCGGTGATCAGCACACCGCCGCCCGCGAACTCGCCCTCCTCCTCGGCCAGCGTGATCGCGGCCTCCAGGGCGTCCGGCAGCCGCGGCTCGACCTGCACCCGCTCCTCACCGAACACCTCGACGGCGATCGCGGCCAGCTCGTCGGCGTCCATCGCGCGAGGGGTGGAGTTCTGCGTGACGACGACCTCGGCGAAGATCGGCTCGAAGGCCTCCAGCAGACCCCGCACGTTCTTGTCGCCGCTCGCGCCCACGACCCCGATCAGCCGGCTGAAATCGAACGCCTCCTGCACCGCCTCCGCGGTCACCCGCGCCCCCGCCGGGTTGTGCGCGGCGTCCAGCACGACGGTCGGGGAGCGCCGTACGACCTCCAGGCGGCCCGGGGAGGACACGGCCGCGAAGGCCTTGCGGACGGTGTCGATGTCCAGCGGATCCGGGCGCTGCTCGCCGACGCCGAAGAACGCCTCGACGGCGGCGAGGGCCACGGCCGCGTTGTGCGCCTGGTGGGCGCCGTGCAGCGGGAGGTACACCTCGGGGTACTCGCCGCCGAGGCCGCGCAGGGTGAGCAGCTGCCCGCCGACGGCGACCTGCCGGGCGACGACCCCGAACTCCAGCCCCTCGCGGGCCACGGTGGCGTCCACCTCGACGGCCTTCTTCAGCAGCACCTGCGCCGCGTCGACCGGCTGCTGGGCCATGATCACGGTCGCGTCCTGCTTGATGATCCCGCCCTTCTCGCCGGCGATCTCCGCGGGCGTCTCCCCGAGGCGGTCGGTGTGGTCCAGGTCGATCGGGGTGATCACCGCGACGTCACCGTCGATGACGTTGGTCGCGTCCCAGGAGCCGCCCATGCCGACCTCGACGACGGCGACGTCCACGGGGGCGTCCGCGAAGGCGGCGTACGCCATGCCGGTGAGTACCTCGAAGAACGACAGCCGGTACTCCTGCTGTCCGTCGACCATCTCGACGTACGGCTTGATGTCCTGGTACGTCTCGACGAACCGCTCGGCGGAGACCGGGGCGCCGTCCAGGCTGATCCGCTCGGTGATCGACTGCACGTGGGGGCTGGTGTAGCGGCCGGTGCGCAGCTCGAAGGCGCCGAGCAGGGCCTCGATCATGCGGGCGGTGGAGGTCTTGCCGTTGGTGCCCGTGATGTGGATCGAGGGGTACGACCGCTGGGGCTCGCCGAGGACGTCCATCAGCGCGGAGATGCGGCTGACCGAGGGCTCCAGCTTGGTCTCGCCCCAGCGGGTGGCCAGCTCGGCCTCGACCTCGCGCAGGGCCTTGTCGACCTCCGGGTCCTCGGGCCGCGTGGGTACGTCGGCGTGCGGCTGACCGCCCTGGGTCCGCAGGGTACGGCTGCCGGCCTCGATCACGGCGAGATCGGGATCGCGGGTGGTTTCGGCCTCGATGATCTCGTCGAAATTGTCGAGGGGGTCGGTGCCATTCGGGTCGCTCACGGTGCCCAGTCTACGGAGCGGGCGAGGGCTTCGCGGCGCCGGTATGGGGTGGCTTGTCTTGTCGCCCGGGTGCGGGTCCTTCGGGCGCGCGAAGACCCCCGCGCCTGAACAGCTCCGGGGGCCTTCATCGCCGTACGAACGCTACGCCTGCGGCAGCTTCTCCAGCTGGGCGGTGATGCGGGCGATGTCCTCCTCGGCCTTGGCCAGGCGGGTGCGGATCTTGTCCACCACGTTCTCCGGGGCCTTGGCGAGGAACGCCTCGTTGCCGAGCTTCGCCGTGGCCTGGGCCTTCTCCTTCTCGGCGGCGGCGAGGTCCTTGGCGAGGCGCTTGCGCTCGGCCGCCACGTCGATCGTGCCGGAGAGGTCGAGCGCGACCTCGGCGCCGGCGACCGGGAGGGTGGCCGTGGCCGTGAAGGAGTCGCCCTCCGGCTGGAGGCGCAGAAGCTGGCGGATGGCGGCCTCGTGCGGGGCGAGGGCCGTACCGTCGAGCGTCAGGCGGGCCGGGACCCGCTGGCCCGGCTGCAGGCCCTGGTCGGCGCGGAAGCGGCGGACCTCGGTGATGACCGACTGGAGGGTCTCGATCTCCTGCTCGGCCGCCGCGTCACGGAAGCCACTGTCCTTCGGCCACTCGGCGATGACGACCGACTCACCGCCCGTCAGCGTCGTCCACAGGGTCTCCGTGACGAACGGGACCACCGGGTGCAGCAGCCTCAGCGTGACGTCGAGGACCTCGCCCAGGACCCGCTTGCTGACCTCGGCCGGCTCGCCGCCCGCCTGGAAGACGGTCTTGGACAGCTCGACGTACCAGTCGAAGACCTCGTCCCACGCGAAGTGGAAGAGGGCGTCCGACAGCTTGGCGAACTGGAAGTCGTCGTAGTGGGCGTCGACTTCGGCCACGACGGAGTTCAGGCGGGAGAGGATCCAGCGGTCGGTCGCCGACATGGCCGACGGCTCCGGCAGCGGGCCCTGAACCGTCGCGCCGTTCATCAGGGCGAAACGGGTGGCGTTCCAGATCTTGTTGGCGAAGTTGCGGGAGCCCTGGACCCAGTCCTCGCCGATCGGGACGTCGACGCCGGGGTTCGCGCCGCGGGCCAGGGTGAACCTCAGCGCGTCGCTGCCGTACTTGTCCATCCAGTCCAGCGGGTTGACCGCGTTGCCGAAGGACTTCGACATCTTCTTGCCGAACTGGTCGCGGACCATGCCGTGCAGGGCGATGGTGTGGAACGGCGGGGTGCCGTCCATCGCGTACAGGCCGAACATCATCATCCGGGCGACCCAGAAGAAGAGGATGTCGTAGCCGGTGACCAGGACGGAGTTCGGGTAGAACTTCGCGAGCGACTCGGTCTGTTCGGGCCAGCCGAGGGTGGAGAACGGCCACAGGCCGGAGGAGAACCAGGTGTCGAGGACGTCGGTGTCCTGGTGCCAGCCCTCGCCGGTGGGCGGTTCGTCGTCCGGGCCGACGCAGACGACCTCGCCGTTCGGTCCGTACCAGACCGGAATCCGGTGGCCCCACCACAACTGCCGCGAGATGCACCAGTCGTGGAGGTTGTCGACCCAGTCGAAGTACCGCTTCTCCATCTCCTGCGGGTGGATCCTGACGCGGCCGTCGCGGACGGCGTCACCGGCGGCCTTGGCCAGCGGGCCGACCTTGACCCACCACTGCATGGACAGGCGCGGCTCGATGGTGGTCTTGCAGCGCGAGCAGTGGCCGACGGAGTGGACGTAGGGCCGCTTCTCGGAGACGATCCGGCCCTCGGCGCGCAGCGCGGCGACGATGGCGGAGCGGGCCTCCAGGCGGTCCAGGCCCTGGAAGGGGCCGTGCGCGGTGATGACGGCGTGCTCGTCCATGACCGAGATGGACGGCAGGTCGTGCCGCTGGCCGATCTCGAAGTCGTTCGGGTCGTGGGCCGGGGTGACCTTGACGGCGCCGGTGCCGAACTCGGGGTCGACGTGGGTGTCCGCGACGACCGGGATGGAACGGTCGGTCAGCGGGAGCCTGATGAGCTTGCCGACGAGGTGCTTGTAGCGCTCGTCGTCCGGGTGGACGGCGACGGCCGTGTCACCGAGCATCGTCTCGGCACGGGTGGTGGCGACGACGACGGTGTCGTCCCCGTCGCCGTACTTCAGCGAGACCAGCTCGCCGTCGTCGTCCTGGTACTCGACCTCGATGTCCGAGATGGCCGTCAGACAGCGCGGGCACCAGTTGATGATGCGCTCGGCGCGGTAGATCAGCTCGTCGTCGTAGAGGCGCTTGAAGATGGTCTGGACGGCCTGGGAGAGCCCCTCGTCCATGGTGAAACGCTCACGCGACCAGGCGACGCCGTCACCGAGGCGGCGCATCTGGCCGGAGATCTGCCCGCCGGACTCGGCCTTCCACTGCCAGACGCGCTCGACGAAGGCCTCACGCCCGAGGTCGTGCCGGGACCTGCCTTCCTTGCCCAGCTCGCGCTCGACGACGTTCTGCGTGGCGATACCGGCGTGGTCCATGCCCGGCTGCCACAGCGTCTCGTACCCCTGCATGCGCTTGCGCCTGGTCAGGGCGTCGATGAGGGTGTGCTCGAAGGCGTGGCCCAGGTGCAGGCTGCCGGTGACGTTCGGCGGCGGGATGACGATCGTGTACGGCGGCTTGTCGCTCTTCTCGTCCGCCTCGAAGTAACCGCGCTCTACCCAGCGCTCGTACAGCGGCCGCTCTACATCGGCCGGCGCGTACTGGGTCGGCAGTTCGGTGTCGGGCGCGGGTGGCTGCTGCTGAGCGTTCTCGGTCACGGGGGTCAGTTTAGAGGTGTCACGGGGTGGTCCTGAAACGCGTTTGTTCTGTAACGGTGCGGCCCCCGGTGCCATGCGTTTCCTGTGCCTGGTCCAGGATGTCAGGAACACATAAGCGTTCTAGGGGGAACCCAGAGATGAGCAACAACCAGCCGGGCCCGTACGGCGGGCCGCCCCAGCAGCCGGGTCCGTACGGCCAGCCGGGGCAGCCTGGACCGTACGGCCAGCCGGGGCCCTACGGTCAGCCGGGCCCCTATGGCCAGCAGCCGCCGCAGGCCCCGCAGCCCGGCTACGGCTATCCCCAGCAGGCGCCTCCGGCCGCGCCGCCGCAGCCGCAGCCGCAGCCGGGTTATGGCTACCCGCAGCAGGGCGGCGTGCCGCAGCAGCCGAACCCGTACGGTCAGCAGCCCCATCCTTATGGCCAGCAGCCCTACGGCGTGCCGCAGCCGCCGGCTCCGGGCGGCGGCAAGAAGAAGACGGGGCTGATCATCGGGGCGGTGGCCGTGGTGGCGGCCATCGGTGTGGGGGCGTACCTCGTCCTCGGCGGAAGCGGGTCCGGGCTCACCGACGACGGTCCCCACAAGCTGACGACGCCGGCGAAGGTGCTCGGCCAGTACAACCGGGTGACCACGGACGGCGAGACCGCCAACAACGATTCGCAAACCGTGAAGGACCTGCAGAAGGGCGGTGTGCAGAACGGCACGGCCGTCCTCGCCGGGTACACGACGGCCGACCTCAGCCATTACAACCCGCAGGATCCCTCCACCGCGCCCAGCAAGACCGAGCTTCTGACGGCCAAGGGCCTGCGCGTCGTCGGCGCCTACGGCAAGATCGCCGACCCGAAGGCAGCTCTGGACGCGTTCTTCGTGAACATCAAGAAGAGTTCCCAGTCGAACGATTCGTCCGGCGGTTCTTCGAGCAAGACCGAATTCATCGGCGAAGCCGTGTCGGTCGACATCGACGGCGCGGTCATGAAGTGCCAGGCGGCCAAGGGCACCAACCTGCTCACCAGGCAGCAGCAGACCGACTGGTTCTGCGCCTGGGCCGACTACAGCACCATCGCCATGGTCGCCCCCGGCGACAACACCGGCGACGTTTCCAAGGACACCGCGGTCGACCTCACCAAGAAGCTGCGCGGGGAGATCCGCGTCAAGGCCTGACGCCGTCAGTCGCCACGGCGAAGGGCCCCGGTCGACCAGTGGAACTGGAGGGTCGACCGGGGCCCTTTCCCATGTCCGGGGGGCTTACGCCGACTTCTGCTCGCCGGAGCCCCGGCCCCGCGCGTCCCGCGGGATCAGGGTCGGGTTGACGTTGGAGAGGACCACGTCGGCGGTGATGACGACGCGGGCCACGTCCTTGCGGGAGGGGACCTCGTACATGACGCCCTGGAGGACTTCCTCCATGATGGCTCGCAGGCCCCGGGCGCCGGTCTGGCGGAGGATGGCCTGGTCGGCGATGGCCTCCAGGGCCTCGCGCTCGAAGTCCAGCTCCACGCCGTCGAGTTCGAAGAGGCGCTGGTACTGCTTGACCAGGGCGTTGCGGGGTTCCACCAGGATCTTGAGCAGGGCCTCGCGGTCCAGGTTGTGGACGCTCGTGATCACCGGGAGGCGGCCGATGAACTCCGGGATCATGCCGAACTTGACCAGGTCCTCCGGCATGACGTCCTCGAAGACGTCCTTGGACTCCAGCTCGCGCTTGGAGAGGATCGTCGCGCCGAAGCCGATGCCCTTCGCCCCGGCCCGCGCCTCGATGATCTTCTCCAGGCCGGCGAAGGCACCGCCCACGATGAACAGGACGTTCGTCGTGTCGATCTGGATGAACTCCTGGTGGGGGTGCTTGCGGCCGCCCTGGGGCGGGACCGAGGCCGTGGTGCCTTCGAGGATCTTCAGGAGGGCCTGCTGTACGCCCTCGCCCGAGACGTCACGGGTGATCGAGGGGTTCTCGCTCTTCCTCGCCACCTTGTCGATCTCGTCGATGTAGATGATCCCGGTCTCGGCCTTCTTGACGTCGTAGTCCGCGGCCTGGATCAGCTTCAGGAGGATGTTCTCGACGTCCTCGCCGACATACCCCGCCTCCGTCAGCGCCGTCGCGTCGGCGATCGCGAAGGGGACGTTGAGCATGCGCGCCAGGGTCTGCGCGAGGAGGGTCTTGCCAGAACCCGTGGGGCCCAGCAGGAGGATGTTGGACTTCGCCAGCTCGATGGCGTCGTCACGGCCGCCCGGGCCGCCGTTCTCGCCCGCCTGGACCCGCTTGTAGTGGTTGTACACCGCGACGGAGAGCGCCTTCTTGGCCGCTTCCTGGCCGACCACATAGCCCTCGAGGAACTCGTAGATCTCGCGGGGCTTCGGGAGTTCCTCCCAGCGCACCTCGCTCGTCTCGGCGAGCTCCTCCTCGATGATCTCGTTGCAGAGGTCGATGCACTCGTCGCAGATGTACACACCGGGCCCTGCGATGAGCTTCTTGACCTGCTTCTGGCTCTTGCCGCAGAACGAGCACTTGAGCAGATCGCCGCCGTCACCGATGCGTGCCACGGTGTGCTTCCCCTTCGCCTGGGAGACGCCCGGACGCTTTCGAGTCCAGCGGCTCCTGGTGCTGCCTTATGTCGACGGTACCTTGCCGGGCCCCGTGTTCGGGCCCCCCTTGGCAGGGTTCACTTGGCGCGGACCCTGCCAAGGGGGGCCCAGAGTATGCCGTTCCGCGTCAGCGGACCGTGGCGTTGTTCAGCTTGCGGGTGGAGATGATCTGGTCGACGAGGCCGTACTCCAGCGCCTCCTCGGCCGTGAGGATCTTGTCGCGCTCGATGTCCTCGCGGATCTTCTCGATCGGCTGGTTCGAGTGCTTCGCCAGCATGTTCTCCAGCTGCTCACGCATCCGGGTGAACTCGTTGGCGATGATCTCCAGGTCGGAGAGCTGACCGCGGCCGGTGGAGCCCGCGGGCTGGTGGATCAGCACGCGCGAGTTCGGCAGGGCCATGCGCTTGCCGGGCGTACCGGCGGCGAGCAGGATGGCCGCCGCGGAGGCCGCCTGGCCCATGCAGACCGTCTGGATGTCGGGCTTCACGAACTGCATCGTGTCGTAGATCGCCGTGAGGGCGGTCATGTCGCCGCCGGGGCTGTTGATGTAGATCGAGATGTCCCGGTCCGGGTCCATCGACTCCAGGCACAGCAGCTGCGCCATGACGTCGTTGGCGGAGGCGTCGTCGATCTGGACGCCCAGGAAGATCACGCGCTCCTCGAAGAGCTTCGCGTACGGGTCGTACTCACGGATGCCCTGGGAGGTGCGCTCGACGAAGCGCGGGATGACGTAGCGGCTGTCGGGGCGGGGCCCTTCGTACATGCCGCTGGCGGCGCCGGGGAAGTTGCTCATGGGGTGTTCACCGTCCTGGTGGCGTTCTGGGGGCTGGGGTCGTGGCGGTGCGTGGCGCGGCCGGGCCGGTCAGGCACCGGTGCCGCCGCCTCCCGGAACACCCGAGGCGTGCGTGATGATCTCGTCAATGAGACCGTACTCCTTGGCCTCTTCCGGGGTGAACCAGCGGTCGCGGTCGCCGTCGCGGATGATCGTCTCGACGGACTGGCCGGAGTGCAGCGCGGTCAGCTCGGACATGGTCTTCTTCGTGCGCAGCAGGTACTGGGCCTGGATCTTGATGTCCGAGACCGTACCGCCCAGGCCCGCGGAGCCCTGGTGCATCATGATGTCGGTGTGCGGCAGGGCGAAGCGCTTGCCGGCGGTGCCGCCGGTGAGCAGGAACTGGCCCATCGACGCCGCCATGCCCATGCCGATCGTGACCACGTCGTTCGGGATGTACTGCATGGTGTCGTAGATCGCCATGCCGGCCGTCACCGAGCCGCCGGGGCTGTTGATGTAGAGGTAGATGTCCTTGTCCGGGTCGGCGGCGAGGAGCAGCAGCTGCGCGGTGATCTTGTTGGCGATGTCGTCGTCAACCTGCTGGCCGAGGAAGATGATCCGCTCGTTGAGCAGCCGGTTGTAGACCTGGTCGCCGAGGCCACCACCGATGGAAGGCTCGCCGGCGGCGGAGGGCATCAGATTCGTCACGTATCCACCTGCTCGTCTTACGACGGCGCCGGGCCGTCTCATTGTTCTGCCTTTCATGGACCCTAACGCGATGGTCCCTTCGGGGAATCCCGGGAATGCGGGTGTTCGCCGGGGGCGTAGCGCTCCGCTGGGGGGCGAGTGCGGTTCGTAGGGGGTGGTTCGGTTGTCGCCGGGCCGCGGGTGGGTGGGGGTTGTTCGAGCCCGCGGCGGAGCCGCATGTCGATACGGCCCCGCGCCCTCGAGGCCGCTGCCCTCCGGGTACCACAAACGGGCCCCGGGGAAAGTCCCCAGGGCCCGTCGTAGGCGCTTCAGAGGCGCCGTAGGGCTGCTCAGCCCTCGGTGGTCTCCTCGGAGGTCTCCGACGCCTCGGCGGCCTCGGTCTCCTCCTCCTCGTCGTCCAGGTCGACGATCTCGCCGTTGGTGTCCTTCACCGTGGCGGACTCGACCACGACGGCCAGGGCCTTGCCGCGGGCGACCTCGCCGACCAGGAGCGGCACCTGGCCGCCCTCGACGACGGCCTGGGCGAACTGGTCGGGGGACATCCCGGAGGACGCCGCACGCCGCATGAGGTGCTCGGTGAGCTCCTCCTGGTTGACGTTGAGCTGCTCCTTCTTGACCAGCTCGTCCAGGACGAACTGGGTCTTGATGCCCTTGACCGCGGCCTCACGGGTCTCGGTGTCGAACTCCTCGGCGGTCTTGCCCTGGATCTCCAGGTACTTGTCGAGGGTCAGGCCCATCTGGCCGAGCTGGTGGTGCTCCAGGTTGTGCTTGCGGGTGTTGATCTCGTCCTCGAGCAGCTTCTCGGGGACCGGGACCTCGACCAGCTCGAGGAGCTTCTCCAGGACGCGCTCCTGGGCCTGGGTGGCCTGGTCGAACTGCTTCATGTTCGCGAGGCGCTTGCGGCTGTCGGCCTTGAGCTCGTCCAGGGTGTCGAACTCGGAGGCGAGCTGCGCGAACTCGTCGTCCAGCTCGGGCAGTTCACGGGCGGCGACCTGGGTGACCTTGACGGTGACCTCGGCCTCCTTGCCGGCCGCGGAGCCGCCCTTCAGCTCGGAGGTGAAGGTGGCCTCCTCACCGGCGGACAGGCCCTTGACGGCGTCGTCGATGCCGTCGAGCAGCTCACCGGAGCCGATGGTGTAGGAGACGCCGTTGGCGATGCCGTCCTCCAGCACCTCGCCGTCGACCTTGGCCTCCAGGTCGATGGTGACGACGTCGCCGTCCTCGGCGGCGCGCTCGACCGGGGAGGTGGAGGCGAAGCGCTCGCGCAGCTGCTCGACCGACTTCTCGACGTCCTCGTCGGTGACCTCGACGGCGTCGACCTCGACCTCGATGCCGGAGTAGTCCGGGATCTCCAGGGCCGGGCGGACGTCGACCTCGGCGGTGAAGTTCAGCGTCTCGCCGTCCTTCAGCTCGGTGATGTCGACCTCGGGCTGGCCCAGCGGGCTGAGCTCAGCCTCGTTGACCGCCTCGGTGTAGAACTTCGGAAGCGCGTCGTTGACGGCCTCCTCCAGCACGGCGCCACGACCGAACCGCTGGTCGATGACCCGGGCCGGGATCTTGCCCTTGCGGAAGCCCTTCACCGTGACCTGCTGGTTGATCTTCTTGTACGCCGCGTCGAGGCTGTCCTTGAGCTCCTCGAAGGGCACCTCGACAGTGAGCCGAACCCGGGTCGGGTTCAGGGTCTCCACGGCGCTCTTCACGGTTCGGTCTCCTTGTGGCTGACTTCTTGGTTTCTGCCGGAGCCAGACTGGTCCGGCGGATTCGCCGCCCGGAGGAGTTCGTAGGCCGAGTGGGCCGGGACACACGGGCGCGCAGTTTGCATAGTAACCGCAGCCGGTCAGCGCCCCAAAAGGCGATCATCACGACGTCGTGAGCTGGTGGTCGGGGTGGCGGGATTTGAACCCACGGCCTTCCGCTCCCAAAGCGGACGCGCTACCAAGCTGCGCCACACCCCGTCTGGTGCGACACGTAGGGTACATGCCCCGGACGACTACGTCGGCCGCATTCTCCGAGGCCGCACATGTGGCGGCGCTCCGGATCAACTCGTTGGCCTCGACAGCGGGCGACCCGCTACGATGCCTCCAGTGCCGCGGTCACCGACCTGCGGCGCGGTGCTGCGGGCGTAGCTCAATGGTAGAGCCCTAGTCTTCCAAACTAGCTACGCGGGTTCGATTCCCGTCGCCCGCTCTGTACGCCGAAGGCCCAGGTGAGAGGTTCTTTTCCTCTCTCTGGGCCTTCAGCCGTTCCGGGGCCGATCAGCCCTCCCCACGTCGTCGGACGGGATGAGCGAGCCATTCGCACGGTTGAAGTTGCTCAAAGTTTCAACTACCCGGACCCCGTTCCGGTCAGAACTTGATCGAGTTGATGGAGTCCGCTATCGAGTTCAGGAAGCGGTCGATGGACGGGGCCATGCCCGTCGAGGCGAGGAAGAAACCGAAGAGGACCGCGACGATCGCGGGGCCCGCCTTGATGCTCCCCCCTCTCAGGAGCACTACAAGGATGATCGCCAACAGCAGCACCACAGACAGTGAAATGGCCACAACTGATCACACCCTCGGTCGGTCCGCTCTCCCGGCCCGGGGGTGCGGCCCGCGCACCCCCGCCAGGAACCATGGTGCCACCAACCCGGCCCACCCATGCGGCCCGTGACACAACGTCGGGCATCCGACCTGCGCGGGCCACCGGCCGCACAGTAATTCGACCGGGCTCGCCGCACGTGACTCCCCCGGGAATTACGCGAGTTCGTTGCCACCTCCACACATCCTGTGGGCAGGCAATTCGAATTGACGACACAGAGACGCCGTATGCCCCATTTAGTGGGGATGAATCGGGACATCGGGGGTGAACCGATGGTCTTGTGTGCGCACCATCACCTAGACGGAGATGCCGAGTTCGTGAAATTGACGGGCATCCGAAGGCGTTAACCGGGAATGGTTGCAGGGGTTTTACGAAATCCCACGGACGGCGCTAGGGTGCCTGAGATGTTTGACGCCGCCTCCTCCCCCGGCCAGAACCGCAGGCCGCTCCCCCCGGCACAGTCGCCGGCGGACGGAGTACCCGGTCCACGTACCCCGCTGAGTGCACAGGAGGGGCAGGCGGAGGCGGACAGACCCGGCGAACAGCGCGACGGCAAGCAGCGCGACTCGTTCTTCGACAACGCCAAGTACCTGGCGATCGTGCTCGTCGCCATGGGTCACTCCTGGGAGCCGCTGAAGAGCGACAGCCGGATCCTGGAGAGCGCGTACACCGTCGTGTACTGCTTCCACATGCCGGCGTTCATCATCATCTCCGGCTTCTTCTCGCGCAGTTTCGACATGCGCCCGGACCGGCTGAAGCGGCTGATCACCGGTGTCGTGGTGCCGTACGTCCTTTTCGAGACGGCGTACCCGACGTTCAAGAACCTGGTCACGGGCTCGCACGACGAGATCAGCCTCCTCGATCCCTGGTACCTGACCTGGTTCCTGGTCGCGCTGTTCATCTGGCGGCTGACGACACCGATCTGGAAGCTGGTGCGCTCGCCGTTCGCGGTCGCCCTCGGCATCGCCATGCTGGCGTCGGTCACCCCCAACATCGGTGACGACCTCGATCTGCAGCGCGTCCTGCAGTTCCTGCCGTACTTCGTGCTCGGCCTGTGCATGAAGCCCGAGCACTTCCAGCTGGTGCGCCGCCGCTGGTTGCGGATCGCCGCGGTGCCGGTGTTCGCCGCCGCGCTGGCCGTCGGCTGGTGGGCGGTGCCGCGCATGAACACCGCGTGGTTCTACCACCGCGACTCCGCACAGGAACTGGGCGCGCCCTGGTGGTGCGGCCCGGTGATGACGCTCGCGATGATGGGCTGCTCGCTGCTGCTGACGGCCTGCTTCTTCGCCTGGGTGCCCGGCCGGAAGACGTGGTTCACGGCGCTCGGCGCGGGCACTCTGTACGGCTATCTGCTGCACGGCTTCCTGGTGAAGTTCGCCGACTACCGCGGCTGGTTCGACCACCCCTGGCTGCACCGTCCGCTCGGCGAGATCCTGGTGACCCTCGCCTTCGGCGCCGCCGTCACCCTGCTGTGCACCAAGCCCGTGCGGCGCGTCTTCCGGTTCGCGATGGAGCCGAGGATGGAGTGGGCGTTCAAGCAGGACGCCGGCACGCTCGCCCGCGAGCGGGAGAGGGCGGCGGTGGGCTGACCGCCCCTGAGGCGCCCTCGCCCCCTGACACGCCCCCCTCCGGCGCACTCGTCCGTGACGTGCGCCGGGCGCCCCGCTCGGGGGCTCACTCCCCCTTGAGGTGGGTCACCAGGCGCTCGAAGTCCGCCCAGCCCGCGAGGTCCGAGGGGTCGCCCCGGAAGGGGTAGTACAGCGCCGGGCGACGCTTCGGGCCCAGCTCGCGCGGCGGCCAGGGCAGCGGGGTGCGCCGGGCCCGGTCGCCGGGCATCTCCCGCACCTCGTCGGCACCGAGGACGAAGGCGTACGGGACGCCGGGGCCCTCGAAGCGCGGGGGCACGGACAGGTCCCGGCGGGCCCGGCGGACCTGGACCAGCATCGACTGCAGGTCGTGCCGGGTGGCGAGGACCTCGGCCGCCCGCATGATGTCGGCGTCCGTCGGCACCTCCTCGCCCGGGCCGTAGCCGAACGCCAGCGTGACGTCCTCCTCCACACCACCCGTCGTACGGCTGATCCGGACCGTCGCCAGTGCCGGGCGCTCCGGGCTGCCGACGACCACCAGCCAGGTCGGCTCGGGCGCCCGCTCGTACGCCACGTCCGTCAGCTGGCGCAGCGACCACGGCAGGTTGGCGGGCTCCCCGGTGCCCCAGCCGGCCGGCGGCTCACCGGTGAGCTCACGCCATACGGCTTCGAGGGCGCCGCCGAGCACGAGCCGCTCGTCCGCCGGGTGGATCGTCCGGAACGTCACGGCCAGCTGGCGTTCGCCGTCGTCCGCGGGCGGGGCGAAGGACTCGGCGAGGGGGGTGCGGGGGTCCTCCGGCGTCGCGTCCGGGGGCTCGACCGGCCCGAACAGACCGTTGTCCCAGTGCAGTACGGCTCCGGACAGGCCGTCGTAGTAGCCGCACTTCTCGTCCTGCACCACCCAGCGCGAGGGCCAGCCCGGCAGGCTGTTGCGGACCGCCGGGGACAGCCGGGTGCCGGCGGGGGTGACGATCTGCAGGCCGAGTTCGGCCTCGGCGACGGCCCGGAAGGCGTCCGAGAGCCAGGCGGTCATCGCGACCACCGGGCGGTCCTGGATCACCACGGCGACCTTGTCGGTGAGCACGTCCACCGCGGGCTGCGCCGCGGCCGGGGTCGGCACCGCGCGCATCCCGTCGGTCTTGACCACCGCCAGGGACCGCGCGGCCTCCGGCGGCCAGGCGGTGCCGCCGACCAGGGTGGCGATGCGGGCCGCGAAGGTGCCCGCGAGCTGCTCGGCCTCCTTGACGCCGGTGGTGGCGCGGGCCTCGGTCCACCAGTACGGCACCTCGGGTTCACTCGCCCCGAGCAGCCGCTGCGCCTCCCCCCTGACCTGCACCAGCAGGGGGGACTCGACCGAGACGAGGGGGCGGCCCTGCTCGTCGCAGAGCTGCATCACCGCGCCGTTCCCCTCGGCGCCCGCCAGCAGGTCCGGCCCGCCGGAGAGCAGTCCCGCGAGCACGCTGAGCGGGTCGGGCATGTTCTTGGTGAGAGCGACGACGTCCTTCGTCATGGGTTACCTCGGCCCCTTACCTGTTCCCCGTGTAAACCGTCTGGATCAGCCGGCTCGGCTCGCCCCTGCGGACCAGGACGCCGCGGCCGGGCGGCTGCTGGCCGGCGTACACGCCGGGGAAGAGCTGGCCCTCGCTGCGGTCGCCCGCCATCACCAGCGCCGAGGCACCGGACTCGCGCAGGCTCTGCAGCAGCGGCTCGTACAGGCCCCGGGAGGCGCCCGCGACCCGGCGGGTGAGGACGAAGTGGAGGCCGATGTCCTGGGCCGAGGGGATGTACGGCACGAAGGGCGCGAGCGGCTGCTGGCCGGCGGTGGTGAGGACGTCGTAGTCGTCCACCAGGATCACGATCCGCGGGCCCGAGCCCCAGCTGCCCGGTTCCAGGTCGGCGCCGCCCGCGCTGTCGTCGGGCAGCCGCTTCTCCAGTTCGGTGGCGATGCCCGTGGACAGGCCCGAGCAGAGCTTGGCGTTGTAGGCGTACCCGCCCAGGTACTCCTCCGGGATGACGCCGCGCAGCCCGCGGCGCGGGTCCATGACGCCGAAGACCAGTTCGTCCTCGCCGTAGCGCTCGATCAGGCCCTCGGCGACCGCCCTGAGCAGGTTGGTCTTGCCGCACTCGCTGTCCCCCATGATCAGCAGGTGCTGGTCGTGCCGGAACAGGTCGAGCAGGACGGGCGCCAGCTGGGTCTGGTCCAGGCCGATCGGGACCCGGCGCGGTTCGGCCGCCGGGCCGGGCAGCAGGTTCGGCTCCAGGACGTGCGGCAGCACCCGGACCGGCTGTGCGGTCTCGCCGGTCCAGGTGGCGCGGATCGTACGGGCCGTGCGCTCCAGGACCACGCCGAGGTCGGCGGTGTCGGCGGCGCCGTCGGTGCGGGGCAGCGCGACCTGGGCGAAGAGCTTGCCGTCGGTGAGAACGCGGCCCTTCTCCTCGGGCGAGAGGGTCTGGGCGAGCCTGCGTTCGATGCTGGACTCGCTGGGGTCGTTCAGCCTCAGCTCGACCCGGGTGCCGAACTGGGACTGGGCGGCGATGCGCACGTCGTTCCAGCGCAGCATGCCGGCGACCACGTGGATGCCGTAGCCGCTGCCGCGCTTGAGGATGTCGCCGACCGCGTCGTCCAGTTCCTCGAAGTCGTCGCGCAGGGCGCCGAAGCCGTCGATGAGCAGCACGATCTCCGTGGAGGCCAGCTCGGGGACGCGGCCCGCGGCGCGCAGGGTGCGCAGTTGCTCCAGGGAGTCGATGTTGTGCAGGCGGAACACTTCCTCGCGCTGGTCCAGCATGCCGCGCACGGAGTCGACGGTGCGGGCGCACCGCTCCCGGTCCGCACGGCCGGCCACACCGCCCACGTGGGGCAGTCCGGACAGCGCCTGCAGACCGCCGCCGACCAGGTCGAGGCCGTAGACGCCGACCTCCTGCGGCGTGTGGGTGAGCGCCAGGGACAGGGCCAGCGTGCGCAGCAGGGTGGTCTTGCCGGACTGGGGGCCGCCGATGACCGCCGCGTGGCCACCCGCCACCGTGAGGTCCAGGTACCACTGGCCCTGCCACTGCCGGGTCGGGTCGTCCAGGATGCCGAGCGGCACCTGGAGCGGGCCACGGCGCCGGGCGAGCTGCATGCCGCGCGCGCCCACCTCGACGGGCCCGGCGACCTGGTCGAGGGCGACGGCGTCGGGCAGCGGGGGCAGCCAGATCTGACGTACGGGCGCGGTGTCGGCGTTCTCTATCTGCCGGACCATGACGCCCATCTCGGTCGGCCCGGTCTCCCGGCGCCGCATCTGCGGCTCCTCGGGGCCCGCACTCTCCTCCCGGCCCAGGGAGTTGTACGCCGTGTACTCCAGGGCCAGCGGCCCGGTGTCCTCGGTGTCCCGCTGGACGGGTCCGCGGTAGGCGCCGGAGACGTAGCCGGCCTTGAACCGCTCGTAGTGGCTGGTGTCGACCTTGAGGTAGCCGAAGCCCGGCAGCGGGGGGAGGTGGAAGGCGTCCGCGGTGTCGAGGACCGTGCGGGACTCGTCGGCGGAGAAGGTGCGCAGGCCGAGCCGGTACGACAGATAGGTGTCCAGGCCCTTGAGCTTGCCGCCCTCGATGCGCTGGCTGGACAGCAGCAGGTGCACGCCGATGGAGCGGCCGATGCGGCCGATGGACAGGAACAGGTCGATGAAGTCCGGCTTGGCGGTGAGGAGTTCGCCGAACTCGTCGATCACGACGAACAGGTGCGGCAGCGGGTCGAGGTCGGGGCGCTTCTCGGCGCGCAGGGCGGCGTAGTGGCCGATGTCGGCGACGTTGCCGGCCTCCTTGAGGACCTGCTGGCGCCGCTTGACCTCGCCGGCGAGCGAGGCGTGGACGCGTTCGACGAGGCCGGCCTGGTTCTCCAGGTTGGTGATCACGCCGGCCACGTGCGGGAGGTCCGCGAAGGGGGCGAAGGTGGCGCCGCCCTTGTAGTCGACGAGGACCATCGCGAGGTCCTCCGGCGGATGGGTGGCGACCAGTGCGAGGACGAGGGTGCGCAGCAGCTCGGACTTGCCGGAGCCGGTGGCGCCGACGCACAGGCCGTGCGGGCCCATGCCCAGCTCGGAGGACTCCTTCAGGTCGAGGAGCACGGGCTCGTGACTGTCGTTGACGCCGATCGGGACGCGCAGGAAGGCGCGTTCGGCGCGCGGCGCCCACAGCCGGGCCAGGTCGAGGTGGGCGACGTCCTCGATGCCGAGCAGCTCCGCGAACTCGACCGGACCGGTCAGCGGGGCGTCGACGAGGGATTCGGCGGACAGCCGCAGCGGGGCGAGCATGCGGGCCAGGCCCTCGGCGAGGGCGGTGCCGACCTCGTCGACCGTGCCGTGGGCGCTGATCGGCTCGGCCTCGCGCAGGTCCTCGATGCCGATCCGGGAACCGTCCACGGTGATCCGCACGCCGATGCTGCCGGGCTCCTGCACCCGCTCGTCCAGCAGGTGCAGCACGGTGACGCCCATGTCCCGCAGGCCGACCGCCTCGTCGGGGAGCGGCAGGTCGACGGCGTCGTCCCCGTGCGCGTCGGCGACTACGAGGAGCCGGGAGGTCATGGCGAGGGCGTCCTTGCCGGACAGGCCGCGGCGCACCTCGGCCGCGTAGGAGGCCCGGCGGCCGAGCTCGGCGCCGATCTGCCGGGCGAGCTGGGGCAGCGAGGGCGCGATACGGCGGGCGGCGACCGGACCGTCGAACTGCTCGGCGTCCAGCAGGTGCGGCAGCCACTTGGCCCACTCCCAGTCGGCCAGCCGGTCGCCCGGGGCCGCGACGGCCATGGCCACGTCGTCGGGGGCGTGGGTGGCGGCGGCCTGGACGAGCAGCGCGCGGGCCACGCGCAGGGTGTCCTCGCGCGGGCCGATGACGCTGATGTTGCCGACGCGGTCGAGCGGGACGGTGAGCGGGAGTTCGGTGCCGGTGCTGAAGCGGGAGGTCAGCGCGGAGGCCTCGTTGAGCATGAACTGGTCGGGCGGGGTGAGCACGGACGAGCCCTGCTGGGCGACCTTCAGATCGCGCACCGGCATCTGGCCGGTGCCGACGCGCACCCGCAGGAAGTCCGCGTCCACCCGCCGCCGCTCCCACAGCCGGGCGGGGTCACGCACGATGTCGTACAGCGCGTCCGGCGGCGGGTTGAGCACCTGGGCGCTCTCGCGCCGCTGCCGTTCCTCCTTGGCCAGCTGTTCGCGCAGCTCCTCCAGGTAGGCGAGGTACGCCTCGCGCTGGGTGCGGCGGGTGCGCTGGGCCTTGCCGCGCTGGGAGAAGGCCATGGCGAGGGAGCCGGCCAGGGTGACGACGAGGATGATCGCGCCCAGCCCGGCGAACTGGCTGTTGCGCACGATGGTCATCATCACGACGGACGACATGACCCCGGCGACCGGCAGCAGCGAGTGCAGCACGGAGCCGGCCTTGCCCTCGGGCAGGTTGGGCGGCGCCTCTATCGTGCGCGGCTCGGGGGCGGCCGGCGGCCGGGTGGTGCGCGCGGGGCGGTGGATCAGTCGGGTGCTCATCTTCGTTGCCTCGTCCTCGGGTTCCTCGTGCGTCCCTTCCCGTCGGGCGGATCAGCGCTGCTTCTGGGAGAGCTGGAAGACGTCGGCGGCCAGGCGGGTGGCGGCCTGCCGGGTGGCCCGGGCGAGGAGATCGGTGCGGATGGTGCCGCCGGCCGCGAGGTGGCGGTCGTAGGGCAGGACCGCCACGGTGACCCCGGCCGCGGTCAGTTCCTCGGTGGCCTTGTCGAGGTCGAGGCCGGGGTGCGGCGCGACCTCGGTGAGGACGACGACGGTGGAGGCCAGCACGTGCCGGGGCAGGTTGCGCATCCACTCCAGGACGGCGCGCGTGCTGGCGACGCCCTCGAGCGTCGCCGGCACGGTGAGCACCCGGGCCTGCGCGGCGGACAGCGCGGTGCGGGCGACCTCGGCGGGCAGGGTCTCGCAGTCGACGACGGTCACCCCGAAGTAGCGGCGCAGCGACACCATGACCCGCTCGTAGCCCTTGGTGTCGAGCATGGCGCCGACCTGGCCCTGGCTGCCGGGCAGCAGCCACGCGTTGCCGTGGAGCTGGACCAGGTAGCCGGTGACGTCGAGCAGCGACATCTGCGGTTCCACCAGTCCGGCCAGGTCGCCGGTGGTCCAGCGCAGTGACTCCGCGCCGAGCCGCAGGGGCAGCGAGCCGAGCGCCGGGTCGGCCTCGACGGCGAGCACCGGGTCCTGGCGGTAGTGGGCGTAGGTGGCGGCCAGCAGGGCGGCGACGGTCGTCTTGCCCGAGCCGCCGCGGATGGAGGTCACCGCGATCTGCCGGCCGGTGGTGACCGCCTGCTGCAGCACCTCGGCGGTCGCCGCGGTGTCGGCGACCTCGCGGGAGGCGGAGGAGGAAACGGTACGGCGTACGGCGCGCAGGGCACGGGCGCTGAACGGTTCGCCCCGGCGCGGCTTGAGCGCGGCGGCGGCGAGCCGCTTGTCGAGCACCGGCCGGGAGTCGGGGGCGCCGCGCTGGGCGGCCCGAGACTGCTGCGGGTGGGGCTGGGGCCGCGCCTGCTGCCGGGCGGCACGCTGATCGTCGTACTGCGGCTGAGCCTGCTCGGCGTAGTGCTGCTGCGGAGCGTACTGCTGCTGGGTCTGATCGGCGTACTGCTGCTGGGGCTGAGCGGCGTAGGCCTGCTGCTGGTACTGGGCGGACGGGTCGGCGTACCCCTGTTGCGGGGGGTAGCCGTACGCGGGGGCGCCCTGCTGTGGTGCCTGTGGCGCGTGGGGCGCCGACGGGTAGCCGTACCCCTGCTGGTGCGGGTAGCCGTACGCCGGCGCGGGCCCCTGCTCGGGGGTGCCCTGCCCTCCCGGCGCGCCGGTTCCCTGTTGCTGCTGCTCCTGCGCAGGCTGCTGGGGCGTGCCGCCCCTCAGATCGCGCAGCACGTCGCCCTGCCAGTTGTCCCCGCTCGGCATGATGCCCTTCTCTCCTGCCCTGGCCTCAGAACTTGTTGAGCAGCTGCCCGTAGATGCCGAACACCCCGACGGCGAGCGGGAACAGCCCGATCACGCCGACGGACTCGATCAGATCGCCGATCCGCCGCAGCCTTACCTGCACGTGCTCGGGCGGCTGGACCGCGAGGGCCAGCAGCGGCAGCGCTCCGGCGACGCACAGCAGGACGAGCGCCCCGGCGCCGCCCGTGTGGTCCACCCACACCACCGCGAGCCGTACGACGAGCAGCGCGGCCCCGCCGTAGAGCGCCACCACCTCGGCGACCAGCGGGAAGGCCCGGGCCCGGGACAGCAGTACGACGGCGGTGAGCGAGGTGAGGGCGATCGTCCACGCGGTGGGCCCTGTGGCGTCGGTCAGCAGCCAGCCGCCCGCGGCGGCCGAGACGGCGGTGGCGATGGTGGCCAGCGCCAGGCCGCGGTGGGTGGCGGCGAGCGCGTTGGCGACCTGGTGGCGGCTGACCGACGCGCCCGAGGAGAGCCGGTCGTCCAGTCCCGTCAGCCCGGAGGCCATCAGCGCGAACCGGGGCAGCACGCCGAGGAGTACGACGGAGAACACCGCCATCACCGCGCCGAGCCGCTCCGGGCGGTCCTGCACGGCGGCGACGGCCTCCCACACCAGCGCGATGCAGGCGCTTCCGCCGGCCCCGAGGAGCGCGCCGCGGCCGAGCGGGGAGAAATAGGCGAGCAGCACCAGGGTGAGCACCAGCGCCGCGACGACACCGGCCAGCCGGGCCGGGCCGGACCAGCCGTAGGCGTCGGCGGCGGTCCAGGCGGCGAGCAGCCCGAGCGCCCCGGAGGCGAGCAGCAGCGCGGTGGCGAGGCCACGGTTGCCGTCGCCCATCTTCGCGACGAGCGCGCCGATGGCCAGGAACACGACGGTGACGGCCGCGAGCGCGGTGGTGACGGACTCGAGCGGGAACTCGCGCCGGGCCAGCAGGGCCGCGGCCACGGCGAACACGACGGTGGCCACCCCGGCGCTGACCCGGCGGGCGGCGGGCCGCCAGCGCCAGGCGCGCAGATCGAGGTCGTCGGCCACCTGGTCGGTGACGTCGTGCACGACGGGCGCGGGCGGCGCCGCATGGGCCCGCACCAGCTGGAGCACGGCGCCGTCGGGCACTTCGGCCGACGACAGCGTGGCCTCGTGCGGCAGCACCGAGCCGTCGGAGGTGATCAGCTGCCGGGTCATGGGCCGCGAGGCGGCCCGGTCGTCCAGCAACTGCAATATGTCGGGCAGCAGTTGGCCGATCGGGGTGTCCGACGGCAGGACGATGTCGGCACGCCGGCGCTCACCGACCAGCGTGACCCGGCTCAGTTGTGTCCGGGACGTCGTTGCTGTGCTCACCACTTACCGGAACCTATCATCGCGAAGTTGTGGCCGAGGATGCCGAGGACGGCTGGGCGGAGGGGATGCCGTACTGCTGCTGTTGCTGTTGTTGCTGCTGCTTCTGCTTGGCCAGGGTGTGCTGCAGGAAGGACCACCCGACGCAACCGGCGCACAGTACGGCCGCGATGGCGATGCCCGCGAACACCTTGCCGAGCCGTTCGTCCGCCGAGCGCCGGGCGCGCTGCGCGCCGAACAGCAGCGCGTCGCGCAACCGTCGCCGGCGTACCGCCACCGACTCCAGCAGCTGGCTGTCGTAGTCCCGTGCCATGAGTTGGTCCTGTGCCTGTGCTCTCTGTGCGGTCGTGGTCAGGGAGTTGGTCAGCTGGTCTGGTCTGGTCTGGTCTGGTCTGGTCAGCTGAGACCGAGGTACTGACGCATGGTGGCGTACTTCTGCGTCAGGCGCCGTGCGGTGGGCTCGTCGAGTGCGGCCAGCCGGCGCGGGTCGGCGTTGTGGGCGAGGTCGGCCGCCTTGACGAGCCGGGCGCCCGGGGTGGCCAGGATCCGCTCCGCGTACGCCCGCGGCTCCTCGTCCGGCCGCTTGGTCACGGCCCGTACGACGTCCTTGGTGGGCTGCGGGAGCGCGGCCGACGCCAGCCACTCCTCGCTCAGCACGCCGTCCTCGACGGCATCGTGCAGCCAGGCGGCGGCGACGAGTTCGTCGCCGCCACCGCGGGCACGTACGCCTTCCGCGACGGCCTGCAGGTGTTCCACGTACGGCCGTCCGGCCTTGTCCCGCTGCGCGGCGTGCGCGCCACGGGCGACGGCCTCGACCTCGGCCAGCGTCATGACCGGCACGGGTGGCCCGTCATACGACATTCGGAGTCCCCCTCACTTTGCCCGTGCAACATAGAACATGGATGCGCGGGCGGCACACCCCGGGTCGTCGTCATCTGCCCGAGACGAGCCCCGTCACGCTCATGAAGAGCACCCAGAGCACCGGGACGAGCGCGACATAGGCGAGGGGCCGCCGGTGGATCGGCACACCCGGATCGACCTGTCGGCCGTGCCGACCAGGGGCCGAAACCCGGAGCTTCTTCACTGTACCCACCGCGACAAGGTTGCGGATCAGGGTGAAAGGGGCGAAGAGGAACAGCGAGAACGGGCTCCACCAGCCCTGCCACAGCGTCTGGGTGGTCAGTTCCCGGTACACGCCGAGCCCGCACGTCGCGCACATCGGGCCTTCCTGCCTGCGGAAGCGCAAGGCGATCAGCAGCCCGCGATGCGCGTGGAAGGTGACGTGAGCGGCGGGGAAACCTCCGCAGAACCTGCACAACAGGGGGGCGCCCTGCGGGACGGGGTCCGCCTGCCGGGCAGCGGGGGCCGGGGCGCACTGCGCGGCGTGCTGCTCGAGAAGCGCGACGACCATGGCGTCGAACAGGCCGGAGCGTACGGCCTCGTCCACGGTTCCCTCGCTGATGCGCTCGGCGTTGCCCAGAAAGGTGGCGGCGCGCACGGCGTCCGCGGGGTGCAGCCGCCCGGTCGGCGGCAGCGTGGGAGGCGGATGGACGCTCCAGCGGTACTCCGGGGTGACGGCACCGATGCCCCACAGCGCCGCGACGACCCGCCACAGCGGCTCGCTGTAGATCGGGTACGGCATCTGGATCGCGCCGCTCGCGCTCTTCTCACCGCCGCCCCAGCGGACGTTGCGGTCGTCGTCGGTGAGTACGGCGTAGGCCTCGGCCAGCTCCCGCCAGGCGTCGGCGTTGGCGTGGTCGAGCTGGGCGAGCAGGCGACAGTGGTCGGCCTCGGTGACGGTGAAGACGAGTGCCTCGACGGCCTCCGGGCCGGAAGCACCGACCGGGGGCCCGGTACCGGCGCTGCGAGCGAGTTCGGTCAGCGCGCCGGCCAGGGGAAGGCCCTGCTTCCGGACCTCCTCCACCTTGTCCCACCACTCCTTGCCGAGGCGAGTCCCTTCGACCCCGTTCGCGGCCCGCTGGGCCCAGTTGAGGGTGCCTACCGTGTAGTCGGCCCAGGCGTATCCGAGGACTTGGCCGTCGGGGGCTTGGACCGCTATGTACTGGACAGGATCCTGCACGCCGGTCAGGCCTCCTGGGCGAGGGACTTGACAGCGGCGGAGTTCGGGGCGTGGGCGAGGGAGCCCGGCACGACCCGGCCGCGGTTGCCCTCCGGGCTGTACGGCGGCTCCGCGAAGGCCTGGGAGGGCTCGATGCCCCGCCCCTTGGCCGCCGTCAGCCGGGCATGCCAGATGCCGCCCAAGTACCTCGGCGGACCCGGCTTCACGAGGTTGAAGTGCACGTCCTCGTCGAAGCGCGGGTTGACCGGTCGTTCGCTGCTCATGGTGGTGTCATCAGTCTGCTAGTCGCCCTTGGCGAGGGCCTCGACCGCAGCGGCGTTCGGGGCGTCGGCCAGGGAGCCCGGCACGACCCGGCCGCGGTTGCCCTCCGGGTTGGCCAGCAGCTCCGCGAGGGCCTGAGACGGCAGGATGCCCCGCCCCTTGGCGCCCTCCAGCCTGGCGAACCAGATGCCGCCCTCGGAGAACGCCCGGGGGCCGGCGGCCTCACGCGGTTCCCAGGCGGCGGCGTCGTCCTCGTCGTTGGCCCACACGTAACCGAGGACTGCGCCGTCCTGCTTGTCGACCACCGTGAAGTAACGCACCGGCTTGTCGGTGTGATTCCGGTATCGCGGCGGACCCGCCTTCACGAGGTTGAAGTGCACGTCCTCGTCGAAGCGCGGGTTGATCGGTCGTTCGTTGCTCACGAAGTCGTCCCTGTGGTCGGCCCAGGCATACCCGACGCCTTCGCTGTCAGGTCTGTGCGGCGAGGGCTTTGACCGCGGCAGAGTCCGGGGCCTCGGTAAGAGAGCCCCGCAGGGCTCGGCCGCGGTTGCCCTCCGGGTGAGACAGCATCTCGGCAAGAGCCTGGGACGGCGGGATGCCCCGCCCCTTGGCCTCCTCCAACCGGAGGTGCCAGTGACCACCTTCGGCGAGGGCCCGGCCGCCCGCGGCTGCGCGTGGCACCCACGCCGCGGCGTCGTCCTCATCGCACGCCCACACGTAGCCGAGGGCCGCGCCACCCTCCTTGTCGACCACCGTCAAGTACCGCACCGGCTTCTCGGTCCTGGTCAGATACCGTGGCGGACCCGGCGCCACGAGTCTAAAGTGCACATCTTCGTCGAAGCGCGGATTGATCGGTCGTTCGCTGCTCATGAAGTCCATTTTCACTCGGGACGGCCTGTTCCTCAAACACGACGGCCTTTACGGTTTCGGCCTCGGCAGGACCTCTCCGTAGATGTGCCACTTGTTGTGTGCCTCGTCGAAGAAGACACGCGTCACCCTGTACTCGGTGCCCCTGGCGAGGAGCAGCTCGCGTTCTCCCGGGACCTGGCTGATGGGCTCCAGCCAGAGGGCGGGGGTGTCCTTCGGCACTCGGAGATGCATCCACACGGGCTTCGCATCGAACGGGCGCGGCGGCGACTTGCCGAGTGCTGTGGAGGTGAACGCAGGATCGTCGAAGGTCCCGCCGATCATGTCGAGCGGTGACTCGATCGGGTGTCCGTCGACCTCGACATGGCCGACCCCGGTGCCGCGGACGACCATGATGTCCTCGGGTACGGGACGGGCACCCATGATCTCGTCCATGTTCTTGATGGTGTCAAGGATGTGCTGGGGCACGTCCTTGTCATAGCGGAGGTGGTCGTTGATCGGGTCGTAGGCGGAACCGCTGTAGGTGACAAGCCCACTGCGCGTGTCGTGGTCCAGGCTCTTCATGAAGTCTCGCCAGTACGCGTCGCCGTAGGCCAGTCCCGCTTCGTTGCTGACGCGCGGCGCGTTGTTCGTGCCATGCGCCAGTTCGGCCTCGGCCACCTTATGTTTGTCGGCATCACTAAGGGCGTCGAAGTCCGCCTTCGACATGTGCGGCTTGTACTCGAACGGCTCCCCGGCCCCGCCGTGCCCCGGCACGTCCGTGCCCGGGTGCCCCGGCGTCGCCGCGTCGGCGCCGTCGTGACCGGCGTTGTCCGCCCAGTCGTGGCCGAGGCCTGTGTGGTCGAGCCCGGCGTGATCGCCGACGTGCCCGGCATCGTGCGTCTGGCCGACGTCGTGGCCGGGGTGGCCAGTGCCCGGGTCCGGATGGCCGCCGGTGTGCGGTGTGTCGTGCGGGGTGGGGTGCGGCACCTCGTGCGCCGGGGCCGTCGGGGTGCTCTGGTACCACGGCTTGGGCGTCATACCGGCGTGCCCGCCTGCCGAGACCCCGTCGCCCGCGCCGTGCGGGACGCCGCCGTGGATGCCGCTGCCCGGGGAGTGCGGCATTCCACCATGAATACCGTTGCTCGCCGGCATCCCGCCATGGATGCCACTGCCCGGTGAATGCGGCATCCCGCCATGAACACCCTTGCCCACGGACTGAGGCACTCCGCCATGGATGCCGTTGTCCGGAACGTGCGGCATGCCCCCGTGGATGCCGCCGCCCGGCGCGTGCGCAACCCCAGCGTCGACGCCGTTGCCCACGGACTGCGGCATCCCGCCATGGATGCCGTCGTTCGCGGCCGACGGCATGCCGCCGTACACGCCGTCCGGCGTGTGCGGAACCGCCCCGTGTACGCCGTTTTCCGCTCCGTGCGGGACGCCCACGGACACCGGTTCCGTGGAGGTCGGGACGGTCCAGTGGGACGGGAGGCCGGGGGCCGCTTCCTTCGGGATCGGTGTCGTGTCGGGGAGCCCGTCGTGGCCGAGGAGGTTTCCGTTCGGCTCGAGGAGACGGCCGTCGGGCAGGTGTACGGAGCCGTCGGGAAGGGTGGGGATGTCGACCTTGCCGATGCCCTTCAGGCCCTTGGCGATGTCGCCGATCTTGGACAGGCCCGCGCCCGCGCCCTTCATGACGTAGGTCATGGGGTCGATCACCCTGCCGACCTTGCCCGCGACCGAGATGGCCTTGGCGACCGCGCCGGCCTTGCCCGCACCCGCCAGTGCCGCGCCCTCACCACCCGTGAACACGGTGGTCAGCACGTTGAAGGTGACCCCACCGGCCGCCCGCGCCGGATTCTTGCCCCACTCGTCCCACGCCAGCAGTGCCTTGCCGGTCTGCTTCATGGTGTTGCGTGACTCGCGCAGCCAGGAGGGCATGTACTTGTCGGGCGTCGCCCAGAACAGCGCTCCCAGGAACGGGTTCGACATGAACGCCAGGCCGGTGGCCAGCTGGGCCAGGCCCTTCCAGGCCTGCTTCATCGC
>NZ_JBIATN010000049.1:0-37673 GCF_042891825.1 Streptomyces sp. NPDC001852
GCTTCCTTCGTACTCACCCTCTCGGGCTTTCCTCCGGGCGCTTCCCTTCGGTGTTTCCGACTCTATCAGATCTTTTCTCGATCCGATTTCCTCGGCGCTTTCCAGGTTCCCGCTCTCGCGTTTCCCTTTCCGGCGGTTCCGACTTTATCAGAAGTTCTTGGCCGGTCAGACCGGCCGCTCATTTCTGAGTAATCGGGAGATACTTCTTGGAGATGTCGTTCTCGACTTCTCTCGAAGCTCGTAGAGTCTAACCCTCGCCGATGAACTTGTCCAGTTCCAGGCAACTGTTCGAATCTACCTCCCCATGCCGCCCGTGTCAACGGGTCTTGCGGGGCGAAGAGGAGAGTAGCAGCTCACAGGCGTGGAACGCACATCAGGCGGCGGTGGGCACGGAGGCGCTGCGGTCCGTCGCTTCGAGATCGCCGGTCTCACCTGCGCGTACCGCGCGGCCGCCCAGGACGTAGACGTAGGTCAGGAACGCCAGCTCGGCCAGGAGGCCGATGCCGATGCGGGCCCAGGTGGGCAGGCCGGACGGGGTGACGAAGCCTTCGATGGCGCCGGAGACGAAAAGCACCAGGGCGAGTCCGATCGCCATGCCGATGGCCGCACGCCCCTCCTCGGCGAGAGCCGTGCGACGACTGCGGGGGCCGGGGTCTATCAGGGTCCAGCCCAGGCGCAGACCCGTACCCGCGGCGACGAAGACCGCGGTCAGTTCGAGCAGCCCGTGCGGAAGAACCAGTCCCAGGAATGTGTCGAGTCGGCCGGCGGAGGACATCAGGCCGAAGCCGACGCCCAGGTTGAGCATGTTCTCGAAGAGGATCCAGAGGACAGGCAGGCCCAGGAAGACGCCCAGGACCAGGCACATCGCGGCGGCCTGGGCGTTGTTCGTCCACACCTGGGCGGCGAAGGCGGCCGCGGGATGGCTGGAGTAGTACGTCTCGTACTCACCGCCGGGGCGGGTCAGCTGGCGCAGCTGGCCGGGCGCCGCGATCGACGACTGTACGTCCGGGTGGGTACCGATCCACCAGCCCAGAAGAATCGCGATGGCCGTGGAGAGGAGTGCTGTGGGTACCCACCAGTGCCGAGCCCTGTAGACGGCGGCCGGGAAACCCTGCCCCAGGAAGCGCGTGACGTCACGCCACGAGGCACGGCGGGTGCCGGTGACGGCGCTACGCGCGCGTGCCACCAGCTGGCTGAGCCGCCCTGTCAGCTGCGGGTCCGGGGCGCTGGACTGGATGAGGGACAGATGGGTGGCGGTGCGCTGGTAGAGGGCGACGAGTTCATCGGCCTCGGCGCCGTTGAGGCGGCGCCGACGGCGGAGCAGGGCATCGAGGCGGTCCCATTCGGGTCGGTGCACGGAGACGAAGACGTCCAGGTCCATCGGGTCTGCCTGCTCCTCGGCTGGTCGTCGACTGCTCGTCGTGGATGCTCTCGATCGCGGTCAGATAGTCGCACCGGGGTGCGATGTGCCCACAGCTTGGCAGACTTGCGCTTCCGGGGGGCAGATCAGGGAAGGACGGCGGGCGTGAGTGAGCTGGTGACGGGCGAGGCGGTGGCGCTCGAACTGCGGCCGGCAAGGCTGCCGAGCAGGGCGCTGGCCGTGTTGCTCGACCTCGTGGTGGCCGTGGTCGCGTACGTCGTCGTCACCATCGCGGTGGTGGTGACGACCGCCTCGCTGGACGAGGCCGCACAGGTGGCACTGTCGATCGCGACGTTTCTGCTGGTGCTGGTCGGCGGGCCGATCGCGGTGGAGACGCTCAGCCACGGCCGTTCGCTGGGGAAGCTGGCCTTCGGGCTCCGCGTGGTACGGGACGACGGTGGGCCGATCCGGTTCCGGCACGCGCTGGTGCGTGGCGCGGTCGGCGTGGTCGAGATCCTGCTGACGTTCGGCGTGGTCGCCTGTATCGCGTCGCTGGTGTCGGCGCGGGGCCGGCGGCTCGGTGACGTGTTCGCGGGCACCCTGGTCGTGCGTGAGCGAATACCCGCCGGTCGGGCCGGCTTCGTGCCGCCGCCGCCGCCATGGCTGGCGGGGCGGTTCGCCGAGCTGGACCTGTCGGCGGTGCCGGACGGACTGTGGCTGGCGGTTCGGCAGTACCTGACCCGGATGGGGCAGCTCGATCCGCAGGTCTCGGTGGGGATGGCCCAGCGGCTCGCGGCCGACCTGGCGGCGCGGACGGGTGCCTCTGTGCCACGGGATCTTCCGGCGGCCGCATTCCTGGCGGCTGTGGTGCACGAGCGGCAGGCGCGCGAGGCCCGGCAGGCGTTCGGCGCCGCTGGATTCTCCCCACAGATGGCCGCGCCCGGCGCACCGGCCGCTCATCAGCCACCCGCTCCTGTCCATTCACCCGCCGACGCTCAGCCGCCGCAGGCTCCGTTTCCGCCGTCAGCCGTACCTCTTCGGCCGTCAGCCGTGCCTACGCGGAACGAGCCTCCGGCGGACCGACCGGCCACCGGTTTCGCTCCGCCGGAGTAATGACGAGACCGCCCGATACCGTTCCAGCGTCCTCGCCGGTCCCCGGTCCGGCCTTCTTCCGACGTTTCCGGCGGCTTCCCGGTCTGCGTGTTCAGCCGAACCTCGACGGCGGTGACTGGAGGTCCTCCAGCTCGATCCCGGGTGCGGCCAGCACGACGTCCCCCGCGATGTGAACGGTGTGCCGCTCACCGGTGTCCAGGGCTGTGACCTGGTACTCGTCCACGGTCAGGGGGCCGTTGTCAGTGGCGTGTGCTTCGCTGTTCACCAGAGCCCAGGACTGGTCCACGGTGCGGGGGGCGAGGACCGGGTCCGTGAAGGCGAGCAGGCGTACGCGGGTCGCGTCGGACGAGGGGGTGAGGCGCAGGAGACGGGTGGTGGCGACGAGGAACGCGGGGGAGGTGCCGGTGAAGGCGTGGGCGCGCACACTGCCTTCGGTGGCATGGGTTCCGGTGGGGTCGGTGCGGACCCAGGTGACGCCGTCGAGGGCGGCGCCGCGCACCTGCCAGTCGCCCGCGTGCAGTTCGAGGCGGATGGGGCGGCCGAGGTCGTCCAGGGAGAGGTCGACCGAGCCGCGGTGATCGCCGGCGGGGGTGGTCAGCCGGGAGACATAGCGCCAGCCGGAGGGGCCGGGGGCGCACTGGAAGTGTTCTTCGCCGAGGGGGGTGTGATCGTGCGGATCATGGAGCGAATAGCGGCCGCGGGGCATGGGGGTCCTCGGTCTTCGACGGGCTGACGGTCCGGCCGGGCTGCCGGTTCCGGTCCTCCGGTCCTCCGGGCGGGAGCGAATCGGCCAAACCGGATCGGCCAAAGGGGCAGGCCCCCGGCACGGGGGTGCGGGGGCCTGCCTCGGGGGACCTGCTGCCGGGGAGTGCGGTGGTGCACCGGTGTGCTCCCCGGACGGCGGGACTACGGAATCGCGGGCTCAGTAGCGGTAGTGGTCCGGCTTGTACGGGCCCTCGACCTCCACGCCGATGTACGCGGCCTGCTCCGGGCGCAACGTGGTCAGCTTGACGCCGAGCGCGTCCAGGTGGAGGCGGGCGACCTTCTCGTCGAGGTGCTTGGGCAGCACGTAGACGCCGATCGGGTACTCGTCGGGCTTGGTGAACAGCTCGATCTGGGCCAGCGTCTGGTCCGCGAAGGAGTTGGACATCACGAACGACGGGTGGCCGGTGGCGTTGCCCAGGTTCAGCAGGCGGCCCTCGGACAGCACGATGATCACCTTGCCGTCGGGGAACGTCCAGGTGTGGACCTGCGGCTTGACCTCGTCCTTGACGATGCCGGGGATCTTGGCGAGGCCGGCCATGTCGATCTCGTTGTCGAAGTGACCGATGTTGCCGACGATCGCCTGGTGCTTCATCTTCGCCATGTCCGACGCAAGGATGATGTCCTTGTTGCCGGTGGTGGTGATGAAGATGTCGGCGGTCTCCACGACCTCGTCCAGGGTGGTGACCTGGTAGCCGTCCATCGCCGCCTGCAGTGCGCAGATGGGGTCGATCTCCGTGATGATCACGCGGGCGCCCTGGCCGCGCAGGGACTCGGCGCAGCCCTTGCCCACGTCGCCGTAGCCGCAGACGACGGCGGTCTTGCCGCCGATCAGCACGTCGGTGGCGCGGTTGATGCCGTCGACCAGGGAGTGGCGGCAGCCGTACTTGTTGTCGAACTTCGACTTGGTGACGGCGTCGTTGACGTTGATCGCCGGGAAGAGGAGGACGCCGTCGCGCTGCATCTCGTACAGGCGGTGGACACCGGTGGTGGTCTCCTCGGTGACGCCGCGGATCTCGGAGGACAGCTGGGTCCACTTCTGGGGGTTCTCGCCCAGGGTGCGGTGCAGCAGCTGGAGGATGACGCGGTGCTCGTCGGACTCGGCGGTGTCCAGGGCGGGGACCTCGCCGGCCTTCTCGTACTCGACGCCCTTGTGGACGAGGAGGGTGGCGTCGCCACCGTCGTCCAGGATCATGTTCGGGCCGCCGGTGGGGCTGTCCGGCCAGGTCAGCGCCTGCTCGGTGCACCACCAGTACTCTTCCAGGGTCTCGCCCTTCCAGGCGAAGACCGGGACGCCCTGCGGGTTGTCCGGCGTGCCGTTCGGGCCGACGGCGATGGCGGCGGCGGCGTGGTCCTGGGTGGAGAAGATGTTGCAGGAGGCCCAGCGGACGCGGGCGCCGAGGGCGACCAGGGTCTCGATGAGCACGGCGGTCTGCACGGTCATGTGCAGGGAGCCGGTGACGCGGGCGCCGGCCAGGGGCTGCGCCTCGGCGTACTCCCTGCGGATCGCCATCAGGCCGGGCATCTCGTGCTCGGCGAGGGTGATCTCCTTGCGGCCGAACTCGGCCAGCGAGAGGTCGGCGACCTTGAAGTCCTGTCGGTTGTCGACAGTCGTCATTACGAGCTGCTCCTCGGAATCGGGTCGAGGTTGGGTACGGCTGGTCTGCGCGGCGGCGGACACAGGGGTGTGTCCGAGAAGAGGACACAGGCATGCCCACGTACGCGCAGCGCAGTCCGTCGGAGGCCCTCTCTCCCTCGGTCGGTCCGCTCGGGACCGCCCGACCGCCATCAGCAGCGACGTCTGGCTCCGTCCCAAGCTACACCGGACGGCCCGGTCGGCCCCAGTCCGCCTCCGCACGGTTCGAGCCGTGGGTGAGGCGGTTTCGAAGCGCGGCGCGGGGGGCAGGAGCCGCGCCGGCGCAGGTGCGGAGACCGCGGAACGGAAAGCCACAGACGTGGTGAACCGGGGCTTTCGCACCTTGGGCCGGGGCCGGGTGGTGCGGGATGCCGGGGAGACCGAGCCGCTCGGTCCCGCTCGCGGGGTGTCCGGGACGGTGCCTCGTACGACGACGGTGTGAGGAGACAGACGTGACCAGTCCGGACGGCCCTCCCTCCACGGGTGGCCTCGATGACGAACGGCGGCAGGTGAGGCTGCTGGCCGTGACCGCCTGCCCGACAGGCATCGCGCACACGTACATGGCGGCGGAGAAGCTCGCGCAGGCGGCGGCGGGTCGCGGCATCGAGATGAAGGTGGAGACCCAGGGATCCATCGGGGCCGAGAACGTCCTCGATGACAACGATGTCAGCAGTGCTGACGGGATCATCGTCGCCGCCGACAAGGACGTCGACCTGAGCCGTTTCGCCGGCAAGCGGGTGCTGACGGTCGGGGTCGCCGAGGGCATCCACCATCCCGAGCAACTGATCGAGCGGGTCCGGTCGGCGCCCGTGCACGCGCCGGGCGGGGCCGCGGGCGGATCGGCGGCGGTGGCCTCCGGTGGCGGCAGGGAGCGGGGGCCGGTGTACAAGGCGCTGATGAACGGGGTGTCGTACATGATCCCGTTCGTGGTCGTGGGCGGTCTGCTGATCGCGGTTTCGCTCGCGCTCGGGGGCCATGCCACGTCCAAGGGCTATGTGATCCCGGACGGCACCTTCTGGGCCCATGTCAACGCGATCGGCGGGATCGGCTTCCAGTTGATGATCGCGATCCTGTCCGGCTACATCGCCTACGCGATCGCCGACCGGCCCGCGCTGGTGCCGGGCATGATCGGCGGCTGGATCGCCAACACGGGAGCGCTGTACGACTCCAAGGCGGGCGCGGGATTCATCGGGGCGATCGTGACCGGGTTCCTCGCCGGGTATCTCGTGCTGTGGATCAAGAAGCTCCGGGTGCCGAAGTCCGTGCAGCCGATCATGCCGATCATCGTGATCCCGATCGTCGCCACGACGGTGCTCGGGCTGTTTTTCATCTACGTCATCGGCAAACCGATCTCCTGGGTGTTCGAGCATCTGACGAGCTGGCTCGGCGGGATGACGGGGACGAGCGCGATCCTGCTCGGCGCGATTCTCGGGCTGATGATCGCGTTCGACATGGGCGGGCCGGTGAACAAGACGGCGTTCCTGTTCGGGGCCGGGCTCATTGCGAGCGGCAACGAAGCGGTGATGGGCATGTGCGCGGCCGCGATTCCGGTGATGCCGCTCGGACAGGGGCTGGCCACGCTGATCCGACGGCGGCTGTACACCGGGCAGGAGCGGGAGACGGGGCTCGCGGCGCTGTTCATGGGGTGCTTCGGCATCTCGGAGGGGGCGATTCCGTTCGCGGCGGCGCGGCCTGCGCAGGTGATTCCGGCGAACATGCTGGGTGGGGCGGTTGCCGGGGCGGTTGCCGGGCTGGCCGGGGTGAAGGATGCGGTGCCGCATGGGGGGCCGATTGTGGCGGTGCTGGGTGCGGTGAGTGGGGTGCCGATGTTCTTTGTTGCCGTGGTTGTCGGGGCGGTGGTGACTGCGTTGGTGACCGTGGCGTTGGTTGATGTGCGTGGGGTTTGGGGGCGCGTGGGGGCGGTTGGTGTGGGTTCGGGGGCGGGGGCGTTGTCGGGTGCGGGTTCGGGCTCGGGGGTGGTGGGGATCGGGTTCGGGTGGCGTCGGCGAGGCGTGTCGATGAAGGCCGCCGACACCAGGCCTGCCGCATCCGGAGCGGGGGCGGCGGGTGGCGCCGGCGAGGCGGATTCCCCGTCGGGGGTTGTGTCGGTGGGGGCTGCCGTGTCCGACGGGAGGTCGGTTGGCGTGCCTGGGCAGGGTGGGGCAGGGGCTTCCGTGGTCGGTGCCGAGGGTGTGGTCTCGGGGGGCTCGGGTCGGGTGGGCGCCGTCGGGGATTGCGCGGACGCTGGACAGCCGGAGGAGGCCCGGGGCGCCGATCGGGTTGAAGACCCCGCGGTTGAGGGCGTGTTGTGCGGGTATCTCGGTGAGCCGACCGTGAAGGGGGCTCTCCGGGCGGTGGAGAAGGAGGCCGCTGTCCGGGAGATGGCGGAGTTGCTCGCGCGGGGCGGTCGGGTCTCCGATGTGGACGAGCTGGTGGCAACCGCGCTGCGCCGTGAGGAACAGGGGACGACCGGACTCGGTGAGGAGATCGCGATCCCGCACGCCAAGACGGACGCGGTGACCGCGCCGATCGTCGGCTTCGCGCGGTCCGCCGAGGGGATCGAATGGGGTTCGCTGGACGGTACGAAGGCCCGGCTGATCTTCATGATCGCCGTACCGGAGGCGGCAGCGGGCGACGAACATCTGCGGATCCTCGCACTGCTCTCCCGCAAGCTGATGGATCCCGGTTTCCGCGAGCGGCTGCTCGCGGCACCGGACGAGTCCGCTGTACTCGACGTGCTCGGGCAGGTCGGGTGAGGAGGGGGAGCTGGGCGAGCTGAGGGGGTCGTCTTCTTCGGTCCGGACTCGCGCCCCATCTCCGCCCTGCCGACACACCCCGCAGGCCTGCAGACACACCCCCGGACCGCTGCCCCCGCTCCCGGCACCCACCCGCACCCGTACAGCAAAGGTGCCCGCCGCACAGCCCGTTCGCAGAAGGGCGCTATTCTCCGCGCCTCGGATGGGCGCTCGGGGAGGGTGGGACGTGGTGGGTCGAGGGCGGGGGCTGGGGGTTTCGGCGCTCGTGATCGGGGTGCTGGGGCTGGTGCTGGCGGTCGGGGGCTTTGCCTGGCTGCGGGACGCGTACGGGGTCTCCACCGTGGGTGGCAGCAGCATGAGGCCGACGTACGGACAGGGTGACCGGGTCGTCTGGGAGCGCGCCGGCGGGAAGGAGGTGCGGCGCGGTGACGTCGTGCTGTTCACGCCGCCGGAGTCCTACGGATTCGACGGGCCCCTGATGAAGCGGGTCGTCGGCGTGGGCGGGGATCGCGTGCGGTGCTGCACGCTCGTTGGTTCGCGGGAGCGGGTGACCGTGAACGGGCAGCCGGTCGAGGAGCCGTATGTGTACGGCGGCGACGCCGACGGCGCGCACCAGCCGTACGACGTGAAGGTCCCGGAGGGGCGGTTGTTCCTCCTGGGCGACTACCGCGCGAACTCCAACGACTCGCGGTTCCACCTCGGCGAGCAGGGCGGGACGGTCTCCGAGAACGCTGTGCTGGGCCGGGTGACGGATGACCGAGGGGTACCCGCGCTGCTGGTGACGACCGTGCTGCTCGGGGGCGTACTGCTGCTCGTCGGCGTCGGCCTGGGCATCGGTTTCCTCGCCGTACGGCGGCGGAAGGTGGCGGCGATGCCGCAGATGCCCTGGCCGGTGCGGCCGAGCGGGGGCTGAGGCTGAGCTCCCGTCTCAGTGGCCGGCGGCGTGCGGGTTCGGGCCGCCGGGGGTGGCCTCCGGGTCCGGGCCCTTGGCCGCCTCGGTCTCGCTGTAGATGTCCGGTTCGAGGTAGATGACACGGGCGATGGGGACGGCGGCGCGGATGCGGGCTTCGGCAGCGTTGATGGCGTTCGCGACCTCGGCGGCCGTGTCGTCGTGCTGCACGGCGATCTTGGCGGCGACCAGCAGTTCCTCGGGACCGAGGTGGAGCGTGCGCATGTGGATGACGCCGGTGACCGCGTCGCCGTCGACCGTCGCCTCCTCGATCTTCTTGATCACGTCCGGGCCCGCCGCCTCGCCGAGCAGCAGTGACTTGGTCTCGGCGGCCAGGACCAGGGCGATCAGGACGAGCAGCACGCCGATGCAGACGGTGCCGATGCCGTCCCAGACGCCGTCACCGGTGAGGACCGCGAGACCGACGCCGAGCAGGGCGAGGACCAGGCCGATGAGCGCGCCGAAGTCCTCCAGCAGGACCACCGGCAGCTCGGGGGCCTTGGCGCGGCGGATGAACTGGGCCCAGGACAGGTTGCCGCGCAGCTCGCTGGACTCCTTGATGGCCGTGCGGAAGGAGAATCCCTCGGCGATGACCGCGAAGATCAGGACGCCCACCGGCCAGTACCAGTGCTCCACTGCGTGGGGGTGGCTGATCTTCTCGTAGCCCTCGTAGATGGCGAACATGCCACCGACGGAGAACAGGATGATCGAGACCAGGAAGGCGTAGATGAAGCGCTCGCGGCCGTAGCCGAAGGGGTGCTGCGGGGTGGCCTCGCGCTGGGCCTTCTTGCCGCCGATGAGCAGCAGGAACTGGTTGCCGGAGTCGGCGAGCGAGTGGACACCCTCGGCGAGCATCGAGGAGGAGCCGCTGAACGCGAACGCCACGAACTTGGATGCCGCGATCGCGAGGTTGGCGCCGAGTGCCGCCACGATCGCCTTCGTACCGCCTGACGCGCTCATGTGTCCGCGTTGTCCCTTCGACCTTGTCGTCGGCCTGGTGCGGCGCCTTCGTACGGCCACGCCGCCCGGGCGTGTCCCGGCTTTGCCCGGCCTTTGCCGGTGGGCCATTCTTGCAGCCCGGCCGGGCGCCGCCGCGTCAGGTATCCACAACCTCGGTCATACGATCACAGGGTCACACGATCACAGTGGCGCGGAAGACCGTGCCCGGGCCCGAGACCTGCGCCGTCTCGCCCGCCGGGACGAAGACCGACTGCCCCGGGCTCAGTTCGTGCTCGCCGGCGCGGACGGAACCGGCCGTGCAGAGCAGGATCTGCGGGGTGTCGAGGGTGAGGTCGCGGGCCGCGGCGCCCTCGGGGAGGACGTACCGGGAGAGGCGGAACTCGTCGATCGGCGTCTCGTAGACCTCCTCGCCGGCCGGGGACGCCTCGGGGCGCAGTACGCCCGGGTCGCCCGCCTCGAAGCGGACGACGCGCAGGAGTTCGGGGACGTCGACGTGCTTGGGGGTCAGGCCGCAGCGCAGGACGTTGTCCGAGTTGGCCATGATCTCGACGCCGAGGCCGTTCAGGTACGCGTGCGGGATGCCGGCGCCGAGGAACAGGGCCTCGCCGGGCTGCAGGCGCACGTGGTTGAGCAGCATCGCCGCGATGACGCCGGGGTCGCCCGGGTAGTGCTGGGCGAGCTCGGCGTAGGGGGCGTGCTCGCCGCCGAGGCGGGCGCAGGCGGCGCTTGCCTCGGCGACCGTGTGCGCCATCTCCTGCGGGTCGGCGGTGAGGATCGCGGTGAGCACCTCGCGCAGGGCCGCGTCCTCGGGTCGGGCGTGCAGCAGGTCGACGTACGGCTTGAGGGAGGTGACGCCGAGCGCGTCGAGCAGTTCGGCGGACCGGACCGGGTCGCGGAAGCCGCACAGGCCGTCGAACTCGGTGAGCGCGCAGATCAGTTCGGGCTTGTGGTTGGCGTCCTTGTAGTTGCGGTGCGGGGCGTCGACCGGGATGGCACGGCGCTCCTCGTCGGCGTAACCCTCCTTCGCCTGCTCCAGGTTGGGGTGCACCTGGAGGGAGAGGGGCGCGCCGGCCGCGAGGATCTTGAGCAGGAAGGGCAGGCGCGGGCCGAACTTCGCCACGGCCGCCTTGCCCAGTTCGCGCTCCGGGTCGGCGTCGATGACGTCGACGAGCGTCCCGCGCGCGGTGCGCGAGGGGGCTCCCGGGTGCGCGCCCATCCACATCTCCGCCTGGGGTTCACCGGTCGGCTCGACGCCGAGGAGGTGCGGGATGGCGGTGGGGGAACCCCAGGCGTAGGGGCGGACGGTGTTGTCGAGGCGGTCCATGTGTCTTCTCTGTCTCCGTACGTACGGCTGGCGGGCCGGTGCCGGTGCTGATGCCGGTCACCGGCTGCGGGTTGCCGTGCTGATGGTGGGCGCGGGGGTTCCGGCCCGTAGCCAGATCAGGCCCTCGAAGCGAGCGCCAGGTAAACAGCGGCGAAATCCGTGACGGCGATCAGTTCCGCGAGCGTCTCCAGTTCGCCGCCTTCTTCCGGTTCGAGCTCGCTGATCGGCGTGTCGTGGCTCAGGGCCAGGTCACGGGCGGCGGGGGCGGCCGTGAGGCCGCTGATCGGGCGGTCGCGGAGCAGCACCACGCGCGCGTGCAGCGCGGGCGGCTCCTCGACGCGGTCGCGGAAGAAGTCTTCGGGGTCGGCGCTGGCGGCCAACGGGCCGGCCAGTAGGGCGCTGTGCGCGGAGAGCGCCTCCGGGAGCTCGGCGACGAGGGCGGGCCGGCCGGCGAGTTCGGCGAGGGCGGCGGTGAAACGGCGGCCGGCCGGGCCCGCCGAGGACCCTTCCGTCCACAGCACGGGCAGCGCGTCGGCCAGTTCGGCGGCGAGGGTCTTCGCCGGGTTGCTGTAGGTCGCGATGGCGGGGCCGCAGCGCTCGGCGATGTGGTCGAGTCGGTCGGCGACCTTCTCCAGGATGTCCGGCGGGGCGCTGATCAGCCCGACCCGGTCCAGCAGCGCCACCAGCGGGGTGAGCAGCGCCCAGAAGACGCCCGGGGAGGACGCGGCGAGCGGTTCCTCCTGGTCGTACGGCGCCGTCGCCATCGGTACGAACAGGCCGTGGGCGCCGGTGACCGCCTCGGCGAGCGGGGTGCGGGCCGGGGCCACGGCCACGACCGAGACACCGCGGCGGTAGGCCTGGTCGGTGAGGAGGGACAGGCTCGGTTCGGTGCCGTCGGGTGTGGCGATCAGCAGCAGGTCCACGGAGCCGGCCCAGCCGGGGAGCTCCCAGCGCAGGGCGCCCGCGGCCGGGGCCACGCCGGTCGGGGCCAGGCGGACCACGGGGCTGCCGACGCCGGCCAGGGTGCCGAGGAGGTCGGCGGTGTGGGTGGCGGCGGCGCCGGGGCCGGCGATGAGGACGGCGCGGGGGCGGCCGTCGGGCTTGAGATCGCCGACGCCGGCCTCCGCGGCGTGCCGTGCGGCGGTGCGGACGCGGGCACCGGCCTCGGCGGCGCCGCGCAGCAGGCCTCGGCGGTCGGCCTCGGCGAGGCCCTCCGGGGTGTCGAGCAGCGATTCGTCCAGCATGGGCGGTTGCCTCCGATCGCCGGGGGTCCTGTGCGGGTTGTCTACCGGGTTGGCTACGACGTCGAGGGCGTCGTCAGTCGGGGCGGCGGGCCTCGTCCACGAGCAGGACCGGGATGCCGTCGCGGACGGGGTAGGCGAGGCCGCAGTCCTGGCTCGTGCAGATCAGCTCGGTGTCCTGCTCCTTCAGGGGAGCGTGGCAGGCCGGGCAGGCGAGGATCTCCAGGAGGCCGGCTTCGAGCGGCATGGGGTGTCCCTTCGGGGGCGTTGTTCGTGACTGTGGACGTGCCTGGTCAGCGTACCGCTGGTGGGCGTGCTGAGCTGGGCTGTCGGCACCGTCCAGGGGGCTCGAGCCCCCTGGACCCCCGGCCCCTCGGCGCCGGGGTTTCAGGCCCTGATGATCGCCAGTGCCTCGTCGCGGATCTTCGTCATCGTCGCCTCGTCCTTCGCCTCCGCGTTCAGGCGGAGCAGCGGCTCGGTGTTGGAGGGGCGGACGTTGAACCACCAGTCGGCGGCGGCGACCGTGAGGCCGTCGAGGTCGTCCAGGGTGACGTCGGCGCGGTGCTCGTACGCGGAGCGGATCGCGGCGAGGCGGGCGGACTGGTCGGCGACGGTGGAGTTGATCTCGCCGGAGCCGGTGTAGCGGTCGTACTGGGCGACGAGGCCGGACAGCGGGCCTTCCTGGCCGCCGAGGGCGGCGAGGACGTGCAGGGCGGCCAGCATGCCCGTGTCGGCGTTCCAGAAGTCCTTGAAGTAGTAGTGCGCGGAGTGCTCGCCGCCGAAGATCGCGCCGGTGCGGGCCATCTCGGCCTTGATGAAGGAGTGGCCGACGCGGGTGCGGACCGGGGAGCCGCCGTTCTCCTTCACGACCTCGGGGACGGTGCGGGACGTGATCAGGTTGTGGATGATCGTGCCCCTGCCGCCGTTGCGGGCGAGTTCGCGGGCGGCGACCAGGGCGGTGATCGCGGACGGGGAGACCGGGTCGCCGTTCTCGTCCACGACGAAGCAGCGGTCGGCGTCGCCGTCGAAGGCGATGCCGAGGTCGGCGCCCTCCTCCGGGACCCGCTTCTGCAGGTCCACGAGGTTGGCCGGGTCGAGCGGGTTGGCCTCGTGGTTCGGGAAGGTGCCGTCCAGTTCGAAGTACATCGGGACGAGGGTCAGGGGCAGGCCGGCGAAGACCGAGGGGACCGTGTGGCCGCCCATGCCGTTGCCGGCGTCGACCACGACCTTCAGCGGGCGGATGGAGGTCAGGTCGACCAGGGAGCGCAGGTGCGCCGCGTAGTCCTCCAACGTCTCACGGGTCGTCAGGGTTCCCGGCTCGGCCACCGGTTCCGGCGCGCCCGACTCCAGCCAGCGCTCGACCAGTTCGCGGATCTGCGCGAGGCCGGTGTCCTGACCGACCGGGGCGGCGCCCGCGCGGCACAGCTTGATGCCGTTGTACTGGGCCGGGTTGTGGGAGGCGGTGAACATGGCGCCCGGCAGGTTCAGCGCGCCCGAGGCGTAGTACAGCTGGTCGGTGGAGCACAGCCCGATCTCGGTGACGTCCACGCCGCGGTCCGCCGCGCCGCGCGCGAAGGCGCGGGTGAGGCCGGGGGACGAGGGCCGCATGTCGTGGCCGACGACGATGGCCGCCGCACCCGTCACCTCCGCGAAGGCGGCGCCGAAGAGCCCGGCCAGTGACTCGTCCCACTGGTCCGGAACCACTCCACGTACGTCGTACGCCTTCACGATCTGCGACAGATCTGCAGTCACGGCCAACCCTCCTGAAAGTCCTATGGGTGCCCACAAACTACCCGCCGGGGGTAAGGGAGAGGTGTGCGGACACCGAGTGGACGCCCAGTCGTGACCGGGGTGGGATGGGCGCGCCGGCTTGACGGCCTCTGGGCGGGCTCAGTTGTCCGGGGAGCGCAGCACGCGCAGGTGGCCGCGGCGGGCGACCTCCATGGGGTCCGCGGTACGGGCTCCGCCGCCACCCGCCTCGACCGCGCGCTCCTGGGGGCGGGCCGCCTCGCGCACGGCGTTCGCAAGCGCTTCCAGGTCGTCTCCGCTGGGCCGCGCGGGGGCGGAGCCGTCGAGGAGGCGGACGACCTCCCAGCCACGGGGGGCCGTGAGGCGTTCGGAGTGCTCGGCGCACAGGTCGTAACAGTGCGGCTCGGCGTAGGTGGCGAGCGGGCCGAGGACCGCGGTCGAGTCGGCGTAGACGTACGTCAGCGTCGCGACGGCGGGTCGGCCGCAAGCGGTGCGCGAACAGCGACGTACAGGGCTCACGACGTTGGACGGTACCGCACTCTTGAGCGGGCCGCGACGACTCTCCACCAGGTCACTCCACCGTGTCGTGCTGTGAAACGCCCCACACACCCCTTCGGGGAGGCCCTGTTGACCTGCGTGGACGGGTTCTCGGCGGGTTCCGGGCGGGATTCGATACGGTCATGGGTCGGTACAAACAGTGTCAATTGCCTTGAGTTCGGCGGTCTTGGAGGGTTACGGAAACGAGCCAGACGTTGGCCGGAATGGTCAACCTGCGACACGAAGGCGGAGAGGGCCGATCGGAGTCGAACGGGGCCGATCGGGGGCGGGCCGATCGGCGGCGCCGTGATCGGCCGAGGAGGGGGCCGTGGCCGGCGGTGGACGAGCCTCGTGGCCGGCTCATGATCGGCCGGGGAGGCACCCGCCGGGCGGGCGTGGCCGGGCGGGGTGGGGCGAGGGGTGCGGTGGGCGGCGGGTTGCCGTGTGGGGCCGGGCGGGTGGAGCGTGCGGGGACTACGCTTCCCCAGTGATGGACAACCGTGTACCGCCCCGTGCCGCCGGCCCCGGGCCCCGTCGCCGTGATCGTCACGGCAGGGGCATGCGGGGGCCGATCGCGCCGCCGCAGGTGCCGCTGGCGGCCAGCCGTGCCGATGTGTTCGCGGACCTGGTGCAGGACTCCGTGGAGCGCCTCGAGCGGCGGTGGCCGCAGCTCGCCGACATCGATTTCCTGGTGCTGGAGGTGCCCCGGCTGGACGTGCGGGGCGAGCAGGTGTGGAGTGACGAGGCCGTGCCGCTGGGCGGGGTCGTTCCCGCGCGGGACGGGCGGCGGGCGCGGGTGGTCGTGTACCGACGGCCGGTGGAGATCCGCACCAAGGGGCGCGATGAGCGGGCCGCGCTGGTGCACGAGGTGGTCGTGGAGCAGGTGGCCGAGTTGCTCGGGCTGACTCCGGAGACGGTGGATCCGCGGTACGGCGAGGACTAGTCCCTGCGGGGGCTCTGCGGGGCCACGGCGGTGTGGGTGCGGTGCGGTGCCGCTGGGTGGGGTCGGTTCGCTTGCCGGCACGGGCGGGGTGCCCCGTGCTGCCGCCGGCCAACGGGGCGTTTCGACTGCCCGCAGCTGTGCGGGCACGGCGGCCGCTGCCGGATGGGCGGCGGCCCTCCTCCGTGGCTGCTCCGGCGGTGCGTTTCAGGCGGGCGGCGGCTGCGCCTCCTCAGGGGCGCGGGTAACTGCGCGAGCGGCCACGGCGGTCCCGCGGCCGCCCACGCACCCGCGGCACGACGGCACCGCGCAACGCCGGCCTCACTTCTGCAGGACGGACAAGTCCTCCGTCGTCGTGGGTACTGCCACCATCCCCCGGTCGTTCGGGAGGGTCTGGATGGTGAAGCCGGGGATTCCGGACTCTGTGGCGGAGAGGGTGCGCGAGGCGTAGACCGGGCCGCCGGAGACGGTTTCGACGGTGAGGGCGTAGGTGCCGTTGAGGCCGGAGGGGACGGGAACGGCCACGTCTTCGGTGGTGCCCGACTTGATCGTGTAGGTCTTCGTCGTCGCCGTGCCGCCCTCGCTGCCCGCCGACGCGGTGACCTTGACCGTGGCGGTGGCGGTGGGCGCGGTCAGGGCGAGGGTCGTGCCCTTGGCGCTGTTGTCGGCCGAGGTCGCGCGCGCGCCGACGGGGGCGGTCGCCGGGATGAAGGCCGTTTCCTGCTTGTCGCCCTTGCCCCGGACCACCCGCAGGGCCGCCACCACCGGGACCGACCGGTCCGTGGGGGTCAGCACGAGGGAGCCCGCCTCGCCGCGGGTCACGGCGCCGAGGTCGGCCGTGGTCGTCATGCCCGACTTCACGTGCAGGGTCTCGTTGCCCGCCGGGGTGATCAGGCCGTCCTGCGAGGCCAGGCGGACCTTCAGGTCGGCGTCGTCACCGCCGGGGGTGAAGGCGATCAGGCGGACGTCGGTGGCGTCCTTCGGGATGCCGGGCAGGACCAGGCTGCCGGCCGGGTCGGCGGACGCGGCCAGCCAGTCGCCGCCCGCCTTGTCGTCCAGGGCCTGCACCGTCGCACCGACCCGGCCGCTGCGCACGCTGACGTGCACGGTCAGGTCGGCCTGCTGTTCGTCGGTGAGGGTGGAGAGGAGGATCGGCTTGCCGGCGTGCGGCGGGACGGTGAGGTTCTCGCCGAGCGTGGACTTGATCGCGCCGTCCTTGCCGTACAGCTCGATGTCGACGACCGCGGCGGAGTCGTCGGGGTTGGTCAGGTGGACGTAGTCCGTGCGGCCGGTGGCGGTGCTGGCGCCCGGGAACCAGAAGTCGGTGTCCGCGGCGGTGCAGCTGACGCCCTGCAGGCCGCGGCCGGTGCCGGCGGCGACCTCGGTGGTCTCCTGGACGGTCCAGCCGGGCGCGAACTGCCCGTCGGCGGTGCCGATGAGCGCGGGCGCGTCGGCTCCGGAGGTGTCGCCGGTGACCGGAGTGCCCGGCGCCTTCGGGGTGAGCGCCGGCCCGCCCGCGGTCTTCTTCGCGCCCTTGGACCCCTTGGTGCCCTTGCCGGTCCGGGAGTTGTCCGTGCCGTCCGTCGACTGCCCGTCGGCCGCCTGGAGCTGGGCCTTGCCGCTGCTCCCGGCGCCCGGGGTGACGGGAGTGAACGACGTGTACGAGGTGTCGGCGATGTCCGAGATGCTCGGCGCAGGGCACAGCAGGCTCGTGCGCTGGACCGGCAGGTTCGCGGCCGCCTTGGGGGCGGAGGCGCCGGACGCGGACGGGCCGTCGAACGCGGCGAACGCGGTGACGGCTGCCAGCGCGGTGCCGGCGGCGATCAGGGACAGGGTGGTGCGGTTCACTGCTGGCTCCCGTCGGGGCGCTCGCTGCCGGTGCCATGGGGGTGCTGGTTGGGGTCGTAGCCCTGCTGGGCGGGGTCGTACGCCGGGTTGTAGCCCTGCTGGTAGGCCGTCGGGTCGTACGGCATCTGGTCGGCCGTACCGCCGTAGGCGTACGGGTCGTACTGGCCCTGGCCCGTCTGGTACGGGTCGGCGGCCGGGTACCCCTGCTGGTCGTAGCCGGAGGGCGGGTACGGGACGCCGCTCTGGTACTGGTCGGTTCCGTAGTCGGCGTATCCGGCGTTCGCGTAGGAGGCCTGGTCCCACTCCTCGTAGGACTGCTGGTGGGGTACGGCGGCCGGGGGTTCCTCCGGCAGCGGGGGTGCGACCGGCTGCTCGTCGGTGGCCTGCTCCTCGGCCTGGGCGCGCAGACGGCGGGCGCGGCGGCCCTCGCCCGCGGTGGCCTGGGCGGGCGGCGGCTCCTCCTCGGGCAGGTCGTCGTCGACGTCGCGGCGGCGGCCGGGCAGGGCGAGGACGACGAGGACGACGGCGAGCGCGCCCTGGGCCCACAGCCAGGCGGTGTGGGTGACCGGATCGTCGTAGGTGACGTCCAGCCTGCCGCCGTCGGCGGGCAGTTGGAAGCCCTGGGCCCAGCCGTCGACCGTGGTGCGGGTGAGCGGTTTGCCGTTCAGGGTGGCCGTCCAGCCGCCGGAGGCGGTGTCGGCGAGGCGCAGGACGCGGCCTGCCGGGCCGGCGGGGACGGTGGTGTGGATCTCCACCGGTCCGGCGGTGACCGGCTGGGCCGTGCCCGTGCCGCCGGCGGGGACGATGGCGGCACGGGAGACCTCCTGGTCGACGCGGTACAGGGCGCTGCCGTTCTGCTGGCTGAGCCGGGTCAGGCCGGGGGTGGTGTCGAGGACGCGGGTGATGTCGCGGGGCGCGCCCTTGTGGACGAGGACGTAGCGCACGGCGAAGCCGCCGAGTTGGCCGGCCTGGTCGGCGCCGGAACCGGCGACGAGGTTGGCGACGACCTTGTCCAGCCGGGTGTTCTGGCCGTCGGCGGCGCTGACCTCGGCGTCGCCCATGCGGGCGCCTGAGCCGCGGACCAGGGTGTAGCGCACGCGCGCGGTGGAGTCGCTGTCCAGGATCAGAGTGCGGGCCCGGTCGCCGGTGGTGGAGTCCTCGGCGACGAACGCGGGCACCTGGGTGGGGTCGCGGCGCTCGAGGGGGCCGTCGGCGCCGCGGATCATCCAGCCGGCGGCGACGAGCAACGGGCCCGCGGCCGCGGCGAAGGCGACCAGGGCGGCGACGGGCTGGCGCCAGCCGAAGCTCTGCTCGGCCACACGCGCGCGTGCCCCGTCGGCGCCGAGGGCGGCGGCGGCCAGCAGGGCGATGCCGTAGACGAGGGTGGCGGGTCCGGCCCAGGCGGACCGGTTGGCCAGGACGGCGAAGACGAGGCCGACCAGGGCGATCGCCCATGCGGTGCGGATGCCGAGCTGCCGTTCGGAGCGCAGGAGCGCGGCGAGGGCGGCCAGGACGATGCCGATGAGCATCAGGCCGTGCACGGTGCCGGGGCCGCCGGGGCTGGCGCCGAGCAGGTCGAGCGCGGAGGCGGCCGAGGTGCCGTAGGCCAGGCCGGCTTCCTTGAAGAACCCGGTCGGGAGCAGGGTCAGCGACCAGGGGGCGAGGACCAGCAGCGGGGTGCCGAGCTGGGCGAGGAAGCGCAGGCCGTGGGCGACGAGATCGCCGCGGCGCAGCACGAGCACGCCGATGCCGAGGAGCAGCGCGATGGGCCAGACGATCGGCGTGAAGGCGGTCGTGATGGTGAGCAGCAGCGCGTACGCCCAGGTGGCGCGCCAACTGCCGCGTGCGCCGGAGCGGTTCGCGAGGCCGCTCGCGGCGACGCCCGCGCGTGCGATGAGCGGCAGCAGCACGGCGAGGACGGCGGTGCCGATGCGGCCGCCGGCCAGGGCGCCGGTGGTGGCGGGCAGGAAGGCGTAGGCGACGGCCGCCCAGGCGCGCAGCAGCCGGGAGGTCACCAGGGGCCGGGAGGCGAAGTAGGCGGTGAACCCGGCGAGGGGTACCGAGGCCACGAGCAGGACGGTGACGGCGAGTCCGGTGGAGCCGAACAGGATCGTGGCGAGGGTCGCGACGATCGCGAGGTAGGGCGGGGCGGCCGGGGTACTGCCCGCGCCCACCGGGTGCCAGCTGTCGGCGAATCGGGACCACAGCTCGCCCGCGCCGGCCGGGACGGGCAGCAGGGCACCGCCCGCGAGCGCACCGCCGCCGAGCAGGGCGCGGCAGGCGGCGAGGGAGATGAGCAGCAGGGCGAGGAAGAGCACGGGGCCGGGTTTGCGGGCGATCCGCCTGAGCCGGGCGAACTGCTCGACCTCCAGGAAGTCGGCGTCGTCGCCGCCGGGCCCGGACTCCACGGCGCCGCCGTGCCGTCCGGCCCGGGAGGTGTCGTCGGAACCGCTGGTGAAGTTGGCGGCGAGCTGTTCCACGGTGGCCCGGACGGTGGCGCCGGGCGGCGGGAAGAGCTGGCGGAGCTCGGCCTTGTCCATGCGTGAGGGTCCGCGGCGGCGCCGTGCGGCGAAGATCCGCTCGGGCCGCAGCAGGACGCCCAGCAGGCCGCGGATCTCGTCGACGGCCTGGCCGGGCACCTTGCCGACCAGGTAGGCGACGGTCCGCAGGAGCGTGCCGAGAACGAGCCGCAGGAACGCCCAGGGAAGGGCGGCGCCACGGGTGTTGACGAGCAGGGTGTAGACGGCGCCGGCCTTGTCGACCTTGTGCGGGGAGGCGGCGGTGCGGCCCACGCAGTCGACGGTGCGGCGCTCGCGGGAGGCGGCCTCGGCGTGCCGTACGACGGCGTCGGGGGCGATCAGGACGCGGTGGCCGGCCGCGTGGGCGCGCCAGCACAGGTCGACGTCGTCGCGCATCAGGGGCAGTCGCCGGTCGAAGCCGCCGAGCTGTTCGAAGACGTCGCGGCGGATGAGCATGCCGGCGGTGGAGACGGACAGCACGGTGCGCACGTGGTCGTGCTGGCCCTGGTCCTGTTCGCGGCGGTCCAGGCCGGTCCAGCGGCGGCCGGAGTTGGCGATGGAGACGCCGACCTCCAGCAGCTGCCGGCGGTCGTACCAGCCGCGGAGCTTGGGGCCGACGACCGCCACGTCGTCGCGGCCCAGTTCGAGTTCGTTGTCGACGACGCGCAGCAGTTCGGCGAGGGCGTCGGGGTCGGGGGCGCAGTCGTCGTGCAGCAGCCAGAGCCACTGGACGGGCTCGCCGTGCGGCAGTTCGGGCAGGTCGTAGGCGTCGTCGCGCCAGGTGCGCGTGACCGGGTCCCAGCCGCTGGGGCGCTTGAGGTACGGCAGCTCTTCGGGGGTGAGGAGCGGGGCGGTGCGGCTCGCCTCCTCGACGGCCTGGCCGAAGCCGGTGCGGCGGGCCAGGTGCAGGACGTTCGCGTCGCCGAGGGCGTCGGTGAGCAGCCGGGCGGAGTCGTCCGCGCTGCCGGTGTCGGCGGCGACCGCGTACTGCACGGGGCGCTCCTGGCCGAGCACCCCGGCGAGCGCGTCGGGCAGCCAGCGGGCGCCGTCGTGGGCGACGAGGACCGCCGTCACCACGTGGCGCGGGAACTCGGGAGGGCGGGACGGGTCAAACGCCGCTGGGGCAGCTTGTTCATGGGCTGCCGTATGGCTGTGCACGGACATCGAGGTACGGGCCCCGGTTCGATGGACTGCGGTGGACGCCCGTGCCCTCTCGGGGGTCGAGTGGACAGCGGGGCGTCTCGGACGAGCGCCACACTATCGGCTGGCCATGACGACGGCCCGTCGCCTGTGGATAACCCACCGGCGACGGGCCGTTCGTGACGTTTTGGTAGGGATGTGCGTGCGCGTGCGGTCAGATGGCGGCCTTCTTCAGCCGGCGCCGCTCCCGCTCGGACAGGCCGCCCCAGATGCCGAAGCGCTCGTCGTTGGCGAGGGCGTACTCGAGGCACTCGGAGCGGACCTCACAGGCGAGGCAGACCTTCTTCGCCTCTCTGGTGGAGCCGCCCTTCTCGGGGAAGAAGGACTCGGGGTCGGTCTGGGCGCACAGCGCGCGCTCCTGCCAGCCGAGTTCCTCGTCCGCGTCGTCGACCAGCAGTTGCTGCACCAGCTCGGTCATGTGCGCCCCTCGTCTGTCTTTCGCGTCCCCGTGTGCGTTGCCGTTACCGATTTCGGCTGAACGACACGAGTGAAATTACAAGTGTGCTGCTCCGGGCGAGTCAAGCCGAGATCTGCTATTGAGCCCGTTATTCACTCTGCGGAACCAAGGCCGTGCGGAAAGTGTTCAAATCGCCATAAACCGTGACACGCAGACGAGGGCCCGGAGGGGCGCCCGGAACCCGTACGGACATCTATACGGAGAAGGACGCCCTGGCGTTCGATCGCGTTCCGCGAGGCTTGAGCGCCCGGATGTGCCCCATGTGTCCCGACACTCCGGTGAGCAAACCTTTCGCCTCGCAGATGAACCGGATGGGGTGAAACCCGTCCCACATGCCGGGCTCCGAGTTGACACCGCGTGTGTGAACCGATGTCCTATTGGGCATGCTCGCGAACTTGGCACTCACCTCGACCCGCACCGCCGGGTCCTTCGGTGCTGCCCGGTCCCGCTGTAGCTGTTGTCGCTGTTGCAGCTGTTGAGCCACACCTCGCTCCAGCTGTAGGCCCGGGTCCCAGGCGACCCGGTCTTCACCTCCCCGTTCCCTCCGGCCTTCTCCCACCGAGGAACCACCGCACCCCATGAACAGCGACAACGACCTCCAGATCGCCGGCGACATCCTCGAGGTCCCGCACCTGCTCCAGCCGCCGCGCGAGCACCCGGCCACCGTCGCCGAGTTCGTGGGTCTCGCCCGCCGGATCGCCGCCGACCGCTCCCAGTGGGAGCACCTCGTGCGGTACGACGCGACGACCCGCTGGTACCACCGCCTGCGCACCGGCCCCGGCTACGAGGTGTGGCTGCTGAGCTGGGTGCCGGGGCAGGGCAGCGGGCTGCACGACCACGGGCGGTCCTCCGGGGTCCTCACCGTGCTGGAGGGAACCCTCACCGAGCGCACCGAACGCGCCACGCGCGCGTTGGCGGCGGGCGCCGAGCGGGTGTTCGCGCCGGGGTACGTCCACGAGGTCGTCAACGACACCCTGGAGCCGGCGGTCAGCCTGCACGTGTACTACCCGGGCCTGACCCAGATGCCGATGCACACGACCCCGCACTGCGAAGCTCGTCCGGTGACTGCCTGACGCGTTGTCGTACCCGCCTGCAACACTGGGCCCCATGCGCATTGTGGTTCTGGCAGGCGGCATCGGTGGTGCCCGGTTCCTGCGCGGTCTGAAGAGGGCCGTGCCGGACGCGGACGTCACGGTGATCGGCAACACCGGCGACGACATCCACCTCTTCGGGCTGAAGGTCTGCCCGGACCTGGACACGGTGATGTACACGCTGGGCGGCGGCATCGACGAGGAACAGGGCTGGGGGCGGGCCGACGAGACCTTCCACCTCAAGGAGGAGCTGGCGGCCTACGGGGTCGGGCCGGACTGGTTCGGCCTCGGCGACCGGGACTTCGCCACGCACATCGTGCGCACGCAGATGCTCGGCGCGGGCTATCCGCTCAGCGCCGTCACCGAGGCGCTGTGCGACCGCTGGAAGCCGGGCGTGAAGCTGATCCCGATGACCGACGACCGCGTGGAGACGCACGTCGCCGTGACGCTGCCCGACAGCGGATCCGCCGCGGGCGAGGGCGAGCGCAAGGCGGTCCACTTCCAGGAGTACTGGGTACGGCTGCGTGCCTCGGTCCCGGCGGAGGCGGTCGTCCCCGTCGGCGCCGAACAGGCCAAGCCGGCGCCCGGCGTGCTGGAGGCCATCGCCCAGGCGGACGTGATCCTCTTCCCGCCGTCCAACCCCGTCGTGTCCATCGGCACCATCCTCGCCGTGCCCGGCATCCGGGAGGCGATCGCGGACGCGGGCGTGCCCGTGATCGGCCTGTCCCCCATCGTCGGCGACGCGCCGGTGCGCGGGATGGCCGACAAGGTGCTCGCCGCGGTCGGCGTGGAGTCCACGGCCGCCGCGGTCGCCGAGCACTACGGCTCCGGCCTGCTGGACGGCTGGCTGGTCGACACCGTGGACGCGGCCGCGGTCGAGCGGGTCGAGACGGACGGCATCCGCTGCCGGGCCGTACCGCTGATGATGACCGACGTCGACGCGGCCGCGCAGATGGCGCGGGAGGCGCTGGCGCTGGCCGAGGAGGTGCGGCGAGCGTGAGCGAGGAGCGCCCGGAGTACACGGTCCGGGCCCTGTCGGGCATCCCCGAGGTGCAGCCGGGCGACGACCTCGCCAAGCTGATCGCCGCGGCCGAGCCGGGCCTGGCCGACGGGGACGTGCTGCTCGTCACCTCCAAGATCGTCTCCAAGGCGGAGGGCCGCATCGTGCGGGCGACCGACCGGGAGGCGGCCATCGACGCCGAGACGGTCCGGGTCGTGGCCCGGCGCGGCACCCTCAGGATCGTGGAGAACCGGCACGGCCTGGTGATGGCCGCCGCCGGCGTCGACGCCTCCAACACCCCCGCCGGAACAGTGCTGTTGCTCCCCGAGGACCCGGACGCGTCCGCCCGGTCCATCCGCACGGGCCTGCGCGAGGCCCTCGGCGTCGACGTCGGCGTCGTCATCACCGACACCTTCGGGCGGCCCTGGCGCTCGGGGCTCACGGACGTGGCGATCGGCGCCGCCGGCGTGCGCGTGCTGGACGATCTGCGCGGCGGCACGGACGCGTACGGCAATCCGCTGAGCGCCACCATCGTGGCCACGGCGGACGAACTGGCCGCCGCCGGCGACCTGGTCAAGGGCAAGGCGGCGGGCCGGCCGGTCGCGGTGCTGCGCGGCCTGCCGCACGTGCTGGCCGCCGAGGACGGCGGGGGTGCGCGGGCGCTGGTGCGGACCGCGCGGGACGACATGTTCCGGCTCGGCACGTCCGAGGCGGTCCGCGAGGCGGTGACCCAGCGGCGCACGGTCCGGGCGTTCACCGACGAGCCCGTGGACCCCGGTGCGGTACGGCGCGCGGTGGCGGCGGCGGTGACCGCACCGGCCCCCCACCACACCACACCCTGGCGGTTCGTGCTGCTGGAGTCGGCTCGGTCCCGGACCCGGCTGCTGGACGCGATGCGGGACGCCTGGATCGCCGACCTGCGCCGGGACGGCAAGAGCGAGGAGTCCATCGCGAGGCGGGTACGCCGCGGGGACGTCCTGCGCAACGCGCCCTACCTGGTGGTGCCGTGCCTCGTCATGGACGGCTCGCACCACTACGGCGACGCGCGGCGGGACGGCGCCGAGCGGGAGATGTTCGTCGTCGCGATGGGCGCGGGCGTGCAGAACCTGCTGGTCGCGCTGGCCGGTGAGCGGCTTGGCTCGGCGTGGGTGTCGTCCACGATGTTCTGCCGTGACGTGGTGCGCGAGGTGCTGGCGCTGCCCGCGGACTGGGAGCCCATGGGCGCGGTGGCGGTCGGGCATCCGGCCGAGGAGCCGAGACCGCGGCCCGAGCGGGACGCGGGGGCGTTCATGCAGGTGCGCTGAGTTCGGCGTACGCGGCCGTAGCGCTCGTACGACCGCCTAGTCTCGAAGGACGGCACCGGCTCCCCTAGGACCTCACGTGGCAGGACGTTTCGCTCAGCGCCCCACCCGTACGACCGTACGCGGCGGCCATGTCGGCGTGCCCGCGGGCGCCGCCGCCGGGATACCGCGGCAGGCTCCGGCTCCGGCGCGGGTACGACGGTGGGTGCCGGACGGGCCGCTCGATCTCGGGCTGGTGCTCGGACCGTTGCGGCGCGGACCGGCCGACCCCACCTTCCGGGCGACCGCGGACGGCTCCGTGTGGCGGGCCGGCCGTACGCCCGCCGGGCCGGGCACGCTGCGGGTGCGGACGTACGGCGGTGAGGTGCTCGGCGAGGCGTGGGGGCCGGGGGCGGAGTGGCTGCTGGACCGGCTGCCCGAGTGGCTCGGCGCGGCCGACGAGCCGGAGGCGTTCGTGCCGCGGCACCGGGTCGTGGCCCTGGCGCGGCATCGGCGCCCCGGACTGCGGCTGACGCGGACCGGGCTGGTGCTGGAGTCCTTGATCCCCTCGGTGCTGGAGCAGAAGGTCACGACAGACGAGGCGTACCGGGCGTGGCGGTTGCTCGTGCGGAAGTTCGGGGAGCGCGCGCCGGGACCGGCGGGGGCCGGGGAACGGCCGATGTTCGTGATGCCGGCGCCGCGGACCTGGGCGCTGATTCCCTCCTGGGAGTGGCACCGGGCCGGGGTCGACGACAAGCGGGCGTCCACGATCCTGCGGGCCGTCCGGGTCGCCGCGCGGCTGGAGCAGGCGGTGGGGATGCCGGCGGTCGAGGCCCAGGCGCGGCTGGAGGTCGTGCCGGGGATCGGGCCGTGGACGTCGGCGGAAGTGGTGCAGCGCAGTCATGGGGCGGCCGACGCGGTGACGGTCGGGGACCTGCATCTGCCGGGGATCGTGGGGTGGGCGTTGGCGGGGGATCGTCATGCCGACGACGCGGTGATGCTGCGCTTGCTGGAGCCGTACGCGGGGCAGCGGCATCGGGCGGTTCGGCTGATCCTGCTGAGCGGGAACGTGCCTGCGCGCAGGGCGCCGAAGATGCCTCGGGTGGACATCGGGCTGCTGTGAGGCGACCTGGCGGGGGGCTGGGCGGTGGCTTCGCTTGCCCTCGCCCGCAGGAGGCCACCGCCGGACGACAGAGCCACTCCACGCGCCCGGGCCGGCAGTCGTGCCGCTGCGCCCGCCCGTGCCGCCCCAGCGGCACGAGTGCCCGCAGTCATGTGGGTACGACGGCATGACGACCGCTGCCCGCAGCCGAATACGTCTCGCCGCTGCCGGGTGGGTGGCGGCCCAGCGCACGACTGCCCGCAGCTGGGCAGGTACGGCGGCGCGGGGCCCCTGCCGCGCCGGTGCGTGGCGCGTCCGCAGCCGTCGACCGCCGTGCCGGCCCCGGGACATGGGGGCTGGGGGCGCTGCACCCGTGGACGGCGGTCGCGGCGGCCCCTACTGGTCGGAGGAGAAGCGGAGCGCCCTCGCCGGGATGTGGGCGTCGCACCACACGCGTACTCCCTCACGGAGCTCGTTGTCGGCGCCGACGATCGCGCCGTCGCCGATGACCGCGCCGGTGAGAACCGTGCGTTCGCCCACGCGGGCGTTCCTGCCGATGAGGGAGTCGGTGATGACGGCGCCGGGTTCGATGACGGCGCCGGGGAGGATGGTCGAGCCGGAGACCCGCGCGCCCTCGGCCACGAACGCGCCCTCGCCGACCACGGTGCCGCCGGTCAGCTTGGCGTCCGGCGCCACCGTCGCCGTAGGAAGGATCAGGCGGTCGCCGCAGCGGCCGGGGACCGCCGGGGACGGGGCACGGCCCATGACCAGGTCGGCCGAGCCGCGCACGAACGCCGCCGGGGTGCCCAGGTCCAGCCAGTACGTGGAGTCCACCATGCCCTGGAGGTGGGCGCCCGCCGCCAGCAGGTCCGGGAACGTCTCGCGCTCCACGGACACCGGCCTGCCCAGCGGGATCGTGTCGATCACCGAACGGCGGAAGACGTACGCCCCCGCGTTGATCTGGTCGGTGACGATCTCCTCCGGCGTCTGCGGCTTCTCCAGGAAGGCGAGGACGCGGCCGGTCTCGTCCGTGGGGACAAGACCGAAGGCACGCGGGTCCGCGACCTTGGTGAGGTGCAACGACACGTCCGCACCCGCGGCCTCGTGCGTGTCCACCAGCGCCTTGATGTCCAGGCCCGTCAGGATGTCACCGTTGAAGATCAGCACCGGGTCGTCGGGACCGGAGTGCAGGCGCGAGGCGACATTGCGGATGGCGCCGCCCGTGCCGAGCGGCTCCTCCTCCGTCACGTACTCGATGTGCAGGCCGAGGGAGGAGCCGTCGCCGAAGTACGGCTCGAAGACCTCGGCCAGATAGCTCGTGGCGAGGACGATGTGGTCCACGCCCGCCGCTTTGGCGCGCGCCAGCTGGTGCGTGAGGAACGGCACCCCGGCGGCCGGGACCATGGGCTTGGGCGTGTGCACCGTGAGGGGACGCAGCCGGGTGCCTTTGCCGCCGACCAGGAGGATCGCTTCTGTCACCTGTCGTCTCTGCTTCCTGCCGGGATCGGCCGAACTACTCGTTTCACTCGTTTCGGCCGGTCAGTGTATGCAGACCGTAGCGGCGGCGCCCTTGACAACCCCCCTGTTTCCCACGAGATCGGTGAGAGAACGGTGTGAGAGCGGCGCGCCCCCGATGGCGGCGCCGGGCGCACACCCCCGGCCCGGCTCAGCGCCCCTGGTAGCGCGCCGCGCCGGAACGGGCCGTACCGAGCTTGGCGTAAAGCCACTTGCCGGGGCACTCGGTGGCGAATCCGTCCCGATGGCCGGAGAGCACGTTCAGTCGTACGTTCTTACCTTCGGGGAAGAGGTTGCCACCGCCCGACGTGAGATATGTCCTGCCACGCGGATCGGCTCCGTACAGCCCGAGTTTCCACGCGGCGATGCGGGCGACGGCCGTCACCGCGGCGCCGGACGGCTTGGTTTCGCCGTACGAGCCGATGACGGCGATGCCCGTGCTGTCGTTGTTGAAGCCGGCGGTGTGCGCGCCGAGGACCGCCTTCGTCACTCCGCCGGCCCGGCCCTCGTAGATGGTTCCGCACTTGTCGACGAGGAAGTTGTAGCCGATGTCCAGCCAGCCCATGCTCCTGACGTGGTAGCGGTAGATACTGCGGATGACGGAGGGGGCCTGGGAGCAGGTGTAGTTGTTGCCCGAGGCCGTGTGGTGCACGAAGGCCACCTTGACCTTCTTCGTGTAGACGAAGCCGGGATCGCGCAGTGACTCGTCCGCGCCCCAGCCGCGACGGGTGACGATCTTCGGGCGCGGCCCGATGTACGGCTTGCCCCGCACCGGGCCGTGCAGGCGGGCGAGTTCGCGCTCGGTGGCCCGTCTGCCCAGCGCCGGGATCTCCAGGGCGCCGAAGCCGGCGGTGTCCCTGTCGGCGGCCCAGGCCGCCTGCGCCGCGTCCGTCTGCGGACCGGTACGGGGCGCGTCGGCCGGCGCGTCCGCGGGCGGCGGCGCGGCACCGGGGTCCACGAGTTCCAGGCGCAGGCCCGACGGCAGCGGGGGCCGCGGTGCGTGCGTACGGCCGCCCTGCGCTCGCCCGTTCGCGTCTCCGGCGACGGCTCGGACGCGGACCTCCACTCCCTGCGAGGCGCCCACCCACAGCGGTGCGGTCGCCCCGCGCACCCGCCGCGCCTGTCGTTCCGCCGTCCCCGGGTCGGCGCCGTGGTCGGCGTTGTGCGTCTCGACGTCCTGCCAGCCGGACCACTTCCCCGGCCGGGCCGGCCTGGTCCGCACCTGGACGCTGCCGTGCAACTCGGTGTCCGGGTCGTCCCAGACGACCCCGACCAGCGAGAAGTGCTCCCCGTCGGGCCGGTACAGGCCCTGCACCGGGGCGGTGCCGAGGACGCGCTCGTGGGTGAGGGGGACGAGGGGCAGCGAGCGGGTGCTGCCCGGGACACCGGCCCCGGACGGTCGTGCGGGTGCGGCGGCCTCAGCCGGACGTCCGCTCGCGGACGGTCGTGCGGGCGCGGCGGTCGCGGGCAGGGCCGGCAGCGCGAGGGGGAGCGCGAGGGCCGTGGCGCAGGTGACGCCGATCGAGGAAGTGAGGGTTCCACGCATGCTCATGATCGTGGACATAGTCGTACAAATCTGTCCAACGGTGAAGCAGTGCCGAATTGACGGACCGTCGGGAAACGTTCCGCCGAACCGGTGGCCCCACCGCACGCCGCGCGCACCCGCCCGCGCGTACCCTTTCCCGGGTGAACGCCACCGATCGCACCCCTGCCGACCTGCTGGCTTCCGCGCTCGCCGCGGACCCCGGCCGCCCGCTGGTGACCTTCTACGACGACGCCACGGGCGAACGCGTCGAACTGTCCGTGGCCACCTTCGCCAATTGGGTGGCCAAGACCGCGAACCTCCTGCAGGGCGACCTCGCCGCCGCGCCGGGCGACCGCGTGGCGCTGATGTTGCCGGCGCACTGGCAGACGGCTGTGTGGCTGATGGCGTGTTCGTCCGTGGGGGCGATCGCCGATGTGGGCGGCGAACCGTCCGCGGCCGACCTCGTGGTGAGCGGGCCGGACTCGCTCGACGCCGCGCGGGCCTGCCGCGGGGAGCGGATCGCGCTGGCTCTGCGGCCGCTGGGCGGGCGGTTCCCGCAGGCCCCGGAGGGGTTCGTCGACTACGCCGTGGAAGTGCCGGGGCAGGGGGACCGCTTCGCGCCGTTCACTCCGCCGGTTGCCGAGGATCCGGCGCTGATCGTCGCGGGGGCCGAGTTCAGCGGGGCCGAGGTGGTCGAGCGGGCGCTCGCGGACGCGCCTTCGCTGGATCTGACGGGACCCGGATCGAGGCTGTTGTCGGGGCTGTCGTACGACACGTGGGAAGGGGTCAGCGCGGGGTTGTACGCGCCGCTGGCCGTCGGGGGGTCCGTGGTGCTGTGCCGGCATCTGGACCGGCTGGACGAGGAGGTTCTCGCCCAGCGGATCGAGAGCGAGAGGGTGACCGCGGTGCGCCGCTGAGCGCGGGCGCTCGGGTCGGCCGGCCTCCTGTCCGGCCTCCCCCGAATGGAGCAGTAAAGGGAGCTTCGGCGATCCCTCCCCGGCCATGGTCGTAGGAGCAGCACGCGACGCCCGTACGCCATGAGGGGGTGCCCCGCCCGTGACCGACACCGCAGGCAAGCCCCTCGGTCCCGGTCCCGGGGCCTCCGCCACCGGCGCGGGGCTCCTGCGGCGGCATCGGCGGCGGTGGGCGAAGGCGACGGCGCTCGGTGCCGCCGTCCTCGTCACGGCGGCCGCCGGGACCGGCTGGGCCCTCTACGCCAAGCTCAACGCGAACATCACGGCGGACGACGCGGCCGCCCGCGAACTGGCCCGGTACGAGCGGGAGCGGCCCACGGAACTGGTGCGGGGCGCGCAGAACATCCTGCTGATCGGGTCGGACACGCGGGCCGGGGAGGGGAACTCCGCGTACGGGCCGGATCTGGGCAGCGAGCGGTCGGACACCACGATCCTGCTGCACCTGGCCGCGAACCGGCGCAGCGCCACCGCCGTGTCCCTGCCGAGGGACCTGATGGTGGACATCCCCGGCTGCCGGCAGCCGGACGGCAGCCGCAGCGAGCCGGTGCTCGCGATGTTCAACCACGCCTTCCAGCTCGGCGGTTCGGCGTGCACGATCCGGACCGTGGAGAAGCTGACGGGCATTCGGATCGACCACCACGTGGTCGTGGACTTCCGTGGGTTCAAGAAGATGGTGAACGCCGTCGACGGGGTGCAGGTCTGCCTGAAGGAGCCCGTCGACGACAAGGCGGCCATGCTGAAGCTGCCCGCGGGCAAGGTCATGCTCGACGGGGAGCAGGCGCTCGGGTTCGTACGGGCCCGCAAGTCGCTCGGCGACGGCAGCGACACCGAACGGATGGAACGCCAGCAGCGGTTCCTCGGCGCGCTCGTCGACAAGGTGCAGAGCAACGACGTCCTGCTGAACCCGGTGAAGCTGTATCCGGTGCTGAACGCGGCCACCTCCTCGCTGACCACGGATCCGGAACTGGCCAGTCTGCGCGGCTTGTACCAGTTGGTGCGCGGGCTGCGCGACATCCCCACCGAACGGGTGCAGTTCCTGACGGTGCCGAGGGAGTCGTACGTCTACGACGCCAACCGTGACCAACTCGTGGAGCCGGAAGCCGAGAAGCTGTTCGCGCGACTGCGGGCCGATCAGCCCGTCGCGGTGGCCCGGGAGATCCCGCAGGAGGCCGCGGAGACCAACGGGGAGGCGGACGGCAAGGGCAGTCCGGGCGACCCCTCCCCCACGCCGACGTTCCGCGGGAACACCGCCGCCGAACACACCTGTGAGTAATGCGCACATCAAGACGCCCGAACTTCCGTCCGGGAAATGAGGCGTATTGCCCAGTTGTAGGCACCGGGAATTTGTCACCGGCGTCGCTCGACGCTGAACTGGGCGGATAGTGTGAGCGATCCGGTGCACCCGGCCGCGAGGTCCGTCCTGGGGCCGTGCACTGATTCACCGAGACCCGAGCGCCTTTGAGGGGGAAGGCGCCGCGTGGCCCCGACGGAGGATTCGGAAACCGTGGACGCGCAAGGCCGTGGGCGGGCGGACAACATCGACCCCGCAGACCAGTGGGTGCTCAATCCGAACACCGGCGAATACGAACTGCAACTGGGTCCTTCCGCACCGCAGTCGGCGATTCCCAGCCCCCGCAGATCCGGGCCCCGCGCGGGCGCCGGTGCGCCGCGCCGCCGTAACGACTCGGCACCCGGCGAGACTCGTGAGACGCGCCAGACGCGCGGGGGCGACGTACCGCCGCCGCGGTCCGGCCGGCGCCGGGGAAGCGAGCCGGAGCCCCCGCCGGGCAGGCGCGCGGCCCGGCGGCCGGTGAAGAAGAAGTCGAAGGTCAAGAAGGCCCTGGCGTGGACGGCCGGCGGCACGGCGTTCGTGCTGGTCGCCGTCGGCACCGCCGGCTACCTCTACCTCAAGCACCTCGAGGGCAACGTCACCACGACGGACGTCGAAGGCGCCGCCAAGGACGGCTTCAGCAAGGACGACGCCTTCAACATCCTGATCATCGGCACCGACAAACGGACCGGGAAGGGCAACGAGGGCTACGGCGACAAGGGCAGCGTCGGTCACGCGGACACCAACATCCTGCTGCACGTGTCCAAGGACCGGACGAACGCGACCGCGATGAGCATTCCGCGCGACCTGATCGTGAACGTGCCGGACTGCCCGACCAAACAGGCCGACGGCTCGACCAAGGTCATCGCCGGCACGCAGAACGTGCGCTTCAACACCAGCCTCGGCCAGGACGGCCGGGACCCGGGCTGCACCATGCGCACGGTGAAGGAGGTCACCGGCATCCAGCCGGACCACTTCATGATGGTGGACTTCAACGCGGTGAAGACGCTGACGACGGCGGTCGGCGGTGTGGACGTGTGCCTCGCCCACGCGGTGAACGACAAGGAGTCGCACCTGAAACTGTCCGCCGGCGAGCACAAGATCGAGGGCGAGCAGGCCCTGGCGTTCGTGCGGACCCGGCACAGCTGGGGCAACCAGGGAGACCTGGACCGCATCAAGGTCCAGCAGCAGTTCATGGGCTCGCTGATGCGGAAGATGTCCTCCAGCGACACGCTCACCAACCCGAGCAAGCTGATCGACCTCGCCGAGGCCGCCACCAAGGCGCTGACCGTGGACAAGGGCATCGGCTCCGTGTCGACGCTCAAGGACATCGCGCTGGAGCTGAAGAAGGTGCCGACGAAGAACATCAGCTTCGTCACGGTGCCGGTGAAGGACAACCCGGCGGACGGTGTCATCCACAAGACGGTGATCGTCGACCCGGCCCTCGCCCCGCCGGTGTTCGACGCGATCAACAACGACGTCTCCTTCACCGAGGTGAAGAAGAAGCAGAAGGCGGAGAAGGACGCGCAGGCCGCCCGCCTGAAGGGCACCAGGTCCGCGCCCTCCGACGTGCGGGTGCGGATCCTCAACGGCGGCGCCGAGGCCGGCAGCGCGCAGGAGACCCTCGACTGGCTGCAGAACCAGGAGGGCGTGCTGAAGTCGGAGAACGCGGGCAACGCGCCGGCGGAGCTGGCCAGGACCACGCTGGAGTACGCTCCCGACCAGGCGGCCCAGGCACGTGAACTGGCCCATCTCATGGGCCTGTCCGGCTCGGCGCTCAAGCCGGGCAGGAGCGTGACGAACTCGCAGGGGCTGCCGGCGATGACGCTGACCCTGGGCAAGGACTTCAAGGGCGCGGGGGCTTCCCTGACCGCTCCGTCGAAGGCGCCGAGCGTCGACAAGTCCACGGCAGACAAGGTGAACTGCGCCTCGTAGGTAACCCAACGGGCCCGTCGTGCGTCTAACCGGACGCGGGACGGGCCCGTTGTACGGCGCAAGGGTGGGGAGGGCAGGAAGATTGGCGCACAGTGGCGTGCGGGGGCAGGATCCTGCGGTCGACGACACGATGTCGCTCGCGCCGCAGGACCGGAAGTCGCCGGAGGGGTCCGGCCGGCAGGGCGGGGGGCGGCGCAGAGGCGGTTCCACGACCGAGCGACCACGGCGCAGACGGCGCGCACTGCGCTGGTCGGCGACCGTGCTGGCGGTGGTGATACTCGGCACCGCCGGAGCGGGTTATCTGTACTACCAGCACCTCAACGCGAACATCCGGAAGGGTGAGCGCAGCAGCGGCGACGACTCCAGGGCGTACAAGACGCCGGCCAACGCGGCCGGGCAGACGCCGCTGAACATCCTGCTGATCGGCTCGGACAGCCGTAACTCCGCGGAGGATCTCAGGCTCGGCGGCAGCAGGGACAGTGTGGGCGCTCCCCCACTGGCCGACGTACAGATGCTCATCCACCTGTCCGCGGACCGCAAGAGCGCCGCCATGGTGAGCATCCCGCGCGACACCCGCGTGCACATCCCCAAATGCACGGACCCGAAGACCGGTAAGAAGTATCCGGAGACGGACGACATCATCAACGTCACCCTGGCCCGGGGCGGAGCCGGCTGCACGCTGGCCACCTGGGAGGGCCTCACCGGGGTCTACATCGACCACTGGATGATGATCGACTTCGCGGGCGTGGTGAACATGGCGGACGCCATCGGCGGCGTCGACGTCTGTGTGAAGCAGAACGTGTGGGACCACCCGACGCCCAGCGTGCCCGGCGGTTCCGGGCTGAAGATGAAGGCCGGTACGCACCAGGTCTACGGCGAGCAGGCCCTGCAGTGGCTGCGCACCCGGCACGCCTGGGGCAGCGACCCGCTGCGGGCCCGGGCCCAGCACATGTACCTGAACTCCATGATCCGCAAGCTCAAGCAGCAGAACGTGTTCACCGACTCCGGGCGGCTGATGAACCTGGCGGAGGCGGCCACCAAGTCGCTGACGGTGTCCGAGGAGATCGGCACGGTCAAGAAGCTGTACGACCTGGCGATGGAGATGAAGTCGGTACCGACGAACCGCATCACGTCGCTGACGGTGGCCAACAATCCGGACCCCGAGGACCCGAAGAACCACGTGGTGCTGGACAAGCCCAACGCGGACAAACTGTGGCAGATGCTCCGGGACGACGTACCGCTCGACAAGAACGGCAAGCCGTCCGCGGCGAAGCAGGTCGCGGTCAAGACCCCGGCGGCCAAGACGCCCTCCACGGACCCGGGCCGGCTGGGGGTGCTGGTGCGCAACGCCACCCAGACGTCCACTCAGGCAGCGGTCCGCGGCCGGGCGAACGACATCAGCCAGGTGCTGGCGCAGCAGGGCTACACCCGGGCGACCGCCGACACGTCGGGGGCGCTGTCCGAGGACAGCACGGTCGTGCAGTACCCGAGCGTGGACCTGCAGGGTGACGCGCAGGCGGTGGCCAAGGCGCTCGGCATCCCGATGAGCGCGGTGAAGCAGTCGACCGACGTCTCCGGGGTCACCGTCGTCATCGGCGCGGACTGGCGCACCGGCACGGCCTACCCGAAGCAGCCGGCTCCCAAGGCCGGAGACGTGCCGAAGAACACGGACACGATCAACGGCTCGGACACCTCGACGTGCATGGACGTGTACGGGCCCTATCAGTGGTGACCGTCGTCGGGGCCCCGGGAGCGGGGCCCCGATGCCGGGGCCGCCGGATGATCAGGCGCTGAGCACCGCCGGCCGCCGCGACGCGATGACCTTCTTCGCCAGCGACTTCGGGCTGGTCAGAAAGCCCCAGCCCCACGACATGTGCATGGTGGCCAGAGCCACCGGGATCTGCAGCCGGGCCTTCAGGGGCAGGCCCCGGCCCGCCGGGAGCGAGCCCGCGACGATCGCCGCCAGGTAGCCGCCGGGGACCAGGAAGCCCCACGGGGTGAGCGCCGCGCCGACCACGAGTCCGGCCGCGATCGCACACACCGCCGCCGGCGGGGCGAGGTAGCGCAGGTTGATGGAGCCGGAGTGGTAGCGGGCCACGACGTGCCGCCAGCGGCCGTAGTCCTTGTACTGCCTGGCGAGAGCACGCACGCTCGGCCGCGGCCGGTACGACACCTTCAGCTCGGGCGAGAACCAGATCAGCCCGCCCGCCTCCCGGATCCGGAAGTTCAGCTCCCAGTCCTGGGCGCGGACGAACTCCTCGTTGTAGCCGCCCTGTTGCTCCAGGGCCTCGCGGCGGAACACCCCGAGGTAGACCGTGTCGGCGGGCCCGGCCTCGCCGCCCGTGTGGAAGGCGGCGTTGCCGACCCCGATCCGCGAGGTCATCGCGGCGGCGACCGCGTGCTCCCAGTCGTTCTCGCCCTCGGCGTGCATGATGCCGCCGACGTTCTGCGCGCCGGTCTCCTCCAGGAGCCGGACCGCGGTGGCGATGTAGTTCGGCGAGAGCATGCCGTGGCCGTCGACGCGGACCACGATCGGGTGCCGGGAGGCCTTGATCGCCGCGTTCAGCGCCGCGGGCGTGCGGCCGGTCGGGTTCGGGACGGTGTGGACACGCTTGCTGTCGGCTGCGGTTTCCGCCACGAGCTCGGCGGCGATCTCGTCCGTGCGGTCCGTGGACGGACCGAGGGCGATCACGACCTCCATCTCGCCGGCGTACTCCTGCGCGAGGATCGCTTGGACGGCCCCGCGCAGATGCCGTTCCTCGTTGAGAACGGGCATGATCACAGAAACAGCGGGGTGTCGCACGTCGGGCTTGGCGTTCATAGGGGGCTCACGTTACCGCGAACGGGGGACAGCGGTGCGCGCCGCCGGGGCGTAGGGCCGGGCTGGAGATCGTATCGGCCTACGGTGCTCACGGATCCCACGTACGGCCTCGTCCGGAGGTGTCCCCTTTGGCAAGCCCGCCCCGGTCTCCTGCTCGTCCGCAGCGCCGACCGCAGCCGCCCCGCCGTGTACCGCAGCCGCCCGAGCGGCCTGTGCGGTCCGTGCGGCCGCCCCGGCGGCCCCGCTGGGCCATGCGGGCGGTGAGCACGCTGTCCGTCGTCGTGCTCGCCTCCGCCGGGATCGGGCACGCGGTGATCAGCAGCCTGGACGCGGGGATCGCCCGGGTCGACGCCTTCAAGGACATGAAGAACCGGCCGAGCGCGGGCCAGGGCACGAACATCCTGCTGGTCGGCACCGACGGCCGCGACAGGATCACCGAGCGGGAGCGGCGGGAGTACCGGCTGGGCGGGGTGCCCTGCCACTGCACCGACACGATGATGATCGTGCACGTCTCGGCGAACCGGGAGCGGGCCACCGTGGTGAGCCTGCCCCGCGACTCCTACGCCGAGGTGCCCGCGCACACCGACGCCACCTCCGGGCAACCGCGGGGGCCGCACCCGATCAGGCTCAACGCGGCCTACGCCGAGGGCGGCCCCCAGCTGACCATCCGCACGGTCGAGAACATGACCCATGTGAAGATCGACCACTATCTGGAGGTCGACTTCACCAGCTTCATGAGGACGGTGGACGTCCTCGGCGGGGTGAAGGTCTGCACGACGACCCCGCTGAAGGACTCCTACACCGGCCTCGACCTGAGCCCCGGCACACACATGCTCAACGGCGGGCAGGCCCTGCAGTACGTGCGGGCCCGGCACGTGGACGCGGCGAGCGACCTCGGCCGGATGAAGCGGCAGCAGCGGTTCCTGGCCGCGCTGATCGAGCGGGCCACTTCCTCCGGGGTGCTGCTGAACCCGATGCGGTTCCGGGACGTGGCCCGCGCGGTGCTCGGCTCGGTGCGCGCCGACGAGGGCTTCGGCACCGACGAGCTGCTCGACCTCGGCCGGGCCATGCGGAACTTCTCCCCGTCCTCCTCCGAGTTCACCACCGTGCCCATCGGGCAGATGAACTACGACGTCAAAGGCATCGGCTCGACCCTGAAGTGGGACCAGGCCAGGGCGGACCAGGTCTTCACGGCCCTGCGCGAGGACAAGCCGCTCACCGTGGACCAGCCGCAGCGCGGTCGCGGCCCGGCCGGGGTGCCGGTGGCGACCGTGGAGGTGGATCCGCGGCAGATCCGGGTCCAGGTGGAGAACGGCAGCCCCACGGTCGGCCTCGCCAAACGCGTCGACGCGGCGCTCGCGGCGACCGGCTTCGCCACGACGCGCCTGCCGGTGACGGCCACCGCGCGCGTGCCGCACACCGTGATCTCCTACGACCCCCGCTGGGACCGCTCGGCCCGCGCCCTTGCCTCCGCCCTGCCGGGGGCCGAGCTGCGCGCCGTACCGGGCCAGGGACCGCTGCTGAAGGTGATCGCCGGGGCGGACTTCAAGGACGTCCACAAGGTCCGCTTCGAGGACCCCTCCCAGCCGCAGCAGACCCCGGTCCGCGGCAGCGAGGTGGTGTGCCCGGGCAGCTAGCCGACGGGTGGGAGGCGCTAGGTGTGCTGTCCCGGGACGTTGGTGACACGCGTGCTGGGTGCTTGAACGGGTGAGGGCCTTCTGGGTTCGGTGTGGATTGCGACATCTACAC
>NZ_JBIATN010000050.1:0-37482 GCF_042891825.1 Streptomyces sp. NPDC001852
AGGGCCTGCCTGCATGCGCCGCTTCTGCCGCGATCACCCGATCAGGACCCCTGTTCGACCAGACAAGCCCGTTGATTGGTAAGCGGAAGCCTTCTCAGGTTCGGTGAGCCGACCGGGGGCGGGCCGCCTGTTGCACCGCGCTGATGACAGCGGACCGGTCGGTGGGTGAATAACTGCGAACGTTGGGCAGCTTGACCGAAGGGCCCATGGTGATGAATCGCTGATGGGGATTGTGCTGGGCGGCGGTGGCCACGGCCTCATGGAGACCTGGACCCACCGAGATGATCAGCCCGCACTTGCGCTGAACCAGGCTGTTGACATACGGCAGGGACGCCGCAGTGCTGCCCTTCGGCACCTGGATGCGCTGCGCGTTGATGGCAGCGCCTGAAGCGGCATTCTGCAGAGATGACCAGACGGGCTGGGCCATGGTCGCATCCTGTTGATCATTGACCAGGCAGGCGCGGAAATTTCTGGAGATGTTGTTGGCGACGATCTTCGGAGTCTGGGGGCCGGTCAGCAGAGCGACGGCAAGCCACGCCAGCAGGCCAGTGGCGACCAGTGCGCCTGCGGCAGCTATGAGCCGCACCCTTCGCGGGCGGTGGTGAAGACGGAAGGGAAGGTTCACGTGGCGCGCTCCAAAATCGCTTCTGCACCCTTGAGATCGGGATGGGCGGCGTCGACCCCGGTGTCGACGACGACGACGGTGATGCCTTGGCCCTGCGACGCGTGCCAGATCTCGTCCGCCTGGAACTGCGTGAGCGGCCATTCGGACGCGCGGATCACCACCGCTTCGGCGGGAGCGGCGGCCGCGAAGACACAAAGTCCCACACGGGTGTCGCCGAAAAGGGACGACCGTCGCAGGACCAGCAGCGCGGTCGACGCGCAGCGTCTGCCGGATCGTCTTCGCGGGAACGGCACGAACAGCTCCAATCAGTGTGGGCTTCCCGTACGGCACGCACGGGCAGCGCACGGAGCCAGCCAGGTTCTACCACATCGCCTGCGGCGGGCGACCCATGGCCGATTCACAGGTCAAGGCCGAGCATCCAGGGGCCAAGATTCGATCAAGGTCACAGGGATGAAACGGGCGCAAACGCAAGTGATCATGTCAAGTCGCCGAAGATGTTTGTCGACGAATTGTTGATCAACCGTCAAATAGGAGCTACAACTTCCGCTTACGTCTCCACGGGTGAGGCGTTGTCGTGTCCTTGGTGTGGGGGTTGTGCGATGAGTCGCCATCGGTTCCGCGTGTCGTCTGGTGCGGGTAAGGGGTTGGTGTCTGTCATCGCCTACCTCACCGGCGGTGTGCAGCGGCGCTGGCTGCGGGGGATCGCGCTCGCGGTCAGTGGTGCCCTGCTCGTGGTGCTGGGGACGCAGTCGGCCGAGGCGGTCATCGACGAGCACGCCCTGGCATCGGGCTCCGCGGTGCTGCCTCATCAGCGGATGGGTTCCGCTGCCGGGCTGTCGCACCAGGTGAAGTCGGCGGCGCTGCGCGCGAAGGGAAGTGCCTCAAGCCCGAAGGCTAAGTCGGTGCGCGGCGCGCTTCCGCTGTCCAAGACGCACGTGCCGAAGGCGAATGAGCGGGGTTCGTTCCGTCCGCAGGGGCAGCTTGCGGCGAAGCGCGTCTCGCCGCCAGCCAGGATCCGGGCGGCTCTGCTGAGGGACGCTCAACGGAAGGCGGCCAAGGCGGCCGACGCCGGTTCGTCGGCGCAGGAAGGCGACCCGCACATACCCGGCCCGAAGGCCAGCGGCGCGGAGGTAGTCAAGGACCGCACCGGGAACACGTCGGTGTTCCGGAACGCGGACGGCACCCTTACCGCGCGTGTCTACAGCCGCCCGGTGCACTACCGCACGGCGCAGGGCACCTGGGCCGACATCGACAGCACTCTGGTACAGGGTTCGGACGGCCGGTGGTCAGAGCGCGCTGACTCCGCCCCGGCCGGGTTCGCCCCGAGCGGAAACGATTCGCTCCTGGTGTCGTACGGGCCGTCGGCGAGCGAGCAGGTCGGCTACTCCCTGCAGGGCGCGGCCTCGGTGACGGGGCAGGCGTCGGGCAACGCGATCACCTATCCCCAGATCGCCACTTCCGCGGACCTGAAGTACTCGGTCACCTCGGGAGGCGTGAAGGAGACCCTGGTCCTGCACGACGCCTCGGCCCCGACGACGTGGGTGTTCCCCCTTCACCTGACCGGCCTGACCCCGTCCCTCACCTCGGACGGAAGCGTCGCGTTCAAGGACTCCAAGGGCGCGGTGCGGGTGACGATCCCGCACGGCTACATGGAGGACTCCAACATCGGCAAGGTGTCCGGCGAAGGCGCGACCTCCACCGGGGTGACCTACAGCCTGACCACCGTGGACGGCGCTCCGGCGCTGCGGGTGTCGCTCGACGCGTCCTGGCTGCACGACAAGGCCCGGGTGTTCCCGGTCAAGGTCGACCCGACGAACCTGAACGCGTCCTCCAGCACGTATGTGGAGACGCCGTACGACATCAACTTCTCCACCGATTCGGTGCTGAAGGTCGGCTCGTACGACGGTGGCAGCCACAAGGCCAACAGCTACGTTCTGAACTGGTCGTTCGGCTCGACGTTCCAGAACGACTACATCGAGCAGGCGTCGCTGTACCTGGATGACGTGTGGTCCGGCGGCTGCACCGCGGAACCCGTCTACGTCCACGGGATCACCAGTTCCTGGAACGTCGGCACGATCGCGGACTATCCCGGCCTGTCGTACGGGTCAACGATCGGCTCCTCCAGCTTCGAGGCCGGGGCGAGCTGCGGCGGCTCCTCCTGGCACGGGATCGACATCGGTGACAACCCCGGCGCGGCCGGTGTGAAGCTGCTGGAAGGCTGGGCCCACGGCACGACCTACAACAACGGTCTGGCGCTGACCGCGGACAACTCCGTCGTCGCGGCGTGGAAGCAGTTCGCCAGCGTCAACTCCTCCTACCCGCCCTACCTGTCGGTCACCTACAGCAGCTACGGCGCCGACTACTCGATCCCCAAGCAGACGTACACCGAGCCGACCGCGACCACCACCGGCTCGATGAAGGTGTCGCTCACCAACCGGGGCACCGCCTCCTGGTCGACGTCGAGCGTCCAGCTCGCCACCGACATCTACAACACGTCCTGGACGAAGCTGAGCACCAACGCCACCAAGACGTACGTGACGAGTTCGGTGAGCCCGAACTCCTCGCTGACGATGACCGGGACACTCCCGGCCGAGCCACCTGGCCAGTACTACGTGTGCTGGGACATGCTGACCAGCGGCACCTCGTTCTACACCACCTACAACGTGCCGACGTCGTGCGCTCAGTTCACCTCCGCGGACACTCCGCCGCAGATCGACTCAACCTCGCCGCCGTCCAACGTCGTGGCGGGCTCCCTCACGCCGCAGCTGTTCGCCAGCGGCAGCGACCCGGACAACTACCCCGGCAACGCGCTGACCTACGACTTCCAGGTCTACACCAATCCAACGTCCGGAAAGCCCAGCCTCGTGGTGGACTCCGGCTCGGTCAGCAAGACCCAGTGGACCGTTCCGGCCGGCAAACTCGCCTGGAACCAGTCGTACTACTGGACCGTGTCGGACAGCGACGGAGACGCCCAGAGCGCCTGGTCGCTTCCCTCGTACTTCTCCACCACCGTCACCCAGCCGCTGATCACCTCGCATCTCGGTGAGGCGGCACAGGGCCCGGCGGGCCGCACCTTCGCCCCAAGAGTCGGGAACTACACCACCTCCACGACCGACGCGGACGTCTCCGTGGCGGGCCCGGCGCTGTCGGTGACGCGCTCCTACAACTCGCTCGACCCGCGCACCGGCAACCTCTTCGGCGCGGGCTGGTCGACGCTGTACGACATGTCCGCGCTGCCGGACAACGACGGCTCGGGCGCGGTCGTGGTCACCATGGCGAACGGCCAGGCGACGCGCTTCGGCCTGAACGCGGACGGGACGACGTTCACACCGCCGCAGGGCACCTACTCCACGTTCCAGACCGTCAGCGGCGGCGGCTACACCCTGACCGACAAGTCGGGCACCACGTATACGTTCGGTCAGCAGGTCGGATCGGCTTGGAAGCTGAAGACGATCACGGACGCGTCCGGGCGGAGCGAGACCCTCTCGTACAACGCCGACGGCACCCTGGCCACGGCCACCAACACGACCAGCAGCCGCTCGCTGCACTTCACCTGGAGCGGCGGCCACGTCACTCAGGTGGCCACCGACCCGGCCACCTCCCCCGGCGGCACGGCCGAAACCTGGACGTACTCCTACAGCGGCGGCAACCTGACCGGGGTGTGCCCGCCCACGTCCTCCACGGCGTGCACCGCCTACTCCTACACCTCCGGGTCGTCCTCCGGCTCGCACTACCGCACGTCCGTACTGGACGCCAACCCCTCCTCCTACTGGCGCCTCGGTGAGTCGACCGGCACCTCGGCGGCCAGCGAGGTCGCCGTCAACGAGGGCAACGACAACGGCACCTACACCGGCGGTTACACCCTCGGCGCGGCCGGACCGCTGCCCGGCTCACCTACCACCGCCGCCACGTTCAACGGCTCCACTGGCTACGTCTCCCTGCCGAACAGCCTTCTGACCTCGGCGAGTTACGTCTCCGTCGGGATGTGGTTCAAGACCAGCGCCTCCGGTGTGCTGTTCGGCTACCAGAAGGACGCGCTGACTGGCACCTCCACGCCCGGCAACTACACGCCGACGCTGTATGTCGGCACCTCCGGGAAGCTGTACGGCGAGTTCTGGGCGGGCAGCGTCTCCCCGATCTCCACCTCGTCCTCGGTCGCCGACGGCGCATGGCACTACGCGGTGCTGTCCGCCGCCGGGAACACGCAGTCGCTGTACCTGGACGGGAACCTTGTCGGCACCCTCTCGGGGCAGGTGTCGGTGACCGGCCAGCCGGTGGACGCCATCGGCACCGGATTCATCGGCGGCCACTGGCCCGATGAGCCCCACTACAGCACCTCCAGCAACACCGGCTACCGCACCTTCTTCAACGGCTCCGTCGCCGAAGCCGCCTTCTACACCCACGCGCTCGGCCTCCCGGCCGTCCAGCAGCAGTACACCGCGGGCACCCATGCGGCCAGCGAGCTGACGGGCACCACCCTGCCCTCGGGTAAGACGGCGCTGGCTGCCTCCTACGACGCCTCCCGCGACCAGGCCACCCAGATCACCGACGCCGACGGCGGCACCTGGAAGCTCGGCCAGCCCACCACCACCGGCTCCGGCGCCTACTACCGCGACGCGGTCATCTCCCAGGCCGCCCCCAACTACTGGCGCTTTGAGGACACCTCCGGCAACCAGGCTGCCAACGAGGTCGCCGGGACGACGGCTTCCAACTGGTGGTCCTCCGGCCCCGCCACCTACAACAACGTCACCCTGGGCGCTCCCGGACTGTTCACCGGCAGCCCGGAGACCGCCGCGTCCTTCAACGGCACCAGCTCCTACGTCTCACTGCCGTCCACCACGATCTACGGCGGCAAGGTCTCGGCGAACTTCTCCATCGAGCTGTGGTTCAAGACCAGTGCCTCCGGCGAAACCCTGTTCAGCTACCAGAGCGGCCCGATCGGCACCACCCTGTCGGCCAACTACACCCCCGCCCTGTACGTCGGTGCCGACGGCCACCTGTACGGGCAGTGGTGGGACCACCTGCTGTCGCCCATGGAGTCCCCGGACCCCGTGAACGACGGGCAGTGGCACCAGGCCGTGCTCACGGTGAACACCAACGGTGAGCAGACCCTCAACCTGGACGGCCAGCAGGCCGACACCCGCACCGGCCAGCAGCTGGACTTCACCGGCGAGAACGTCGTCTCCATCGGCGCGGGCTACCTGTCCGGATCCTGGCCCTCCCTGCCCTCGAACAACCCCCAGGGCTACTTCAACGGCTCCATCGCCGAGGTCTCCACCTTCAACCAGGCACTGAGCACGCAAACCGTCGCCGCCCAGTACGCCGCCCGCGGCACGTCCAACGGCGCCACCCCGGTCACCACGGCGACCGTCACTGACCCCACAGGCAAGACCCTCAGCTACCGCTACGACCCCGCCAACGGCTCCCGCCTGATCTCGGTCACCGACGCGCTCGGCCACACCACCTCCTACTCCTACGACTCCGGCGGCTTCCTGGCCACGGTGACCGACCCGGACGGCAACTTCACCACCACCACGCACAACACGCGCGGGGACACGCTGTCGAGCACCACCAGCGACATGCACGGCGACACCACCACCAGCTACACCAACTACCCGGCAACCGGCACCTACGGCGTCACCGACCCGCGCAACGACCAGCCCATCTCCTCCGCAGACCCGCGCTCCACCAGCGCCACAGACACCACCTACGCCACCAGCTACACCTACGACTCCGCCGGGAACCTGCTCACCTCCACGGACCCCGACCAGCACGTCGTCACCAAGTCGTACACGGCGGGCACGGAGTCCGCGGTCGGTGGCGGCACCGAACCTGCCGGGCTCCTGGCGACCGTCAAGGACGCGAAGGGCAACGTCACCGGCTATGCCTACGACAGTGCCGGCGACCTGGCCCAGGTGACCTCGCCCTCGGGCTTGAAGACCGCCTACACCTACGACAACCTCGGCCGGCGCCTCACCCGCACTGAGACCTCGGACACCTACCCGGGCGGCGTGACCACCAGCTACACCTACGACGGCCAGGACCGCGTCGTCACCGCTACCGGACCGGCCACGACCGACGCCGTCAAGGGCACCATCCACACCCCGCAGACCACGTACGCCTACGACGACGACGGCAAGACCACCTCGCTGGCGGTCGCCGACACCACGGGCGGCGACCAGACCCGCACCACGGCATGGACGTACAACTCGTATGACCAGTTGGCCTCGGTCACCGACGCCGTGGGCCGCAAGACCTCCTACGGCTATGACGCCTACGGCAACCGCACCTCGGAGAACGACGCCGACGGCAACGCCTACACATACGCCTACTCACCGACCGGTGAACTGCTCAGCACGACGCTGACCAACTACACCGGAGACCCGGAGAACCCGTCTTCGCCCACCTCTCTGGTGGTGGACTCGCGTGCCTACGATCCGGCCGGCTGGCTGGCCTCCGACACCGACTCGATGGGCCGCACCACCGGCTACTACTACAACTGGAACCACAAGCTCATCCAGAGCTACCTGGCCAAGTTCCACAACACCGATGGCTCCACCACCACCAAGGTCCTCCAGCAGGATGCCTACGACGCTGCCGGACGCCTGATCGAGCAGCAGAAGACTGCGGCCCTCATCGAGACCGACTACACCGTCGACCCCGCGGGCCTGGTCACCGGATCCGTCTTCGACCCCTACGGCCAGGACAAGACCACCACCTCCAACAGCTACGACCCGGTCGGCAACCTCACCTCCCGCTCCGTCACCCAGGGCAGCACCACCGAACAGACCGACTACACCTACGACACCCTCGGCGACGTCACCTCGCAGACAGTCCACGACGGCTCCACCAGCCTCGTCACCACCCACACCTACGACGAGCGCGGCAAACTGATCTCCACGGTCGACCCGCGCGGCAACGTCACCGGCGCAACGGCGGCGAACTACACCACCACCTACGCCAACGACCAGGCCGGGCGCCTGACCCAGGTCACCGCGCCGGTGGTGAACGCCGAGAAGAACGGCGGCACCCCGCAGGCGATCCACCCCCTCACCTTCTACGGCTACAACACCTTCGGCGACAAGACCTCCGTCGACGACCCCGACGGCAACATCACCACCTACACATACGACGCCCGTGCCGAACAGGTCGCGGTCTCCGACTCCGCCTACACCCCGCCGGGGTCCACCACCTCCATCACCCCGACCACGACCACGCAGTACAACGCGGCCGGCCAAGTCAGCCAAGTCACCGACGGCAACGGCAACACCACCAGCTACACCTACACACAGCTCGGCAACCTCGCCCAAGTCGTCCAGCCCGCGGTGAACGGCTCGTCGCCGACCACCCACACCACCTACGACACCGACGGCGAGAAGCTCTCCGTCACCGACCCCACCGGCGCGCAGACCACCTCCACCTACGACGACCTCGGCCGCACCGCGACCGACAGCCAAGTCGTCCGCCAGCCCTCCACCGTCACCGACACCACCACCTACGGCTACGACAACGCGAACAACCGCACCTCGATCACCCTGCCCGGCGGCGAGAAGTCCACATCCACCTACGACACCGCCGGCGACCAGCTCACCGCCACCGACCCGCTGAACAACACCACCACCAACACCTACGACCTCGACGGGCGGCTCACCAAGACCACCCTCCCCGACGGCACCGCCACCACCAGCGGCTACGACCTCGCCGGGCGCCTAACCGCCACCAGCAACCTCGACGCCACCGGCAAGACCCTGACCACCACCGGCTACGGCTACGACCCGGCCGGCAACAAGACCTCCGTCACCGATCCCAACGGCAACACCACCACCTACACCTACGACGCCACCAACGTCCTCACCCAGCAGACCGAACCCGTCACCTCCAGCTCATCGATCACCACCAGCTTCGGCTACGACGCCGCCCGCCAGCGCACCCGCTACACCGACGGCAATGGCAACGCCACCATCACCACCTACAACCCGCTAGGCCTGCGCGAATCCCTCATCGAGCCGAGCACCCCGTCCTTCCCCAACGCCTCGGACCGCACCACCACCGTCGCCTACGACGCCAAGGGCAACCCGACAGCCGTCACCCGTCCCGGCGGCGTCACCGAAACAGCCAACTACGACGCCGACGGCCGCCTGAGCAGCCAGGCCGGCAGCGGAGCGGAAGCCGCCACTACCACCCGTACCTTCGGCTACGACGCCGACGGCCGCATCACCTCTGTCAGCGCACCCGGCGGCACCGACGCCTTCACCTACAACGATCGCGGTGAGCTCCTCTCCTCCGCAGGCCCCTCCGGAAGCGCCAGCTACGCCTACACCTCCGACGGCCAGATCGCCTCCCGCACCGACAAGGCCGGCAGCGCCAGCTACACCTACGACAGCGACGGCCGCCTGTCCACCGCCACGGACCCGCTGACCAACGCCACCCTCACGTACAGCTACAACCACATCAGCCAGGCCACCGGCATCAGCTATGGCAGCAACAGCGCCAGCCAGTCCTTCGGCTACGACTCGCAGCACCGTCTGACCAGCGACACCCTCACCGCCCCCGGCGGCAGCACCGAAGCCTCCATCACGTACGGCTACGACGCCGACGGGCACGTCACCAACCAGACCACCACCGGCACCGCCGCAGCTGCCGCCAGCACCTACACCTACGACCAGTCCGGCCGCCTCGCCACCTGGAACAACGGCACCGCCACCACCACCTACGGCTACGACAACGCCGGCAACCGCACCACCGTCACCACCGGATCCAGCACCACCAACTCGACGTACAACGCCCGCGACGAACTGACCTCCAGCACCAACGGCACCACGACCACCAACTACAGCTACACCGCCCGTGGCACCCTCAACACGGTTACAGGCGCCGGCACCACCGAAAACCTCACCTATGACGCCTTCGACCAACTCGTCACCGACGGCTCGGCCAGCTATACCCACGACGCCCTCGGCCGCCTCGCCACCAGAGGCAGCAACACCTTCACCTACAACGGCGTCAGCAACACCATCGTCTCCGACGGCACCGACACCTACGACCGAGCACCTGACGGATCGATCCTCAGCGTCAGCAACTCCAGTGGCGCCGCCCTCGCCTACACGGACCAGCGCGGCGACCTGACCGCCACTTTCACCCCCACCGCCACCACCCTGGTCGGCTCCGTCGCCTATAACCCCTACGGCCAGAGCCTCGCCACCACCGGCACCCAGCACAGCCTTGGCTACCAAGGCGGCTGGACCGACCCGGCCACCGGTCGCGTCGCCACCGCCAGCCGCTGGTACGACCCCGCCACCGGCAACTTCACCAGCCACGACCCCACCGACCAGCCCCCCACCCCTTCCGTCAACGCCAACCCCTACACCTACGCCAACGACGATCCCACCGACGGCACGGACCCCACCGGACACGACTTCTGGTCAACGCTTGGCCTCGACATCGAGTACTTCTGGCCGGTTGAGTGCCCGGAGTGTTACGTCCTGAATCGCATCATTCACTACCAACCGCCGCAACCGGCGCCATATGTCAGCCCGATGCAGCCCGACTATTCCGAAATCCCCAACGACTACTCAACCGGCGGTGACTCGTACACAACACCGGTCTACGACGACAGCGGCTCCTACGGGGGCGGCTCCTACGACGGTGGTTCATACGACGGTGGTTCCTATGGAGCCGGCTACTCGGGCGGAGGTTCCCACAAACCAATTGCCCCGCCTCCGCCTCCGCCGCCGCCCCCGACCGCACTCATGGGTCTGGGCGAGTACCCGGGAGCCCGGCCGCATGGCCAAACCGACGGAGCCAGCCCCCGAATCAGCCCCCGGGACCTGCTCTCACCCTCCAAGCTGATCGGCACCCTCGGGAGCTTGTTCGGATCCGGCTATGAGCCGACCTCCAACGGCACATCCGAGCAGAACGCAACCTCCGGAGGGCTCGGCAGCATCGGCGGCGCCTTCGACTTCCTCTACCACGCCTCCGGGCTGTCGGACGTCGTCGACTGTGCCACCAACCCCACCTGGGGCGGCTGCGCGCAGGCTGCTGGCACGGTCCTCCTCACAGTCGGAACCGGCGGCGAAGACGAAGTTGCCCTCATCGGCGAAAGGGCACTGGAAGAGGGCGCCGACAAGGGCGCGAGCGACGCGGCCGCAGGCATGTGCAGCTTCGCGCCTTCGACACCCGTACTGATGGCAAATGGCAAGACCAAGCCAATCGGCAAGATCAAGACCGGCGACAACGTCGAGGCTGGCAACCCCGACACCGGCAAGCACCAAGGCACCCGCACGGTCCAGCACGTGTGGATCAATCACGACCACGACCTGCTCGACCTCACCATCCGCACCAAGGGCGGCCACACTGCCACCCTCCACACCACCGCCAACCACCCCTTCTGGGACGACACCACCCACAGCTGGGTCCCCGCCGGGAAGCTGCACGCGGGCGATGCGCTCAGTACGGCCACCAACGGTCATGCCTACGTTGCCGCCATCCGTCACACACCGGGCGCGGCCAACCGCTGGAACCTCACCGTCCAGCAACTCCACACGTACTATGTCGTGGCGGCGGGCAACATCCCGATCCTCGTGCACAACGACGACGGATTGTGCGGAGTAATACGTGGATCAGATGGGCGTTTCCAGTCGGATCCAAATCGAGTGGAGCCAGATGCGAAGTATGACCGTGTCACTCTCCGCTCATCGACAAAGCAGGCTGTTCAGGACGCAGCGCCACGAGACGAAGAGGGTAACTTCATCGATCCGAACACTGGTCAGAGCATTCCTTCTGAAGGTCCATTCCACTACGGACATAAGCCGGGTTACGAGTACTGGCGCAATCGAGACATGGCGCAGGCGAAAAACTGGACCCGGCAACAGTTCGTCGACTTTGAGAACGATCCGGACCATTATCAAATTGAAGATCCCTACAACAATATGAGTCATCAATATGAGCAACCATGATTCGCGTGATCGTCAGGGCCGGACTCCCCTCCATGCTGCTGCATTGCGTGGGGACCTTTCCGGGGTCGAGCAGCTGATTACTGCTGGCGCTGACCCAAACGCTGCGGATGACAACGGGTTCACTCCGTTGCATCTGGCCGCGCAAGAGGGCCAACTGGCCGCAGCACGGCTGCTGCTGGATGCAGGCGCAGAAGTCGATCGGCAAAACCGATTCGGCAATACTGCCCTGTTCGTTGCGGTGTTCAACTCTCGCGGCAGGGGCGATGTGATTTCCCTGCTGCGAGAGCATGGCGCCGACCCTATGGCCATCAATGCGAGTGGGCAGACTCCGCTTGGCCTAGCTCGTTTGATTGCCAATTTTGACGTAGCTCAGTACTTCGGGGACCTGGGGACTTCGGATTAAGCCAGTGAAGGCCCGGGATCGATTCGGCCTCATTTGTTCCCGGCGCCTGGCCTCCCCCGACAGCTTCTTCGGCAGAGGTTGGTTGGGGGGAGCCGTCAGGCTTCCGATCGCCATTGGCGAGGAACTGGATCCGTGGTTGCACGTCGATCGGTTGGCCCGGCGAATGTTGTCAGGGCGCGTAGCGGACGACGAGAAGTGGGCGAGGAGGGGACATGCCCGTATTGCGAGAGTCAGGCTGACGCCGAGGCGCCGGAAGCGCGTCTGGCTGACCTGTACGCAAGCGGCTGACGCGTCCCGCGCTGGTGCGCGCGCTGGCGGAGACGCAGCTGGACGTCGCGGTGATCGACATCCGGCTGCCGCCGACGCGCACGGACGAGGGGCTGCGGGCGGCGTTGGAGGCCCGCCGCGGGCGCGGTCGGCCAGCTCCTCAAGGACCGGGTCACCCGCACCGCCCAGTTCCTGGACGCGCTGCGCACGGTGGCGGGCGGAGGGACGGTGATGGACCCGCAGGTTATCGCCGGGCTCCTCACCCGCAGCGAGAAGCAGGGCCGCGTCGCCGCCCTGACCCCCGTGAGCACGAGGTCCTCGCCCTCATGGCCGAGGGCCACTCCAACGCCGCGATCGCCGGTGCCCTGCACTTCAGTGAGAGCGCGGTGGCCAAGTACATTGCGTCCATCTTCGCGAAGCTGCGCATCGACCAGTCGCCGCACGCCAACCGCCGGTGCTGGCGGTGCTCGCGTACCTGAAGGCTTGAGCGGGGCGGCGTAGCACGGCGTGAGCCCGGTCATGCCCGTACGGACAGCCCCCTGGCCGCCATATCACGGACACCCTGACTGAGATGACCATCGGGTTGGAGGCACCCGATCGCCGTTTTCGAGGCCAGGCAGCCGCCATCGCGGGGCAGGAAGAACGGCCGGAAGGGAAATCCGCTGCGCCCACCTTGTAGCGCCCTTTCCGAGCAGGGGAGACGGCTGCTGAGCCGACCGGGCGTGTCCATCCGGGACGGTGTCGGGACGCGGTTGGGACGCAAGGATAGGAACAGACTGACAAGGCTCGGGAAGCCCCGGCACTGCTCACCGGCTCTGAACTGCGAAAACGCCCAGGATGAGCGTTGATCGACAAGGGCCGCCAAGATCCCCAAAGGACTCATAATCCGTCGGCCGTGGGTTCGAGTCCCACCCGCCCCACCAAGAACGGGTAAGAGAATCGTTCTGAACTGTGCAAACGCGTGCGGCGGCGCGAAGTGGGGGCCGGTGTGGCCCCGTTCGCGCCGCCGCGTGGGGTGTCGGGGTGGCCGGCCTCAGGCGGTCGGCACCTTCACGGGCTCCTGACCGCTCAGGGTCTCCTCCTCGATGCGCGGCAGGCACCGGTCGAGCCAGGACGGCATCCACCAGTTCGCCTTGCCCAGGACTTCCATCGCGGCCGGCACCAGCACCAGCCGCACGATCGTCGCGTCGACGAGCACCGCGACCGCGAGCCCGAGGCCGATCTGCTTGACCGCCACATCGGGTGTGGCGACGAACCCGAGGAAGACCAGGAACATGATCGCCGCGGCGGCGGTGATCACGCGCGCGGTGACCACGAGGCCCCGGGTCACGGCCGTGGAGTTGTCCGAACCGCGCAGCCACACCTCCCGGATCCGCGACAGCAGGAACACCTCGTAGTCCATCGACAGTCCGAACAGGATCACGAACAGGAAGACGGGCACCCAGGTCGTGACGGGCATCTTCTCCGGGAAGCCGAACAGCTTCCCGGCCCAGCCCCACTGGGCGACGGCGGTCAGCACGCCGTAGGAGGCGGTGACCGACAACAGGTTCATCACCGCCGCCGTCAGCGCGATCACCACCGACCTGAACATCGCGAGGATCAACAGCACCGACAGCACCACGACTGTGGCGATCACCCAGGGGAGCCTGCGCCCCATGAAGTCGGCGAAGGTGACGTTCCCCGCGTTGGGGCCCGTCAGGTACGCGTGCATCCCGGTTCCGGCGGTCGCTCGTGGCAGCGTCGTCGTATTCAGCGTGTTGACGAGCGCGTTCGTCTCCGGGGCCTGCTTCTGCGTCGTGGGGTAGGCGACGATCATCAGGGCCTTGCCGTCGGAGGAGGTGACCGGCGGTGTCACCTCGGCCACGCCCGGCACCGTCCGCAGCGCGTCGACGATACGCCCGCCGTCCGACGCGGCGGCGTCCGGTCGGGGCAGCTTGGCCGCCACGATCAGGGGGGCGTCGAACCCGGGGCCGAATCCCTCGGACATCGTCGCGTACGCCTTGTAGCCCATCGAGTGACGCGGCTGGGTCGAGTCGTCCGGCATCGACAGCTTCATGGCCAGGGCGGGCGCGGCCAGGGCCAGGATCACCACCGTGGAGGCGGCCACCGCCGTCACCGGGCGCCGCTGGATGAGCCGTGCCCACCGTTCGGCGGGATGCGGTCCGCTCTCCGCCGCGTCCGGAGCCTCGGCCACGGCGGGCTGCTGCTGACCGGCCCGCACCCGCACGGAGCGGAGGACCATCTGACGGATCTGACCGGGCTCCCCGCTCGCCGGGTGGTCGAACCGACGGCAGGGCATCACCGCCCCCAGGTACTCCTCGACGGGGTGGCCCGTCTGCTCGCCGAGAAGCCGCCTGCCCCCGTCATCGCCGAGCACCGCATCGACCTAGCAGAGAAGCTGCAGCTGCTGGAGAAGCTCGGCCTGCGGCCACCACGTGACCTGAACGCCGACGACAGGTAAATCCCATGCGGAGCGCCCCGGGCCAGGACTTGTGCGGCTTCCGCGGAGCGATCACCACACCAAGGGGTGGGCATCACACCGGAACAGACTTGGGGAGGAACCGGTGAGCACTACCGAGCGGAGATGGCTCGTGCGGTTTTCGTGGGCGGCACTCGCGGTGCCGGCGAGCGCGATGCTGACGGCGATTGCGTTCGGCCTCGTCTACGGTGCGTCGCTGACGCCGGGACTGTAAATCGTTCGGCCCTGTCTCACATTCGGTGGTGACGCAGCGTGCTGCTATCCGAGGAGGATGCGGTGGCGGAGAAGGGTGAAGCCTGCTCGTCCGTGCATCTGGCGCGCGATCCGCTTGGTCTTGGTGTTGACGCCTTCGGTGGGGCCGTTGCTGTGCGGAAGCGTGAGAGCGGCGATCACGGCGTCGCTGTCACGCTCCAGCCCTCGAGTGAAGGCGTGCAGACGAGGCAGATCGGCTGCGCGGACCTGGACGATCCAGCGCGAGAGCCCGTCGGCATTTTCTGCGCGAGGCATCAAGAGCTGTGCGAAGTCTCTGATAAAGCTGGCCAGTTGGGTCATCTCCGGGCAGGCGCCGGTGAGCTTGGCCAGGAGCTCGTGTTGTTCGGCTTTGAGGTTGCCGGGCCTGGTGAGGAGCATCCGGGCAAGCCGGCGCGGGGAGATGTGGCTGCGCTCGGCGTCTGCGCGGCCTTGGCTGATGTACTTGTGCAGAAGGTTCAGGCAGCCCGTGAAGCCGAGGACCTTGATCTCTTCGAAGAGGTGACTGACGGGGACGGCGGGGTCTTCGGTCCGGCGTTTGCGCAGGTGTTCACGGTAGGGGTCGACGAGGCTGGCGCGGTATTTGGGGACGCGGAACATCCGCTCGGGTCGATCCGCGCGGGCGTAGCGTTTGACGGTGTTCAGGGCGAGTTGCAGACGCCGGGCGCATTCGAGCAGGCCGACACCCTTGTCGAGGAGGTCGTGGATCTGGTGCCAGCGTTCGAGGGTGGTCTGGGCGCGGGGCCCGTCGTAGAGGGGTGCTTCCAGCACGGTGGCCCAGCAGGTGCTGTGTGCCTTGACCTCGCTGAGGGCGGCTTCGCACAGGTTTTCCACAGATGCCAGCGATCTCCGATCTGTATCGCGTCGGGCAGGGCGCGGCGGATCGCCTCGGCATAGGTCGCCGAGCCGTCGCGGCACACGACCTCGATGCCGGGATGCTCGCGCAGCCATGCCTCGAGGGTGTCGGCGGTGCGGTCGGGCAGCACGTCGATCCGCTCATGGGTTTCGGCGTCGATCACCACGGTGGCATAGCGGTGCCGCCGGCGCAGAGCGAAGTCGTCGACACCGATCACGCGGGGCGTCCGCCTTGTGGCCAATGGGATGCGCAGCAGCGTGCGCAGGGCCGTGTGACGCGACAGGCTCACCGCGAGTACCGCCAGTAAACGCGCCCCGGCTCGGCCCGCTAACTCCTTGACCACTGCCTTGATTTGCCTCGTCAGGCGGGCGGTGCGGCGCTGGTATCGCTCAAGAACTCCGGGCACCTGTTCGCGGAAGGTGTGGCAGCAACCGCGCGTCGGACACACCAGGCGCCGCACCCGCACACGGACCACCACCCGGCGGTCATCCACCGGCACGTCGGCCACCGTCCGCAGCTGATATCCGTGCACCCGCCCGGATAACGCTCCGCACACCGGGCAGACCGCTGCCTCCGTCGGCGTTCGAGCTCGCACGACGATCCGCTCGCCTTCGTCGGCGACCACCTCTATGACCAGCGGGTACAGACCCGAAAAGACCGTCTGCACAAGCTCGTTGACATCCTTCACGGAAACGTCAACGACCCTCACGACTCTCCGTCACCACCGAATGTGCGACAGGGCCGCTCGTTTGACAGACCCAAGCCTGGCAGCGCGAAGTGGCGGGCTGCCCTCGAAGGGACGACCGTCGCGTAGGAGTGCCCAAAGGACGTTCAGGCGGCGGCGCGCGAGGGCGATGACGGCCTGCTTATGGGTCTTCTTCTCGGCCCTTTTGCGTTCGTAGTACGCCTTTGAGACCAGGCAGCATCGGGCCGCGACCTGGGCGGACATGTAGAAGACCCGCATCAGGCGGCGGCAGTAGCGACGAGGTCGGCGCATATTGCCGCTGATCCGGCCCGAGTCCTTCGGAACGGGTGCCAGGCCGGCGACACCGGCGAGGCGATCGGCGGTGCCGAAGACGCTCATGTCGCCGCCGGTATGGGCTATGAACTCGGCGGCTAGGACGGAGCCGATGCCGGGCATGCTCAAGATGACCTCGGCGTGCGGGTGGTCGCGAAACCGGCCCCCGATCAGGGCGTCGGTCTCGTCCGGCAGCCGTACGGGACTGCCGCTGTGGGCGACGAGGAGTTCCCGTTCCTTTGTCAGGATGCGTACGTGCGTGGCGTCAAGGTCCTCGGCATTCTGCACGATCTCCGAGAGTCCCTGGAGACGGTCGCTGGACAGATTGCCTGCGTGATCTCGGGTACGTCTCAGCGCGTGCCGTACTTGACCGTCCAGTCCGGCGAACCGGCTACCGAGTCGCTCGACTGCTGCCTCAGTCGCAGCCAAGCCCTCCGGCTCCGGTACGACGGCTCCTTCTGGGATGCCCTCCAGAGAGAAGAGCGCATCGGCGGACGCAATCCCCCGCTCCACCACGGTCGTTCGACGCACCGCATCCCCCCGTGCTCATCCCTGCCCCCGCATACCTCGGCACTCCCTACGACACAGGGTAACGAGGCCAGTGCAATCAACACACGTCAACCCGAAACCTGTCGCCGTATGGCCCGAGCCCAAAGAACAGCCCTAACGCGCTGCTCGACGGGTTGAGCCCGACAAGTCGATTGACCCGCGCTATCTGATCCAGGACGACCACCTCACGCCCCGTCAGAAACAGCGTCGACCGAGCGTCAAGACATCTCCCGAACCCGTCTCTTACGGAGTTGAGGCAGAACGTTCTAGACCCACGCCCCCGCTGCGAAACCGCAGGTGAGCCACGTGGCTGGAACCTACAACATGCTCCACACAGTGGACTTCGGGAAACAGGTCGAGCACCACCGACTACATCTGGAAACCCAAGAAAGTCGTAGGTCAGAGCCCCTTTGCAGCAGGTTCCAGAATCGCCACGCACTCCACGTGCGACGTCATCGGAAAGATGTCAGAAGTGGGGATCCTGGGCGTAACCGCAGGTCAGGCGGCATTTTCGACTCCACCGAAGGGCCCCTTGAACACTCGGAGCGTCAAACGAGCGTCAAGGCCGAGATATGCGTTGGCCTCCGTTCCTGAGACCCATCCAGTGCAGTACCGCACGGGTGACGGCCGTCCATCTCAGCCGTGACCCAGTCTCCGGCAGGGCTCCGGCTGGCATCGGTGTGCAGTCGAGCCATGACCGCATGCCCCTCGAATGCCAGAGGCAGCTCTGATCGTCAGGCTTTGTCAGTGGGTAGGCCTAAGTGGGCGGTTCGTGAGTCTTTGAGTGGATCTGCGGTCGCCTGATGGTGTGGCGGCGGGGCGGAATCTACCGGTCCGCGGTTGTTGATCTGGTGATGTGTTCGGGTGAGCCTTCCCCTTGATCGTGGACACCTGGAGTCTGGGATCTTGAGGTTCCAGAGGAAGTAGCACCAGGTGGGAAGCAAGTACACGAAGCGGTACACCGAGGAGTTCAAGCGGGACGCGATCGCGCTCGTCGACTCCTCGGGCAAGACGGTCACCGCGTTCGCGCGGGAGCTCGGTATCAGCTCGGAGTCCCTGCGCGGCTGGTACCGCCAGGCAAAGGCGGATCGGGGCGAGGGCGCCCCGGGCGAGCTCACCACGGCCGAACGCGAAGAGCTCAAGCGGTTGCGTCGGCAGAACGCCGAGCAGGCCAAGACGATCGAGGTGCTGCGAAAAGCCGCGGTCTTCTTCGCGAAAGAGAGCGATCGGTGAACGAGATGTACGCGTTCATCGAGGCGGAGAAGACCACCCACGGCGTCGCTTTCCTGTGCCGACTGCTCAAGGTGGCCCGCTCCTCCTTCTACGCCTGGCTCGCCGCGGCCAAGACCCGCTCGGCCCGCCAGGCCGCCGACGAGGCCCTGGCCCACGAGATCACCGTCATCCACGTCGCCTCCCGCCACACCTACGGCGTCCCGCGCATCCCTGCCGAGCTGCGGCGCCTGGGGCGACGCGTGAACCGCAAGCGGGTCGCCCGCCTGATGCGCGAGCACGGCATCCAGGGAGCCCACCGCCGCAGGCGGCGTTCGCTGACCCGGCCGGACAAGAAGGCGAAGCCGGCTCCCGACCTGATCGGCCGCGACTTCCACGCCGAAACCCCCGGCACAAAACTGGTCGGCGACATCACCGCCCTGCCCACCGGCGAGGGCTGGCTCTACCTTGCCTGCTGGCTGGATCTGGCCACCCGCGAGGTCGTCGGCTACTCGATGGCCGGCCACCATCGCGCCGAGCTCGTCGTCGACGCGCTGAAGATGGCCGCCGGACGCGGCCGTCTCCAGCCCGGCTGCATAGCGCATTCAGACCGCGGCAGCGAATACACCAGCAGCCACTTCCGCCGCCACATACACGAGTTGGGCCTCCGGCAGAGCTGCGGACGCACCGGATCTTGCTTCGACAATGCCGCCGCGGAGAGTTTCTGGGCCCTGCTCAAAGAAGAGATCGGCACCCGCGTCTGGCCCGACCGGACCACCGCCCGCGCCGAGGTCTTCGACTTCATCGAGACGTTCTACAACCGCCGCCGACTGCGCAAGCACAAGGTCTTCGGCTACCTCACCCCGGCCGAGACCCGACAGCGGCACCAACACGACCTCGCGGCATAAGGATCGAGTGTCCAAGATCACGGGGAAGCTTCACCGCTCGTTCTCCACCCGCGCTCTCGACAGGCCCAGCACCCGGGCGACCGCGGCCCGCAGGTTGTCATAGCGCACCTTGCCGCAAGGGACACCGCCCAGCACGCTGAGAGCGTGGACGTGGCCTTCGAAGAACGCCTCCTGCCCGCACGACGCGAAGATGCGGTGCACCGCCTTGCCGGAGTACGACAAGCGCATCGAGAACAAGTAGACCTTGACCTGCTCGCCGGCCGGACGGATCGTCACGTAAGTCGACCTCGGCTTCCGCCCCCGACATGTGGGTCTGCGGGATGAACGCGTTCAGCGGCCCACGTCCCGCCTCGATCCGTATCTGCGGCCGGCGAACAGCGACATAGGCCCGCACCATCGGATAGGCCACCTCCACCGCACCGTGCTCGTCCAGCAGCCGGTCGAAGATCTGCTTGACGGTATGCCGCTGCTTGCGCGGCGCGTCCAGATCCGCCCGGAGCATCTGGTCAATGGCCGGCTTGAAGGCGTCGAGCCGCGTCTTGCGGGGCGGCAGCTGCTTGCGAGGCTCCGGCCAGACGGACTCCATGGCCGCCTTCACCGTCCGGAAGCCCACCCCGTACTTGCGCTGCAAGGCCCGGTTCGACATCCCCGCCCGGGCATCGCGGCGTATCGCCGCGTACAGATCGACCTTGGACTTCGGTGGCACCGGCGCCCCCTCACCACGCAGAGCATCCCCAGCGTCCCACCGCAAGCCCCCAAGTGGTGTCAAAACTCGGCGATATCACTCTCCGCCAACACCGGGCGGTGTCGCCGCCGATCGACAACCGGTGTCAGGGCTCACCGATAAAGCCAGATGGCTTCGTAACCGAGAGCCGACACCGTTTGTCACCGAGTTTGGGCAGCGCTTGTCGATCGCAGAGCCCGAAAATGTTGGCGAGAACTGACACCGGTGCGGGATGGGTGAACCCTGTGTCGCCGCGCTGCGCGGCTCTTGCTAAAGGGGCCCGTCACATAGGGAGTGAGAACAGCCGTACTGGTCCTGAGGGCCACCGGGCATCGTCGCGCAGGGGCGTCACCATGGTCCGCAGCGGCATGGTCACCAGGCGGCCTTCGGGTTGTTCGACGAGTACGTCCTTGTCGAGCGGGTGCCATCCGAGGCGCTGGTAGAGCGACACGAGGGGAGGCCGGCAGAAGAGGAGTGCGTATTGAGGACCCATCGTTCGGGCGTGCTCCAGCGCAGCTGTGACGACGAGGCGAGCGAGGCCCTGACCTTGCATGCCGGGTGAGACGGCCACCCCGCCGACGCCCACCACCTCTGTCTCGGCGTCGCCGATCGCAGCAGGCAGTCGCAGCAGGCCGGCGTGTGCCACGAGGCGGCCGTCGTGCCGGATGCCGAAGTGCTCTTCTTTCGGCAGCCAGGTCAGACCGGTCCAGGCGACACCGAAGGGATCATCGCTGTTGCCAAGGATCTCTTCCTGGTCCGCCTTCGTGTACTGGGCGAGCCGCACCACAGTCGGTGCCACGGTGGATAGGTTCTCAGACATTCCCACATGATGATCTCTCCGCCGAGCACTGGCCAAGCGATTCCCCAGCCGATCTGTGCCGTCCAGAGCAGGGAGTTCAGGCCAACTGGGCATGGTTCGCTTCCGAGGCCGGAGCCCTTCCTCGGCGCCGTGATGATGGCCGCACCTGTTCAAGGAGGGCCACGTGTGACGTCAGCCCGCGGTGGCTTCCCGTGCGGCGGCCCGGGCTTCGGTGAGGGCCAGGCGGTAGGATTCGGTGCCGGTCTGGATGAGGTTGCCGCCGAAGGTGAGTCGGTCGACGATGGCCGCGCAGAGCCGGGGGTCGGTGAAGGTTTTGGTCCAGCCGCTGGAACTTTCGTTCGAGGCGATGGCGACGCTGTTCTTCTCCTCGCGTTCGGTCAGAACCTGGGACAGCAGCTCAGCACCCCTGCGGTCCAACTCCATATAGCCCAGCTCATCAATGCAGAGAAGATCGACTCTGCCGTAGCGGGCGATGGTCTTGGTCAGCACTTTCTCGTCCGCGGCCTCGACCAGCTCGTTGACGAGTTTGGTGGCGAGTGTGTAGCGGACCCGGTAGCCGGCCATCGCGGCTTCGGTGCCCAGCGCGATCAGCAGGTGCGACTTGCCGGTACCGGAGTCGCCTCACCACGCAGAGCATCCCCAGCGACCCACCGCAAGCCCCCAAGTGGTACCAAGAACTCGGCGATATCACTCTCCGCCAACACCGGGCGGTGTCGCCGCCGATCGACAACCGGTGTCAGGACTCACCGATAAAGCCAGAAGCGCCAGCTCGCCTCGCTGTCGGCATCTTCAAGTCCGCCGCAACAGGCGTGTGTGCGCTCCAGCTGGCTTTGCTGAGTACCCCAGCCAGCTGCCCGCCGAGCCATGGGCTGAGGGGTTCGTCGTTCGTTGGAAGTAGGTCTGTGGCCTCATGCGCGCTTGGGACGTGCTGGTTAGGGTTGGCACTCATGCACACCACGGGGAACGTTCGTCGCCAGGCGGCGGAGCGTAGGCGCGACACAGTTGAACGGCTTGTCACCGAGCGGGACGTATGGGTGTCAACGTCTCACCCTGATCACGGGCCGCACCAGGTGCCGCTGTGGTTCCTGTGGGATGGAGGCGCGGTGTGGATGTGCACCAGTGCCACCTCCGTGACCGCGCGGAACCTCTGCAAGGAGCCGCGCGTACGCCTGGCGCTGCCGGATACCTTCGATGTGGTGCTTCTCCAGGGTGAGGCGGAGTGCTTCCCGGACCATGATGTGCCCGGAGACGCAGCGGAAGCGTTCGCCGCCAAATTCGGTTGGGACCCGCGCGGGGAGGAGGGGTCGTTTCTGTACATTCGCATGGTGCCGAAGACTGTGCGCGCTTGGCGCGGCGAGCCAGAACTTCGCGGAAGAGTCATCATGCGCGACGGAACATGGTTGGAATAGCAGCCATCGCTGACTGTCTGTCTGCGGTCCCCGGTCCCGTCGGTGCGGACGCTGTTCACTTTCGTTGGCACCGCCGCATGGTCAGATGCGCAGCCGCCCCGCCGGGGGACGGCTTCGGCAGTCGGGCCCTGCCTCATCCGGGCCGCCCCACAAGAATGCGGGCAACGTCATGCGCACGGTAGTGATCGATTCCGATGGGACATTCCAGCTGAGACAGCGTCCGGAGCCGGTCGCGGGTCCAGGGGCGGTGGTAGTCCGGGTGCGGGCTGCCGGGCTCAACGCCGCTGACCTGCAACAGGCACGGGGGGACTATCCGGCGCCACCGGGCTGGCCGGCCGATGTGCCCGGCCTGGAGGTCGCCGGTGAGGTTGAGCAGGTCGGACCCGGTGTCGTGGAGGTCGCGCCGAGGGACCGGGTGATGGCGCTGGTGGGCGGCGGCGGCCATGCTGAGCGGATCACGATACCCGCCGACCTCCTCCTGCCGGTGCCGAAGGACCTGTCATGGGAGGAGGCCGCCGGTTTCCCGGAAGCGTTCAGCACCGCCTGGGACGCCCTGGTCACCCAGGCCGGGATCCGTGCCGGCGACCGGGTACTGGTCAGCGGCGCGGCAGGCGGGGTGGGCACGGCCATGGTGCAGGTCGCCGCGGTCTCCGGGGCGCATACCGTGGCCAGCGTGCGGCGTCCCGAACTCCACAGCCGGGTGAAGGCACTTACCCCGGACGGCCGGGTGGACGTCGTCACCCCTGACGAGGAATCCGCGTACGCGCCGTACGACGTGATCGTGGAACTGGTCGGCGGCGAGAACTGCTTGCAGCGACTCGCTCTGCTGCGAAGCCGGGGCAAGATGCTCATCGTCGGAGTCCAGGCGGGCACCACGGCGCCGCTGCGGATGTTCGACCTCATGCTCGCACGGGCCCAGCTGATCGGCACGGCCATCCGCGGGCGCCCACATGCCGAGAAGGCCCTCCTCGCCGCCACCATGCGGACGTTCGTGACGCCGCTGGTGGCCCAGGGAAGGCTGCACGTACCCCTCGACGCGACCTTCCCCCTCGACCGGTTCACCGACGCCTACGACCGCCTGGCCGGTCCGGGCAAGTTCGGCAAGGTCATCCTGCTGCCCTGAAAATGCCCGTGGCCATGGGAATCGGGTCCCACATCGTCGTTCCAGTGACGAGGAACGGCTCCACTCCGCCCTCGGCTGCCTCCCACCCACCGAGTACGAACGCGAGTGGCATCGAGCCCCGGGGCCCTCCGCCGAGTCGCCCGAACCGGTCACTGTGAGGGCCGCCGACCGCCAAGGCCGTCGGCCCGGGGGCGGTTCACCATCCTGGACTCTCACATGCTGGAGTTCTCCGGCACCGTGCCCCTCATGCGTGGGGTGCACGGAGGTGGTTGTGTGCCAGTTCCCGGAGTCGGTGGCCGTCGAAGCTGCGGCCGTGGCCCGGGTGGGCGGTGGATATATCCAGGTCGGCCAGGAGTGCCAGGCTGCGCCGGTAGGCCGGCGGGTCGGATTCGGGGAGGTCGTCGATGAGGTGGCCGTTGTAGATGACGTCGCCGGTGAACAGTGCCCCGGTGCGTTCTTCGAGAAGGGCGATGCAGCCGGGGGTGTGTCCGGGCAGGTGCAGGACGGTCAGTGAGCGCCCGCCCAGGTCGATCACGTCCCCGTCCTGGAGGGTGCGGTGCACCGTGAGCGGCTCCACGCGGTAGGTGCGAGGGTCGTAGCCGGTGTGGGGCAGCGCGTCGATCAGCAATCCAGGCAGGTCTTCTCCGGCCGGCTCCATACCGAGTTCCTTGTAGAGCTCGGGGCCGTAGAGGCTGGCGGGCACGCCCTGTGCCAGGGTCTCTTCGGCGGCTTTGTGAGCCGCCCGTTGTGAGAACTCGTGTGCTCCGCCGACGTGGTCCAGGTGTGCGTGGGTGAGGACGACCAGCGGATCCCGCTCGAACATGCGGGGGATGTGCCGGCGCAGGCCGGCGACGCCCAGGCCCGCGTCCACCACAAGGTCGCGGTCCGTGCCGCGCAGCCACCACAGGTTGGCCCGCACCAGCTTGTCGGCGTGCGGCTCGGTGATGCGTACGAGGCCGTCGTCCAGTTCTTCCAGCTCGTACCAGCCGCGAGCTTGCGCCAGGGTCATCGGCCTGCCCCGCTCGCTACGAGGTGCCGTTTGCCGAAGCCCGCGTCCAGCCATGAGCGCACGGCAGTCATGCCGACGGCTTCATGGCCGCGCGCGGTGAGTTGGGTCACAAGTCGGCTGCCGATGGCGCCGGTTGCGCTGGCAATGAAGGTCTTCATGGCATCTCCGTTCGTCGTGCTGGCATACGGGAGGCGGGCACTGCGGCATCCCATGATTGGCTGTGCCCCGGTTCACAGGGCGGCACGGCGGTGCAGGATCGCATCGTGCAGGAAGCCCAGGATGGACGCGGCGGTCTCGTCGGGGCGCTCGTGGCGCGGCAGGTGTCCCACGCCGTCGAGCGGGCGCAGGTCGGATGACGGTGCGCAGGACCTCGTCCGGCGGCATCGGGGTGATGGGGTCCTGGCGCCCCCACACCACCTGGACGGGAATGTCTTGGGTGTCCAGGAACCGGTACAGATATTCGATCGGGACGCTGCGGAGCGCGGAGAGCAGGCTCCGCTTGAATCCCCGGTAGCGTAGTTCCGGCAGCAGACCCGCCTCGACGCGGGCGAGCACGCGCGGGTCCTGGGAGTAGCTGGGCAGGCGGGACTTCAACGCCCGATTCCCGGTCAGCCGGAAGAAGAGGCTACCGATCCCGGGCACCATGGACAGGAGCAGTCCGAGGTTGAGCGGGGTCGCGAACCCGTCGGGTGAGGCCAGGCAGACGCCGGCGACCCGCTCGGGATGGTACACGGCGAACTCGGCCGCGATCGGGCCGCCGAATGCAAGCGCGACGAGCGTCACCGGGCGGTCGACGCCGAGCGCCTCCAACAGGTCGATGATCTGTTCCTCGAACAGCGCCTGGTTGTGGTCGATGTCGGGATGGTCGCTGAAGCCGATGCCGTACCGGTCGAAGCGGATGGTCCGGTACCCGGCCCGGGCCAGCCGTTCGAACAGTCCGTCCCATATCCACAGCGACAGGGTCGCTCCGTGAAGGAACAGGATCGGCTCTCCTGATTCGGTCCATCCACCATGACGTGTGTCGTGCCGCGGCGGAGCCGGACGAAGGATCCGGGCGCATCCCGCCTGACGCGGGAGTCCATGGGGATCGTCTCGCCGTGGTGGCGGTTCAGCAGGACGGGTACGGCGATCGCCGAACCCGCGAGTGCGAATTTGGAGCGCCGGCGCATCGGGTGTCACTCCTTGGTCGGGGTTTGCGTTGGTCGAGGTTTGCGCCCGCCCCCGGGGGCGAGACAGCACCCCCAGCAGCGCTCGATGCCAGGTCGAGCCGCTGGCGTCTGGGCTGGTCAGCAGGAGTTCGGGGCGTACTCGCACGGCGACGGACTGCTGAAAGCAGGCGGCGCATGCCGACCACGTGGGCACCGGTTCCCATGAGGAGCCATCGGTAGACGCCGCCGACCGGGCCGGGGAAGGCGGCTCGGCTTCCAGCGCGCAACCGTGATCGGCCCGGGCCGTTGGCATCGAGCCGGAAGATCAGGGCGAATGACGAGAAGCGATGGCTTCCCCGGAGTACAAGCTCCCGTCCGGGGAGGGCGGCGACGACCCGGAAACCGGGTAGCGTCGAACCTGCGGAGAGCGGCCGTGGCCCGGATGCCCTGCATTCAGCCGCTCCGACCAGTCTCGCGTAACCCGCCGCCCGAGGACGTGAGAAGGATCGGTCCAGCTCTGCGCCAAGGCTGCGCCAGACATCGTCGGCTTCCGCTGCGATGTCCGTCGTGTGCTCATCCAGATGCGGCAACGAGGTAATCTGCATCCGAACCTCCACGATGTCTGGTTCAAAGGGGCACCGAGTCTCCTTGCCGTACAGGTGACTTGGTGTCCTGGGTTCGCCACCGGTGTTCATCGCAGGGTGAGCGGGGTCTCGGATTCGACGCGGGTCAGCTTCTCCGGGTTGCGGACATAGTAGAGGCCGATGATGCGGGCGTCCTCGACGCGGACCGCCATGACGCCGTCGATCTCGCCGTTCAAGCGGACGACGAGTGCCGGGTTGCCGTTGGCCACGGCGGGCTCGGTGGTGATCCTGCCCCCGCGCTTGCCGGTGCCGCCGAGGATGTAGCGGGCCACCTTGTCGGCGCCGATGACCGGCCGCAGCGCGGCCTGCTTGACTCCGCCGCCGTCGGCCATGAAGACGATCTGCGGGGCGAGCACGTCAAGGACGCCCTGTAGGTCTCCGCTTTGGAGTGCGCGCTGGAACGACTCCAGGGCTGCCCGGGTCTCGCTCTGGGAGACCATCTTGCGGGGGCGGCGGGCATCGACGTGCCGGCGGGCGCGGTGGGCGATCTGGCGGACGGCCGCGGTGCTCTTGTCGACGGCGGCCGCGATCTCGTCATAGTCGACATCGAAGACCTCGCGCAGTACGAAGACGGCGCGTTCGGTCGGCGACAGTGTTTCGAGGACGAGCATGAGCGCCATCGACACACTCTCGGCGAGCTCGACATCCTCGGCCACGTCCGGCGTGGTGAGCACCGGCTCAGGCAGCCAGGAGCCGACATACGCCTCCTTGCGGCGCGTCATGGTCCGCAATCGGTTGAGGGACAGCCGGGTTGTGATCCGGACCAGGTAAGCGCGCTGGTCGCGTACCTGTGCCAAGTCGACGTCGACCCAGCGCAGCCAGGTTTCCTGGAGGATGTCTTCGGCGTCGGCCGCCGATCCGAGCACCTCGTACGCGACGGTGAAGAGCAGGTTGCGGTGGGCGACGAAAGCCTCGGTCGCCGGGTCAGTGGCGTGCTTGCTCATGAATCGATCCCCTCCTGAGTGGCCGCCTAGGCTGTCGGTTCGGCCGTGGTCGGCGCCACGGCGCGCTTGGCCTGCAGCAGTTGCCGGCGCTTGTCGCCCTTGGGCCAGTGGTGCGAACCGGGCTTGCGTGCCTCGACCGCCAGATGCTTGACGCTGAAGTTGCAGGAGACCTCCTTGAGCTTCGCGCCCGCGCGGCCGCCGATGTAGAGCCCTATCGCGACGTCGTCCTTGTTGGCGAGCTGGAAGACACCGGCGCGACGGCCCAGGCTGATGCACATGGCAGGGAACGACAGGTCGATGGGCGCGGGTCGCTCATCCGCGATCCGGTTGAGCACCGTGTCGGCGGCATGTGCGCCCAGACAACCCGCGCCATAGGCGCTCATCCGGAACGGCAGGTCCGACGGCGCCGACGAATCACCGGCCGCGACGATGCGCTCGTCGTCTACGCTGGTCAACGTCTCGTCCGTGAGCAGTCGTCCCAGGGCGTCGGTGCTCAGCCCGCTGCGCGCGGCCAGGTCCGGCACGCCGAATCCGACGGTCCAGACGGTGATTTCGCTCGGCAGCTCGCGTCCGTCGCTGAGCCGCACGGCATCGTGGGTCACGTCCGTCACCTTCGTGTCCGGGCCGTCGAGCACGGTCACACCGAGCCTGGCGAGCCGCTTGGCAGCCGCGCGCCGCCCCCGAGGGTGCAGGTACGGGCCGAGCAGACCTCCGCAGACCAGGGTCACCCGGCGGCCCTGCTCCGCCAGCTCGGCGGCGGTCTCGATGCCGCTCGGGCCGGCTCCGACAACGGTCACCGCGGCCGTGGCGGGCGCGGCGTCGAGAACCGGCCGCAGCCGCTGCGCCTCCTCCAGGGTGGCGATCGGGTAGGCGAACTCGGCCGCTCCGGGCACGCGCGGGTTGGCGCTGCCACTGCCCACCGCGTAGATCAGGAAGTCGTAGCCGACGGTGTCGCCGCTCGCCAAGGTCACGCAGCGCTCTGAAGCGTTGATCCCTGTTACGGTGCCGACGACCAGCCGGATGCCCTTGCCCAGGATGTCCTGGTAGTTGACGACCGCGTCGTGGGTCCCGGCCACTCGCTGGTGCAGGCGAAGCCGTGCGACGAAATTCGGGCGCGGGTTGATCAAGGTCACCGTCACATCGTCGCGCTGTGTCAGGCGGTTGGCTGCCATGACGCCGGCGTACCCGCCACCGATCACGATCACATTGGTGTTCTCAACCATGGTGTCCTCCTTCGTTTCCAGGCGTGCGCCCTCAAGACACCGCCTACGCGATCGCTGTGACGGCGTGTGAGACAGACCACTCCACAGGTGGGGACCGGCCAAGGGCTTTTTCGTAACTGATGTTTCGTGGTTGCCAGTTCCGGGTCCGTCGGACCGCTCGCAGCTCGGGCGGCGAGAGGTAGCTCTGGTGGGGGAGGCGGATCCTCCGTGCGGATGAAGCACGTCGTCGCGGTTCGGACCATGATCAAGCCATGTCGATCACGCGTTCCTCGGACGGCGCAGCGCGTCCCGTTCTCGCGCCAGGCAGTCCGCTTCCACCTGAGCAAATGGCCTGGATACGTCGCTGCAGCATGGGGATTCTTGTTCGCGGTACCCAGTTTCGTCTGGGCGACGGGCGTTACCTTCGGTGCGCAGTCGACGGTGTCCCCGTCGTTGGTGAAGCTCGCTCGCGAGGGAGTGCCATGGTTCCTGACGGCCCTGGTGGTAACCGGCTTCCTGAAGCTCCTCGGGGCACTGGTGGGCATCGGCCTGACGCGACCGCGGCGCTCGCGCATCAGCCGGCTCATGGTGTTCTGCGGCGGTGGCGCGGCGACCCTGCTCACGTGGCATGGCGGCCTCTTCGTCGTCCACGGTGTATTGGTGGAGGCTGGGGCCGTCTCTGTTGAGTCAGATCTGGCTGGGCTGACCGGCTGGTACCTCTACTTGTGGGGGCCGTGGTTCATCATGGGTGGTCTGGCCTTCGCGGGGGCCACCGTGCTGTATCTCGCCAAACGCGATGATCGGCGCAGGCTGCGACTCTACGGCGCCGTGGGTGCGCTCGGTGCCCTGGTCCTGTCCTTGGCCTCGACGGCTACCGGGATCGGTTGAGACCTGGCACGTAACTGCCTCAGAATTCCGACGCGCGTGTGCCAGGCATGACAGAGGACAGCAATCAGCCCCACGAGGCCGGAGGCGAGGACGACGATGTCGCCCAAGCCGAGCAGGGGTTTCCTGTCCGGTTGCTGCACCCCCCGGTACCCGTTACCGATGCGGTCGTACGTCGCCATCGCCGAGCTTCTCCCGGCAGAAGCAGTATTCATGCCGGTGATCCCACCAGGCTGACCACGAGCCGTGCGAGACATTTAGTCTGTGCCGAATGTTGCTGCTACGGCTCGACTTGGACGACCTCGCCTCTGTCCGGTTCGCGTGTTCCCCCCTGCAGGAGACCGTTTTGAGCCTGTGGGCGTGGCAGAACCCGGTCCGGCACGCCGAGCATCAGCCTCTCCTGCGCCAATGCGCCCCTCTGCTACGGCAACTCGACTGGCCCTTGCTGCAGTCTTTGGTCGGCCCGCGTCGGCGCATCCCCGACTTCCTGACCCCTCACTCCATGGGCCCGTGCCCTGATATCGACGACGAGTTTGCCGCTCTGCGGGCGACGCCGGCCGAGCGTGTGACAACCGAGCTCACCCAGGCCGCCAGCGGCGCAGCCCTGCACCCGGGACTCCAGCAGGCGTACGAAGACCCTGCGGGCTTGCTCAGGTGCATCGCCGACGCCCTGCACACTTACTGGGTTCTGGTGATGGCACCGCATTGGCCGCGTATGCAGGCCGTCGTTCGCGCCGACATCCTGCACCGAGCCCGGCGGCTTGCCGACGGCGGCGCCGCGGCACTGTTCCCCGACATCGACCCGGGCCTGCGCTGGCAGGCAGGCACTCTCACCGTGGACGCCCTCCGCGACGAACACCGTGACCTCGCGGTGGACGGCCGCGGAGTGACGTTCACCCCGTCGCTGTTCTGTGACCATGCCAACACGCTCGTCAACCCCGCGCTGCCGCCCAGGATCGCCTACCCCGCGCGGGGCCGCGCAACGGTCTGGCACACGAACGCGGCCGCCCCGCCGAAAGCCCTGGCCGACCTGCTCGGCAGTACCCGGGCCCGCCTTCTGACCCAGCTCGCGGAGCCCGCGAGCACCACCGACCTGGCCCACCGGCTGGGGGTCAGCCCGGGCACGGTGAGCCAACACCTCGGTGTCCTCCACCGCGCAGGACTGGTCACCCGGGCCCGGCATGGACATCTCGTCCTGTACCTGCGCAGCCCACTCGGCGATCAACTGGCGGCATGAAGCCGTCCCACCTGAACGGATCAGCCGGTTCACGAGGACATCGCGTCCCGCACGAGCCCGGGTGCCATTCCCCGCCCGGGGTGGCGGGCATAGGCACACTGGGTTATGCGTCCTACGCGGCGGTTGATCACTGCTTGGTCAGCGAGTCCAGGAGTTCACGGCCGTGCTGCCACGAGCCGAGGCCGCTGGCGGAGTTGAGGTGTCTGGGCGCGCCCGCGAGGTGCCATCGCGCCTCCCACCGGGCCGCGAAGCCGGCGGCCACCTCGGGGGTGCAGTACGGGTCGTCGGCGCTGCCCACCACCAGGGCCGGGCACGGCAGTGGCTGTGCCGACACCTCGGTGAACGCCGCGGCCGCCTGGCGTGGGAACGCCGGTCCGTGCGGGTCGGCGGCGCGACCAGGAACGCGCCGCCTGTCGGATGCGCGCGCCGCAGTTCGGCCTGGTGGGTTGCCTCGTCCTGGAAGGTGCCGGGGAGCTGCCTCGGCCGGTGGTGGATCTCCAGGTCACGGACGATGTGACGGGCGTGCATCCAGCGGACGAACGGGATGAGACGAGTGCGTTGAGTCGGATGCGTGCTCGCCCAATCGTCCAGGTGCGCTTGTGTCAGGTCCCGGATGTGCAGGTCCTGGTCGTCGAGCCAGGCGAGGAAGCGGATGGTGACGCGGATGTCGGTGCAGTCGCCCTTGTAGGCACTCAGGCTGTAGCGGCCGCGGGCGGCCCGGCGCCGGGCGTCTTTGACGATGCCCCACTCGGCGAAGGGCCGCACCAGGGTGACGTGGTGAGGGGGGAACTGGGGGAGCTTGGCGGCCAGCCAGGTGTCCAGCCGGGCGAGGTTCTCCTGCCGTCGTGGCAGGACGCCGGCCGTCACCAGCAGTCCGCGGACGTAGGAGGTGTTCGCGTCCGGCGGGAGCGTGTCCAGGGCGTGGTGCGTGAGGGTGTCCGGGGACTGGGCCAGGCGGGCCAGCAGCCGCGCGTCGGGACTGCGGCGGACCCACTCCAGGACCGGGTAGTGGTTGGTGACGTCGGTGAGCACGACCTCCAGCGGCGCAAGGCCGGCGGGGACGTTGCCTCTGGAGTCGGTGAGGAGGTCGTGCACCTTGTACCGCAGCGAGCATCCCGGGCACCGGCCGTCCGGCCGCAGGTCCGCGCTAACGTGGCACGTCGCGCATGCCCCGACGACACCGCCGGGGGTACCACCCTGGGCGCAGCAGGTTGCGCACAGCCCCGACTCGCCGTCATCCGTGATCCCGACCAGAATCCGTGTGGCGGCGCACCCGGCACAGGGCGCGGGGGAAGCCCGCCGTCGGCGGTAGCAGGCAGAGCACACTGGCCCCAGCGGCCAGAAGATCTTGACCGGCCGTAGGCGCCCACAGATTCCGCAGTCGTGAAGAGGCCGGGGAATGCACATGTCGCAGTGGAAGGCGCCCCGGCCGCCGTCGATGAGGTTTCCGGCCCGAACCCGGCCGCACACACTGCACTCCTTGCGCGGATGCTGGTAGCAGCGGTAGCAGATGTCCGGCCGGCCGCCAGCGGCCTTCACCGAGATCGGGCCGACGATGCCGCATGCCCGGGGTGGACTGGTGTAGCAGCTGCCGCAGACCGGTCCCGCCGGGGTGATGGCGTTGACGCGACGGTGCCGTCCACACCCCGTGCAGCGGCGGGTCGGTGTGGGCGCGCAGGTCCAGCAGACCTTCTCGCCGTCGGTCGACCGGTCTTCGAGCAGGGCCAGGCGGCCGCACCCTGGACACGGCAGCTTCACGCTCGTCTCCCTGCGGTGACACGGTGCGCAGATCACTCCCCCGGGCCGCCGCCTAGACCGCCCGGACCAGCCCGCACAGGGCACACGCCCGCCGGAGGCGCCGGTGACAACAGGACGAACACACCCTCCCCTGCGGTGTGTGGACGGCAAAGGGGTCGTGGCAGTCGGCACACGCCACTTTGGCCACCATGTCCCCGTGCCCCGCCTCCACCGGGAGGTGGCAAGCCGGACCAGCGCACGGGGGGCAGGCGTCGAGATACGCGGCGAGTCGGAACGCGTTGGGCCCCTGCCACGCCTTCGCCTCCTCCAGTGCCGACTGCGCGGCCTCCTCGGTCACCGCGGTCCCGACTGCGGACGACAGTTGTGCCAGCAACCGGGCCCGCACGCGTGCGAGTTCGGTCCGCAGCCGCAGCTGGTCCGGCGTCGGCGGCCTCACCGCCGACCCGGCCGGCACACCACCGCGCGCCGCGGCTCAAGCGGCACCGGTGAAGGAGTGGGAGCATCGCCGTCGGCCGTCTTCTTCACCTGCGCGTTGACGACCACCGGCGTGATCAGATCGTTCGGTGTGCACTGCAGGATGTCGCACAGCGCGACCAGCGTGTCCGTACTCAGCCGCTGCGGCGGCTAGGTCACCAGCCGGTACACCTGTTCCCGCGACAGACGGATGCTGCGCTCGGCAAGTAGCGGCACCAGGTCCGGCGTCTGGAACAACTGCCGCGCCGCCATCAGCTGGCGCAGATGCCACTCGTAGCCCATGTTCTTGATCACGAGGTCACATCCCAGTCGTCGCCCAGCCGCCTCTTCAACGAAGCCTCCAGCAACTGGTTGCGGTACTCGTTGGACACCCCCATGTACACGGCCGTGGTCGAGGCATGGGAGTGCCCGACCTGCTCCTGGATTATCTTGAGTCGCATCATCCACCGACGCCCTGAAGTGGGCCGTTGCGTTGCGGACGGTGTGCTCGACGGACAGGCTGTGGTGATCGTCGGTTCTCTGAGACCGGCTTGATCGTTATCGTGACGAGACAGCAGCTGGCGCCGTTGGGAGAGCAGTTCGCTTGAACCATCGAGCGTCACGCGTCCGGGGCGGCACCTCATGAGGCCCCCGCCGGTCCCGGCGAGCGCTGCTGCTCTTGCTGACGACGGCCTGCGGCCTGGAGAGACTGGTAGCGGTTGCGCTTGTCGGTGTCGTTGAGGTGCTCGGCTGCCGTGATCGCCGGGTCGAGTACTCCATTCAGCCATGTCTGCGGCACGCCTCGAAGTTGCTCGTCAGCCTCCGCGAGTAGCAGTCGGCTGGTGTGCTCGTCGGGTGCGACTGGAACGAGGAGGAAGTACTCCTTGACGACGGCGATCCACATGCCCATCCACGGCCAGTCCGGGACCGCCGAGAGGGCTTGTCCGGCAGCCTCCAGGGACTGCCGCGCGCCTGCGAAGTTACCGGCCTGGCGTTCCAGTTTGACCAGCCTCAACAGCTTGCTGGCCTTCAGGCTCGACTCTGGCGGGCTCTGGCAGATCGCCACGGCCTCCTCCTGGACCGCCACCGCTTCCTTGAGGTAGCCGAGATAGGCCAGGTGGAACTGCAGCGTGTTGAGCGTGTCATCGGTGCGTGGCTCACCGGCCGCCCATTCGGTCATGAACAGGCGCGACGTCTTGCGCTCGCCGAGGCGCGCAGCGTGGTAGGCCCAGGTCTTCAGGGTCTCCTCAGCCGGGTCGGCGGGAAATATCCTGCGTTGCTCTTCCAGCCATTCCTCGACGGCGGCATCGGTATGGCGGGACGAGGTGATCTCCTTGAGAATGCGATCACGCTCAGGGTGGGTGCTGGCCCGTACCACCTCGACGGTGGCTGCGATGCCTCCCGTGAGCAGGTGGTAGAGGTGGTAGCCGAGGGCCGTGTCGAAGCTGATGTTCTTGGCGGTCCAGTGCAGCCACAGGTCCTCCACCTGCCGGTGCTCGGCGACCAGGAACCCGGCCAACGTCAGGTCGGGGGCCAGCCCCATGGAGACGGCTTCCCGATAGAAGGTGGCCTGGTCCTGGAGGAGGAATCGCAAAAGCGGCAGGTCCTGGGGGCGGCGATCGTATTGCAGTGCCCACAGAACCCCGAAGCGAGCGGCCCTGTTGCGGTCGATCACGCGGTTGTCGTCGGCGTGCTCCGCGCGGAAGGCGAGGTCGTCCCACGTCGCTGGATCCCGCCGGGCCCGGTCAAGATCCCTTCTGGGCCCGCGCAGGAGTCGTTCTTGCTCATCAGTAGTCCCCATCATGTTCCTCTCACTCGATCCGTCGTGATTCTGTCGCCTCGTTGTTCGCCGAGTGCGCGGGCGAGCTGGGTCCGGAGGCGCTGGTTCTCCTCCGTCAGTTGCCGAACGCGGGTGTTGGCCGCTTCGAGGCGCCGCAGCAGGGAAGCGTCGGACGTGCGCTGGCCAGCCGGGAGTTGAGCTGAGGGTGCTCGGCGGTGTAGTGCTCGTAGGCGTTCGACCTCGGTCCGCAGGTCCGGTTGGCCGTAGAGCCAGGAGCGCGAGACTTCCGCTCGCTTCGCGACAGCCTCGAAGGTGACTGGTTCCCCGGCCGCGTCGAGCTCTCGGAGTGCCTGGATCGCTCTGGAGCGTGTGTACTCGCTGCGGCGGCGGGCGGCGTTGACGATGTGCTGGCTGTTGTCAGCTCGCATCGGCGGTCGCCTCCGGCTGTCCGGGGCCGTCTTCCAGACCGGTGATGATCTTCTCCAGATTGCCGAGGACCTGGCGGTTCATCTCGACCACGCGGGCTTGGCCGCGGGCCTCGGCGGCCGCGACGATCTGCAGCAGCTGCTGCCGTTGCTCGCGGTGCTGCGGCAGGAACTCGGGGGTCGTGACGAACATCGGACAGGTCAAGCAGGCATTGGCATGCGGACAGGTCCGTTGCATCGGCAGGCCGCAGTAGCCGTTGGGCAGGGACTGGGTCACGCGTCCGAGCCGTTGCTTGGCCCAGGTGGCCTCGGCCAGCGGGCCGTCGGGGTCGACGGTGACGCTCTCGCCCTTGATGTTGACCTTGCGGGCCTTCTCCCAGTGCCGGCGGACCGTGGTGTCGTGCAGCCGGGCATAGTGGGCGGTCATCTCGCCGGAAGAGTGATCGAGAAGGACGCGTACGACTTCCTGCGGGACGTCCCGGTTGATCAGCCTGGTTCCAAAAGTGTGGCGCCATTGATGGGGCGTCAGATGGACTGCCTTGCCGTGTTCGTCCCGGACGTCGCACCGCTCCAGCCAGCGATCGAGCTGGCCTCGGTAGGAGTGCGTGGTCAGGGGCCGAGTGCCGTCGGGGTTCATCCGTGGCGCCGGGAACAGCCACCGGCTGCCGCCGGGCCAGCGCTCAAGGACGCGCTGCTGCTGGGCGGCGATCTCGCCCTCGACCTCCCACCTCGGCGGTCGAGGGCGCAGCCGCCCACCAGCCTGTGCTCGTCGCAGTAGCCCCATGCCCCTGTCGGCCACAAGCGATGCGACGGCAACCGCATAATCACTGCGCCCACTATCGCTCCGTTGATTTCGCCTCCCGAGCGTGGAAGGGTGCTGCCCATCCAACCAGTCTTGCGGTCGGTTTTACAGTCACTGCTGGCTGTACATACCGGCATTCCCGTACCCACAGTCGGTTCCTAGCCGGATCTGCACAGGCAAGAAGGGAGTCTCAGGGACTTTGAGGATGCATGACCGGCTTTGCCAGCCTGCGTAGGGGCCGATGGGTACGTGCGATGGGGCTCGGCGCAAGCCCGGCGTCCTGGTTGACATCCCAGACCGATGCGGTCGCTCACTGCAGTAGGAACGGCCGCTGCTGACAAACCACCCAGCGCACACGAAGCGCTGGCCGATCCTGGAACAGGTCGGCTGAATCAGATGCGCGCATGAGAGCGAGCCACAGGCCGGAGCTCCGGCCGACTCCCCGGTCGGACCACTGGGGACGCTCGCTTCGTCATGCGGAAGATCAGCACGAGGAGGCCGCGCACTCCCGTTCCAGGCTGAATCGCATAGGGGGAAGACGATGAGCGACAAGAGGTTGTTGCAGCAACTGCTTCGATGGAAGCGCGGACAGATAGATCCGGCCGAGCTCGGTTGGCCCAGCCGGTCCGGAAGAGGACGCCGCTCGACGGGCCTGTCGCAGGCCCAAGTCGCCCATGCCCTATATATGACAGAGCGCACATACGCCAACCTGGAGCGCGGCTCAGCCTCGCCGACTTCCTCGTTCCTCGACAAAGTGGCGAGGGTCCTACGTATGGACGAGCATGAACGCACCGCGCTGTACGTGTACGCACTGGGGTACGAGCCTCCCCTTCCCACGGACTCGTACTCCGGGACAAGTGTTGCACCGGAATGGCATCAGGCCGTCAGCAACGTCGTGGGGCAACCCTGCTACGTGAACGACGTTGCCTGGAACGTGCTTGCCGCCAACGACGAGGCCATCCGCATGTTTCCCCAGCTGCGAGGGCAGCCGCCCGCGTTCCCTGAGAAGAACCTGATGCGCTGGATGCTGCTGCACGAGGATGCGCGTGAGCACCACCTTGTCGACTGGGAGAAGCAGTGGGCCAAGCCGGCGGCGGCGCAATTGCGAACTGCAGTGGCCGCTCACCCCGACAACGAAGACCTGCAACTGCTCGACAAGGAAGTTAGCGAAGATCCGGTCGTGGGGCCGATCTACCGGGACCACAGCATCGCCCACACTCACCCCGACGGTGACACCCGCCCCATGCGGCATGCCGGCTACGCCAGCCCTCAGGGTGGCACCGACCACCGCGACCGTTGCTGCGAGCGGCATACCCGCTCCCAACTCGGCAGTGTCACCATGTGCGCCGCACAGCCTCTCGGCAGCCCGGGCACCCGCCTCTGTCTCTTGGTCTTCGAACCGAAGAACTGAGCGCGCCGCCGTAGTTCTAACGTCCACGGCTGATGTCGGGCCCTCGCCCGGCGGAATACTAGCCGTCACGCCCGCTTCCAAGGCCCACTCCCGCCGCTGAGGCTGATCCTTTGGAGTGGACACCCTGACAATGGATCTTGATGGTCCAGGGAGGGATGTCCAGTTGGGACGTAAGTCTCCGTATCCGGAG
>NZ_JBIATN010000051.1:0-36398 GCF_042891825.1 Streptomyces sp. NPDC001852
CTGCAACTCATCATGTCCTGCCATGCGCCTCACCTGCTTGATCGCCGTCATTGGACGTGGCAAACCTAGCTGGATCGACCGGGCGGTTGGACGGATGGGTAGCTATCGGTGGCCGCCTGGAAGAAGGCATCAGCCAGCCTGTTCCTCAAGTCGGCTGAGGAGTCCGTCGAAGATCTGCTCGCGAGCGACCTGTCCCTTGGCCGCCGCGTCGTCTCGCTGGCGTTCGAGGGTGGGCCGGAACTCGATCGTGGTGACGAAGAACGTGCAGGACTCGCAGATCGATTCGAAGTGGCAGTCCATCTCGACGGGGCGAGCGCAGTAGCCGTTGCCGAGCATCCGGCGGTGCATCTCCCGCCGAAGCTTGGCCATCTCCGTGCCCTCGGCATCGGCCGGCAGCTGGCGCGGGGCGTCGTAGAGTGCCTCGACCTTCTCCGAGACGGCGAAGTACTCGTCGGCGACGGTCCGGTCGGCGATCCGCGCGTAAACACGGGTCATGGACAGCGACCGGTGTCCAAGAAGTGCGGCGATGGCCTCCAGGGACATACCCCGGTTGATCGCCTGGGTGGCCAGGGTATGTCTGAGCTGGTGTGGAGTGACCCGGCCGAGTCCCGCCTGCTGGGCGGCCTTGCGGACCACGGCCTCGATGCGGGAGGCGTTGACAGGGCGGCCGTGGTCGGTGAACAGCAGGTTCGAGCGCAGGCCCTCGGGCCGGTGCAGCAGCCAGTCGTCCAGCAGCGTCTTGAGCTGCGGGTGCAGGGGGACGTAGCGGTCGGTGTGCATCTTGCCGACCGGGACACGGAGCCAGTAGGCGGATCCGATCTGCACGACCGCGTCGATAGTGAGGCCGAGCATCTCGCTGCGGCGCATCCCGGTGCGGGCGAGGATCTCGATGGCCAGTCGGGCGAACGGATCGGGGTCCTTGCGGGCGGCTGCCAGCAGCTTGGCCGCCGCGGCGTCGTCCAAGAACCGGGGCAGTGGTTCGTCCGCGATCGGGAAGTCGCTGTCGAAGACCAGCTGGCGGGGCGGCCGGTCGGCGGCGTCCCACTCATCCAGGCGGCGGAAGAAGCCGCGGAGTTTGCTGAGGCGGTCGCGGACGGTGTGCCGGTGCAGCGGTCCTCCGCGGGCGGCCGGCCGCTCCAGCAGCCACTGCCGGTAGCGTTCGACGTGCCTCCGCTTGAGCTCGGCGACGCAGGTGACGTCCGTGTCTTCGGCGGCGACCAAGAGGGCGAACTCCCGCAGCGTCAGTTCGGCGTTCTTCACGGTGCCCGGCCGCAGTGTTCCGGCGGCCTGCTGTAGATAGTGCTGCATCGTGTCCGCCATTCCGGCCGGGACCCGGGACCACTCCCGGGCCCGCATGTCGGCCCGGTCCGGCGAGCGACGACGCGGGAGCTGGTCGGTCAACTCGCAGTGGAAGAGCGTCGCTTCCAGGTTGAACAGGGCGGTCGACAGGGCCTTGACCCCACGGTTGGGAATGCGGCGGGCAGCCTCCAGCAGCAGGCGGCGTCCCTCGTCCCAGTCGGTCTGCTGCAGCTCGTGTGGCTGCTTGCCGAACAGGGCCACGAAGTGGCCCAGCAGGTTGAACTGGGTCATGGCCAGCGCGTCGCGAAAACCGAGGGACCGGGCCGTCTCCATGAACCTCAGGTGCAGTTCCGGCTCCGTGCGAGCAAGTACGATGCCCAGTCGTGGGCGTCGGGCGACCAGGTAATCCGCCCCGGGTTGCAGACGTCCGGTGACCGAGAGCCAGCTGATGAATCGGTGGGTCTCGTGGTTGAAGGCGAGCTGGCGTTCCAGCGGCAGGCCGCAGAAGTCGCTCAGGTCGGGCACCGCGGCGAGCAGAGCGCGGGCTCCCCAGCGAACCTTGTGATCGATGTTCATGCCCTGCGCGGCCCGGTGAGCGAGGTAGAACTCGACCAGGTCCGGGCGCACGATCGGCAGGGCCGCGGCGCGGGCCCGGCGCATCAGGACTGCGTCCGATCGGCGTCGATGGCGGCACTCGCCTGCAGGTACTGCTCGACGAGCCAGCTGTTCGCCAGGTGTATGTAGATCCGAGTTGATTCGATGGAGCGGTGTCCAGCCTGGGCCTGTACCGCCTCCAGTGCCATGCCCGCCTCCCGCAGCCGGGTCAGGCAGGTATGGCGGAGCTGATGACAGGTCAGCCTCGGTAGTCCGGTTCGCTTCCGAACGCCGTCAAGAATCTCGTCCAGGCCATCGGCGGAGAACGGTCGGCCGCGGGTGGGCCCGCGCAGCACCACGAACAGCCGATCGTGGTCGACGGGTGGACGCTCGCGGTCCAGATAGTCGCCGACCGCGCTGAAGAACTGAGCGGAGACGGGTATCAAGCGCTGGTGGCCGCCCTTGCCCTCGCTGATGAAGACCCGACGCTCACCCGGTGACAGGTCACCCAGCCGCAAGCCGAGGACCTCGCAGCGGCGAAGCCCGCCGAGCAGCATCGCGAGGACCATGGCCCTATCCCGCGCGGTGTTCACTGCACCGAGCACCGCTTCGACCTCAGTCGGTCCGAGGACGCGCGGGAGGGTTCGGGGCGTGCGCAGGAGCGGTGCCCCCCGGTTGCCGCTGCGGCGGCGGTTGGCCAGCCCCGTCGGCACCGGGTTTCGATCAATGGCCAGGTCGTCGCGGGTCATGAGGTAGCCGAACAGCCCGGAGATGCTGGCGAGGCGGCGCTTGATGGTCCGAGCCGAGAGTCCTGCCTCACCGTCTTCGAGCCGGACGACCTTCGCTCCCCGCCGCGGCCTCTTCTGCGCGGTGATGAACGCGAAGACGTCCGCGGTGACGACGTCGGCCGGCTCCTTGGGCACCACCGAGAAGAAGACCTTCAGGTCGTAGGCGGTGGCCAGCAGGGTGTTCGGCCGGCAGCGTGCCGCCACGAACTCCAGGTAGTCGTCGACCAGGGCGTGCCCGAGTGATGCCGTGGGGTTTCCCGCGGCATCGACGCGTCGTACCAACTGCGGCTGCCAGGCCATCCGAGCTCCTCGACGGGAGCGACCATCCTGACCGGGAACACGAGATCGCGGAAGAGTTGTCACCCACATAACCACCCAGGACAGTGAACGCCTCCACATGCCCTTCCAGGAAAGCCTCCTGGGAAGCGGTGGCGTAGACGCGGTGGACGGCCTTGCCCGAGTACGACATCCGCAGCGTGAACAGCACACACTTGCGCCGCTGCCCTGCCAGATCGACCCACACGTCCGCGAAGTCGACCTCGGCTTCCTCCCCGGGCCGTTTCTCCTGCGGCACCATCCCGTCCAGGAAGCGCCACCCCTCGCGGGCTTCCCGCTCGATCTCCGGGCGACGCCTGCGCACCCAGTCGCGGACCGTCGAGTACGACGCCTCCTCGAAGCTGTGCTCGGTTGCCAGACGCCGCACGATCCGGTCGATGGTATGTCGCTGCTTCTTCGGGGCCCGCGTGTCCTCCCGCAGCATCGCGTCGATGAAGCCCTTCACCGGCTCCAGCACGCTCACCCGCGGCGGAGGCGGTTTCCGCACCGGCGGCACCGGATGGTTCAGCGCCATCGCCACCGTCTTGCGCGACACCTTGTACCGCTGGGCCAGCGTCCGCTGCGACACCGTCGGATCGTTCCGGCGGTCCCGGCGGATCCGCTCGAAGATCCACTCACGCGATCTGTACACGCGAAGGTCTCCTGACACGACCTTGATCAACGCGCACAGCGTGACCCGCCAAACGGCCCAACCCAGCCATTACGCCGAAAGCGGCATGTCACACACCATCAGATCACGTGGCCCCCAAACTCGTTGCCCAAATCGCGGCCCCCGTTCTCGTTGCCCGAGTGGTCCCCAAACACCCTGCCGAAAACACTGGGCCCGCCCTGCGGTGACCGGATCACCCGGTGAACTGACACGGCAGCGGTGAAACCGCACTGCATGGCGCAGCGTCTTGATGCCCAAGATCGTGAGACGCATCCGAGTTACGCCATCTCGGGCCTGTGCGGACGTATCAAGAGAGGTTGGTCCGAAATGACACGCCGGAACCGTTCCCTGTACCGCGGTACCACTCTGGGGATGGCCGCTGTTGCGGTGGCCCTGCTCACAAGCTGCACGCAGAACAGCGTCACAGCGAACAGCAGCACTCCGAACGCGACGCAAAAGCCTTCCTCGTCAGCCGTAGCGTCCGCGACGGTGGGTACATCGGCCGGGCACACTGCTGCAGGCTCCTCGGCCAAGACCGGCGGCTGCCGGTCGCTGCTGGCATCGCCCACTGTCAAAACGAGCGTCACATCGGCCTACCGCAGACAGGTTCAACCGCCCCTCATCCACATTGCCCCCGTCAAGGGCACGTTTTACTACGGCAGTTGCGACGGAGTCCTCTACGCGGGAACCCGCTTCCACCTCACTGCCGGCAGTACGGAGGCGGAGCAGGTCGCCCTGCAGGATGACGGAGCTGCGATGAAGTACTTCGTCGATCGCCCGGGTGCCGGTTGGCGCTACATGGCCAGCGACAGTTTCCCCGCCGGACCTCGGGGGTGTGCCGCCATCGCCCAGATCCCGGCCCGCCTCGCCGCCCTGTGGAACGACTGCCGGTCCACGGAGGGCCAAGGGTGACCTCCTGACGCTAAGCCCCGCCCCGGTCGCCGTCAGCGGGCGTAGACGAGGACAACCGCGCCCTGTCGCTTCCCTCAACGGCGCCGCGCGCGTGCTGGACGAGGGTCGTGCCGGCGGCGTCCACGTTGCCGTGTGCTGTACGGCGGTGTGGCGGGTGAACAGGCTCAGTGCCATGGGTGAATTTCTTCGGGAGGGTCGCCGCGCCTTGTTCGCCGATGGCCAGACGCGGCACCGCTCACGGCTCCGGCCTGGGATGTACGAGGTGGGTCGTCGAGCGAACCTTCGCTTGGCTCCACCAGTTCAAACGCCTGCGGATCCGCTACGAACACTGCGCTGATCTGCACCAGGGGCTTGTGCAACTCGCGTGCTGCATCATCTGCCGTCGCCGCCTGTCCAAGGGACACCCCAGCACCTCGCCCTGAGCTGACCCCGGATTCGTGGAGTCCCCGGCCTGGCGGCCGTGGAGATAGGCCGAAGCGTGCGGGGTGCCGGGGTGGACAAGGTGACGGCGATCAGGTCTAGGCCGTGGTCGTCGCCGCAGCGGGGCTGGGCGCGTTCGATGAACGACCCCGCCGGTCGATCCTGACCAGCGGCTGTCGCCAGTCTCTGAAAATTCAGGAACCGTTGACAGCGGCGCCCTGGGGGCAGGGCTGATGCGTTCTCAGGTGGCGAGATAAGGGCCACTGGGTTCGGTGGGACGGGGTCAGCCTGAGCCCCTGGTTCGAGACGAACCAGGCTCGTCGTGCCCCACCAGGGTTGGACCCGCCCCGGAGCCGACGGAGAAGTAACCGTGTGCGGCTCAGCATTGAAGAATGGCTGGGCCCCCGACCCTTTCTCCAGCAGTTGCTCGGCGCGCAGCCGCTGGTCCTCCGCCGCCGTATCGTAAGCGCTGGTACTGCCGCCGGCCTCCTCCTTCATTCGCCGGTCACGGCTGCGCTCCCGTCGGGCCGTTCGCTGCTGTCGACATAGACGACCAGCGTATGTTCCGGCTGTTCGGCCAGGTGAAAAGCGGTGTACGCGTAATCGATCGCTCCCCGTTGCGGGTGCCGTAGCCGTTTGCGACCGCTATGCCGGGCCTGCACCTCGTACTGCGGCCACCAGTCCCGCACCTCCGGGCTGCCCTCCTTCAGGTCCTCGATCAGCCGGGTGTACCGCGGGTCGCCGGAGTGGCGTGCCGCTAGCGTCCGAAGTCGGCCGAGCAGGCCGCGTGCTTCGGGTTCCCAGTCGACCAGGACGTCCCGGGCCACCGGTTCGAGGAACACCCAGCGGGCGAAGTTGGCGGGCCAGTCCACCTCCGTGATGAGCCTCGGGAACAACTCGTGGGCTGCCTGGTTGTGGCTGAGGACGTCATAGTTGCCGCCGATGATGTACGCCGGGTTAGGCTGGAGCAACAGGGGGACGGCACCCGCCTCGGCCGGGAGCAGCTCGCGTTCCTCGGCTTCGGCCGCAGGTGCGTGACCGGCAAGCTGGAGAAGATGATCGCGCTCGTGCCGGTCGAGCCGCAGCGCCGCAGCGAGGGCGTTGAGCACCTGTTCGGAGACGCGGATCTTTCGCCCCTGCTCCAGGTACGTGTACCAGGTGGCGCTGATCCCGGCCAGCAGTGCCAGTTCCTCGCGGCGAAGTCCCGGAGTCCGGCGGCGGCCGGTCTGGGGCAGGCCCACCTCGTCAGGGGTCAGGCGCTCTCTTCGGCTGCGCAGGAATTCACTCAGCTGACGGCGTTGGTCCGACTGCGTGGGCATGACGCATACATAGCACTCTCAGTTCCAGAATAAACACGGTCTGGATACCAGGCTAAGCCCGAACGGAGACTGGTGCGTGAGCACGGGCCGCGGCATGACCGACGGCCTCACACGGTCACACCGGCACCCGGCCGTCCAGTACGCAACGGCTTGGCGGACGCTCTTCCAGGACCCGCTGCCGCTCGGCACCCCGGCCCCGGTGCCGAAGACGGAGAGGGCAACTCATGTCCGGAATCAAGGGCAAAGTGGTGGCGATCACGGGAGCCAGCAGTGGCATCGGCGAGGCGACCGCGCTGCTGCTCGCCGAACGCGGCGCGCGACTCGTCCTCGGCGCACGCCGGTCCGAACGCCTGGCGGAACTGGTGGCCCGGATCGAGAAGGCAGGTGGCACGGCCGTGCAGATCCGCACCGATGTGACCCGGCGGGACGATCTGCAGGCCCTGGTCGCGCTGGCCAGTGAGTGCTTCGGCCGACTCGACGTACTCGTCAGCAATGCCGGAGTCGGCACCATCTCGCCTCTCGACGATCTGCGCGTCGAGGAGTGGGACCACATGGTCGACGTCAACGTGAAGGGCGTGCTGCACGGGATCGGCGCCGCGCTGCCGGTCTTCCGGGCGCAGGGAACCGGCCACTTCATCACCACCGCCTCCACGGCGGCGTTTCGCATCGTGCCGACCATGGCCGTCTACGCCGGCACCAAGTTCGCGGTCCGGGCCATCTGCGAAGGACTGCGCCAGGAAGCCGGCGACTCCCTGCGGGTGACCACCGTCTCACCTGGTGCGACTGCGACCGATTTCGCCGAGGCGTCAACCAACAGCCAGGTCAGAGCAGAGATCACGAAGATGCGGGACGACATTGCGATCCCGCCCGACGCGATCGCCCGGGCCATCGCTTTCGCGATCGAACAGCCTGCCGCGGTCGACGTGAACGACATCGTCGTCCGGCCCACCGCCCAGAGCTGATCTCCCCCGGCCCTTTCCGGTGTGGACACGCGCACCCGCGGGAGTGTTCCACGGTCACATGGCAACAAAGGCCCGCCGGCCGGTGGGGTGGGTGGCATGCCCGAGTGGAAACGACGGACGCGACGTCAGATGATCAAGGTGGCTGAGACCGAAGATCGACCTGGAGCCGCGTCCGCGTGCAATCTTCCCTGATCAGCGTCCTCACGCGCCACTTCGAGGACGCAGCCGGGCCATGTCCACCCACGAACCCCTCTGAACTGGCCACAGTGGCCGAGTTGTTCGACCGCCTCCCCCATCCATGCCGGGCACGAGGACGCCGCTACCGGATCGTCTCACTGCTGGGGCTGTGCCTGGTCGCGGCGCTCGGTGGCGCGCGGTCGCTTGCGCAGATCGCCCGCTTCGCGGCCGACGCGGCGCTGAGGTGCACGACCAGCTGGGGCTCAACCGGGCCACCCTGAACGCGTCTACCCTCGGACGCCTGCTGGCGCGGCTGGACGGGGACACGGTCGATAATGCGGTGAGCGGCTGGCTGGCTCGCCGCGCGACCGACCTGGTCGACGAACCTGACCGGCTGACCGGGCTGGCTGTCGACGGGAAGACAGTCCGTGGATCGCGCACCGACGGCCACGCCGTGCACCTGCTGGCCGCGGCCCTCCACGACAGCCAGACCGTCATCGCCCAGCGTCAGATCGCAGCCAAGAGCAACGAAATCCCCGCCTTCACCCCGCTGCTGGAGAAGCTGGACCTGCATGGCGTCGTCGTCACCGCCGACGCCATGCACACCCAGCGCGAGCACGCCCACCACATCGTCGCGGCCGGCGGCCACTATCTGCTGGTGGTCAAGGGCAACCAGCAAAAGCTCCGCAAACAGATCAAACGCCTGCCCTGGAGCGAGATCCCACTGCAGGGCCGCACCACCACAACCGGCCACGGGCGGCGTGAGATCCGCCGGCTCAAGGCATGTACCGTCGGCCCGGCCTGCGCTTCCCGCACGCCGCCCAGGCAATACAGATCAAACGCCGCCGCGTGAACCACCAGACCGGCAGGATCCAGACGAAGACCGTCTACGCCGTTACCTGCCTCACCCCCGAGCAGGCAGGCCCCGCACGTCTGGCCGAACTCGTCCGGGACCACTGTTCCGCGGAAGCCCTGCACCACGTACGGGACGTCACCTACGGCGAAGACGCCTCCCGGATCGCACCGGCACAGCACCTCGCCTCATGGCCACCCTACGCAACCTCGCCATTGGTCCCGATGCGCCAGGCTGACTGGCACAACATCGCCGCCGCAACCGATCACTACCGGTCACGTCGCGAGCAGGCCCTCGTACTCCTCCAGATCACTTCCTGAGAACGCATCGGCCCTCGGCCCCGGGGGAGTACCCCACCCTGCATCCCCCACCCCGGTCGGGGGAGCAACCACATAGGCACAGGGAGCCAGGAACGGAAGAGTGCTGCCTTGTCAGCAGCCCTTGTCCAGAGAACGGACCAAGCGATGGCACTCGTCCGGCGAGACCTCTCGACCCAGTCCACCCGCCCCTTGCGGCGCCCTCGCCGCAGCCGCAGCCGTGCGGCTCTGGGCGCCGCGATCTGCCTGTCCATCGCGGCCGGCACCGCGGCCCCGGCCCTGGCTGCCGGACCTGCGCGCGTCGCGGGACCGCAGCGCGGAACGCTGGTCTCCACCGTCGAACTGGAGGGCCTGAACACCGCCCAGGCCACCGCATACGTCAAGAAGAGCGGCTTTGTGGCCCCAGACACCGCGAAGAACGGTGCCGATGTCTACCGCATCACCTACCGGACAATCACCGCGACCGGTCGACCGACCGTCGCCAGCGGCCTGGTCACACTTCCGCGTACCGCATCCGGCCACGGCCCGCGACAGCTCACTACCGTCTCGTACACCCATGGCACCCTCGCCTACCGGGGCGGCGCCGGGTCGGTCACCGACGGCGCGGACCGTGCGGTGACGGTGATGTTCGCCGGTGCGGGTTTCGCCGCCGTCGCCCCGGACTACCTGGGCCTGGGACTCGGCACCGGACCACACCCCTACATGGACATCGGTTCGGAGACCACGGCCTCGGTCGACATGCTGAAGGCCGCGCGGGCCTTCGAGGCCGAGAAGGGGGTGATCGCGGACGGAAAGGTCATGGTCACCGGCTTCTCCCAGGGGGCCACCGCCGCGATAGGCCTGGGCCGGGCCCTGCAGCGCGACGCCGTCCCGGGCTTGCGGCTGACGGCGCTTGCCCCCGTGAGCGGACCGTACGACCTCAGCGGCGCCGAGGTCCCCGCCGCCTTCGACGGCCGGCTGGCACCACGGACCGCGACCTTCTACCTCGCGTATGTGATCACCGCCTGGAACCGGCTGCACCCCATTTACAACGCGCCCGCCGAGGCCTTCCGTCCTCCCTACGCCAGCACCGTGACCGCCCTCTTCGACAGCAGCCACCCCGACCAGGAGATCGCGGCCAGGCTCCCGGGCACCCCCGAGGAACTACTCACCCCTCACTTCATCGAGCGACTTAAGCACCCCAAGGGCGTGCTCGTACGGATCATGCGCACCGATGACGCCGTGTGCACCGACTGGACGCCACACGCCCCCGTCCGCCTCTACGACGGCAACCTGGACACCGACGTCGCCCTCGCCAACACGCTGTCCTGCCGGCACAGTCTGGCGGCCAACGGAGTCGACGCGCCGATCGTCAACGCCGGAAACGTAGACCACACGGGCTCGGCGCTGGTCTCCTACCCGAAGATCCTGCAGTGGTTCAAGGGCCTGACGAACCGCCGGTGACCGGGACCGGGAGGCTAACCGCACCGTCACCGGAAGCTGACGGTGTGTCAGTTCACGTTGATTCCGTCCGGAGGGAGTGGTTGCGACCACTACGACACCGGGCACGGCGTCGAGGTCCCGGTGATGCTCACAGATCCTCTCCGTGGACCGCCGGGCCGTGTGACGAACCGAGCCGAGGGTGGGGCTAACCCCCAGGGAAGACGGACGTTGACCGGATGGGAGAGCCGACGAAGATCAGCGAGGCTCTGGCCATGACGAAGAGCATCCGCAACGCTTCACTCCTCGCCGCCACCGCCGTCCTCCTCGGCCTGATCACTCCGCTCACGGCCTCAGCCAGTGCCGGCAGCCCGCTGCACTGGGCCAGGTGTGAGGGCACTGGCCTCGATCCCCGACAGGAGTGCGCGACCCTCACCGTGCCGATGGACTACGCCGACCCGAACGGCCCGAAGATCGACCTGGCGCTCTCCCGTATCCGCAGCGAGAAGCCGTCGGCGCGCCGGGGCGCCCTGCTGCTCATCCCCGGCGGGCCGGGCGGCGACAGCCTCGACGAGCCGTCCGGCAAGGGTCAGAAGCTGCCTCAGGCCGTGCGGGACCAGTACGACCTGATCGGGTTCGCGCCGCGTGGCAACGCGCCCTCCACCGCGGTCAATTGCGGGGTTGACCACGGCGACCTCGCCCCGACGGCACTGCGGCCCTGGCCCGACGCCAACGGATCGGTCACCGGGAACATGGCCACCGCCCGGCGCATGGCGGACGCGTGCGCCCGCAACGGCGGCGCGTTGATACGACACATCAGCACGGTCGACAACGCCCGTGACATCGACCGTATCCGGGCCGCGCTGGGCGAACGCCGCCTGTCAGCGTGGGGCGTCTCGTACGGGACATACGTCGGCGCGGTCTACGCCCAGCTGTTCCCGCAGCGCACGGACCGCGTCGTCCTCGACAGCAACGGCAACCCCGACCCGGTCAGGGCGGAGCGCGCCTGGCTCGCCGCGTTCGAGGTGGGCGTCGAGGACAACTTCCCCGCGTTCGCCAAGTGGGCCTCGGCCCCCCGCAATCCATACCGGCTGACCGACACGGCCGCCCAGGTGCGCCCGCTCTTCCTCCGGCTCGCCGCCCGCCTGGACCGCGCCCCGATCCCCTGGCCCGGCGCCAACCCGCCCGAGCTGAACGGCAACGTCCTGCGCCAGACCATGCTGAACAGCTTCTACGACCCCGACGACTACCCCGCACTGGCCCAGCTGATCCTGGCCGCGCGCAAGGGCACGGTCCCGCCCGCACCGCAGTCACCCCCGGACACCGTGCTGCAGAACCTCACCGGCGTGGCCGCCGCCACCATCTGCAATGACGTCGCCTGGTCCCGGTCAACCGCCGTGTATCAGAAGGCCGTCGACGACAGCCGCGCCAAGTACCCGCTGACCGCGGGCATGCCTCGCAACGCAATGGTCTGCGCCGCCTGGCCGTGGCGGCCGGAACAGGCGCCGGTGCGGATCACCGACCGCGGACCGGCCGGCCGGATCATGCTCGTCCAGAACGAGCGCGATGTGGCGACACCGCTGAGCGGCGCCCTCAAGCTCCGTACCGCCCTGGGCCGCCGTGCCGTCATGGTCACCGTCAACTCCACCGGACACGAGGCCTACCTGGCCAACGGCAACGCCTGCGGAGACGAAACGGTCTCACGGTTCCTGGCCACCGGCCAGCGGCCAGAGGCGGACGTCTACTGCGAGTGAGCGCACCCTGCCTCAGCGCCGGGCCAATGCGTTAAATGCCTCCTTCGGCCTGCAGCACCAGCCTGAACGGCCATTGCCGGGGCGGTCGATGATGGCCCTGGTGACGCTGTGACTGGCCATGCCGGTCGGACAGTACGCGACCCGGCGCGCCCTTGCCGGCAGCCGAAGCGGCCCCAGCCGCTTGCGCAACCACCGTTCCAAGACGCCACTGCCTGGACCGCGTTCGCCTCCCGCGACGAACTGGCATCGGCCATCGACACCTTCGTCTTGGCCTACGACGAACACGACGCCAAGCCCTACCGCTGGACCTACGACGGCAGCCCACTCAAAGCCGCATGAACCCCCGAACGATCCACGCGGCGCCGCACCAGACGTCGACTTCACCCCGCTGCGTGAGCAGGACGCAGCCACGGCAGGTTTCGACCAGGCTGCCTAATGGGGTCGATGCGCGCCCCTGGATTCCGCGGTTGTCGCCACATCCTGCAGGCCCGGTTGTGCGTGCTCGTTACTGCCGGGCCTCCTTCGGGCTCGGCGTCCCGGCCTGCCTGGGCGGTTGCGGCGAGCCGTCGCGCGGCGCCTCCGCCTGCCTTTTCGGCCTGCGCATTTGGCGGGGAGCGGGAAGGCGGTAGGGGCTTGGGTCTCGCGGACCTTCATCGGCTACCTCTCCCACCACGTTGTACGAGAAGGCGTTACGCGATACTCGTCCTGTGGAGTGGTTCGAGCAGGCCCGGGCAGCGGAACAGCTCCGGGATTGGGATGCGGCCATCGCGCTGGTAAGCGCCCACGCCGAGTGCCACTCCACCGATCACTACATGCACGACAACCACCTGTGGCACATGGATTTGCTCGCCCGTGCGGGGCGGTTTTCGGAGCTCACGGAACTGGCCCTCACGGATGTCCATGCGCGCCGGAGGCTCAACAGATCGCTTCGCGAGCAGGGGATGGAGACGGCGCTTCGCGGCCGCGCGAAAGATGGTGACTGCGACGCTCTGTACGTCTTTGTTCGGCTGCTGTGCGGGACAGATCGGGCACAGGAGGCCCATCGAGCGGTCCAGGACCTCGGCCCGGAGGATCAGTACGCACACCAGATCGTGGCCCGCTTTCGATCGCCATCAAGCGGTGCGCAGTAACGCTCGACACCTGCCTTATCTGACCTATCAGGAGGCCATTCGTGGAGTGTCTCGTTCGTGGGTGAGACCAAGTCAGGGCCGCTGGTAGCGGTGGTCGTCGGTTACTGGGTAGTGCAGAGTATGGCCGAGCAGGGCCTGGTTGAGGTGATCGGCCGGGAGAAGTGCACGGAGTTGTTCGTGTATGGGGGCGGGCCCGTTGTGTGGGTGGCCCGGCTCACCGGGCACGGCTGGGATGCGCTGGTCTACGAAGGCAAGCTTCGTCCCGACCGCCGGTCCGGCCTACGGCGCGATCCGCAGCCTCCCGCCCAGTGAACGGTGCATGACATTTTATGTGGACAGGGGTGGACACCTTGCTCAATCCGTGATCTGTGACAGCTTGTGTGAATGTGTGGATAGCGTGAAGAATCTGAGCCTGGATAGGGCCCGGGGGGAAGCAGAGGCGGGCCTGCACGCGTTACCACGGGGGCTCCCGCCATGCTCGACTTCGCTGCGCCTGCGGCGGCCGGCCCGGCACCGACCAAGCGGTCGCGCGGCACCAGGCGCCACGCAACCCGCCGTGCCCACGCGGCGCGTGAGGAACCCGCAATCTGCCCGCGCCTCGCGGTGCTCATACCGGCCCACAACGAAGAAGACCGCATTGCCGCTGCCATCAAGGGACTGTGGGAACAGGTACGACGCCCGGACCTGATCGTCGTCGTCGCCGACAACTGCACCGACGGCACGGCCGAGATCGCCGCGAGGCACGGCGCGCAGGTCTTGCACACCCAGGGCAACACTCACAAGAAGGCCGGCGCCCTCAACCAGGCCATCGCCTGGATCCTGCCCCACATGGACGACCGCGACCTGCTGCTGGTACAGGACGCCGACACCGTCCTCACCCCCCGGTTCACCGAGACCGCCGAAGCCACCTTCAACCGCAAGGTCGGCGCAGTCGGCGGTGTCTTCTACGGCGAGGAGGGCGGCGGATTCCTCGGCCTGCTGCAACGCATGGAATTCCACCGCTATGCCTGGGAACTGGAACGCGCCGGCGGCAGGGCACAGGTGCTCACCGGAACCGGGACCATGTTCCAGGCGCGGGTGCTGCGCGAAGTGCGAGCCGCCCGCCGCGCGGGGCTCATCGGCGGCGGCACCGGCTACTACAGCCTCGCCTCACTCACCGAGGACGACGAAATGACCAAGGCGGTCAAGACCCTCGGCTACCGCACCATGTCACCGGCCGGCTGCGCCGTCACCACCGAGGTGATGACCACCCTGCCCAAGCTGTGGCACCAGCGGCTGCGCTGGCAGCGCGGCGCCCTGGAGAACCTGCGCGACTACGGCTGGACCAAGGTCACCGCCCGCTACTTCGTGCAGCAGTTCCTGATGGGCTTCGGCGCGCTGTCCTTCCTCGTCTACCTGACCTTCATGGCCATGACCCTCAGTCTCTACGGCTGGCCGGGGCTCTCACCGTTCTGGACCTCCATCGGCCTGATCTTCGTGCTGGAGAAGACGGTCGCGGTGCGCCGCGCTGGCCCCCTCGCAGTCCTGGTCGCCGTACTGATGGTCCCGGAGATGCTCTACGACCTGTTCCAGCACGCCATCTACTTCACCTCCCTGTGGGGCCTGCTGCGCCGCAGCGAGGAGAAGTGGGTGGCCACCTGAGACCCACCCCCCAACCACCGAAGCACCAGGAGAACCAAGCATGTACGGAAGAGTGATAGGCGCCGGCACCACGGGCGCCGGAGGCGCCACACTGGCTGCCACCGGCCTGTGGATGAACAGCATGGCCGTGATGGTGGCGGCCACCACACTGATGGCCGCCGGAATCGCCGTCTTCAAGCTGGCGCCGCGCCCGCGCCGCCGCTGACTGCCCGCCAGGCGTCCTGATCCGCCGTCCCGCCCAGCCCGTCCAGGACGAGCGGCGCGGCCGGGCCGCCGCACCGAACACATCGACCGTCGCCCGAAGATCCAGGGCGCGCGCCTGTACGCGAACGCTCTCGAGCGCACGATGGCAGGCATGAGCCTGTAGCCGTCTGAATACGGGTACTCATGCCCGGCCCGGCCGTCCTGGTGGACAGTGACGGTCGGGCCGGGCGTACGATGACGGACAGGCAACTGCCGGTGAGAGGCGGACAAGCATGAGGGAAGCCGCCACCGCCCCCTACAGCACCGGCATGCTCGGCAACGACGACCCGGGCGAACGTGACCGCCTGGAGTCCATCCAGCGAAGCGTGGACATCTTCACCAGGAACGTCATCGACGGCCTTCCCGTCCAGGCGTCCTGGAACTGCCTGGAACTGGGCGCGGGCGCCGGTTCCATCGCCTACTGGCTCGCAACCCGTTGCCCCGCCGGACGCGTGGTCGCCGTCGACATCGACACCCGCCTTCTCGATGCCGGCCGGGCCGCCAACCTCGAGGTCCAGGAAGCCGACATCACACAGCACGACTACGCGCCCGGCTCGTTCGACCTCATCCACGCCCGCTATCTCTTCTGCCACCTGCCCGACCGGGACGAGATGATCGCGCGGGCCGTCGGCTGGCTCTCCCCCGGTGGCTGGCTCGTCGTCGAGGAGCCGTACGACCTGCCCCCGGGAACCTCCCCCTTCCCGCTGGTCCAGCGCATCCTCACCGCCTACCAGCACACCCACCGGCAGCACGGCGCCGACATGACCTGGGCACGCGGTCTGCCCGCGCTCCTCGCCCGCAACGCACTGACCGAGGTGGCGTTTGCCGGAAACCTCGGCTGCATGGGCGGACTCGCCAAGGACCGCTGGCGTCCGCTCATCGAGCGGGCCGCCCCCGCTCTCCTGGCGAGCGGCCTCGTCAGCGACGCGGACCTCGGCGCATTCACCGAACTACTCGAAGACCCGACGTTCGTCGACATCCCCCAGATGACCATCTCCGCGTGGGGCCGACGAGAGGGAGGGGACGGCGAGACAGGATGAACGCCATGGGTACGGTCATCCGGCACGATGCCTGACCCAGTGACAGGTGACATGCCGGCCACTGCGATCCGGTTCCGACCACGCCGCCGACCCCGGCACGGGATGTCCTTTCCTTGGCGGAGAGGGCAGGATTCGAACCTGCGTGGACCCTGTGGGGGTCCGACCGTGAGGCGTGCTCGCTGGTCCCCGATCAACCACTCCGGGCACCTCTCCTCGTTCCCGACCCCCGGAGGCGTCCCCGGGGTCGTTCACGTGAAAGAGCGTGGCACGGGCCCCTGACAAGGCACTGACGTGGCGGCGCTGACGGGGTTCGCTGGGCCGACGCCCCGGGACGATCAAACCAGCGCCGCTGCGTGCTTCAGCTGACAGAACGGTCCGATTCAACGGTCATCGAGTCGGCAAGTGCCCGGGATGAGAAGCGGGTTCGGGGCAGGGGCCGGACACGCTGGCGAATTGTCGCTCAAAGTAACGGCGTGGTATCACGTTGGCTGACATCATCAACTCCACTCGCGGCAGCTGGCGACGACAGGTGGGCGGCGAGAGGGCCGAGCGCCAGTGTGCCATGTGCCGAGAGGGAGACCCCTTGGCATCTGCACGCTGACGGCGGTCCGGCCCTGTCCGTGGAACCGTCTTGGGGGCGGCTGTCGATGAGTTGGCTTGACCATACCTGGCTGGCTGATTACGCGTTACCCGCTGCCGTGAGCGCGGCCATCGCGTGGGTGGGCCTGGCCCGCGAGTTCTCCGGCAAGGGACGGCTGCTGGGCAGCTGGGCGTCGTCTTGTCTGCTGCTGCTCGTGCTGGCGCTGATGGGTGCGGTGGGGGCCGGCGCGGTGGTGCTGCTGCCGCATGCAGCGTCGATTCCTCCGGTGATCGCGGGTGCCGTGACCGGGGCGACCGCGCTGCCCCGACGCAAACAGGACGAGACGGCACAGCCGTACATCAAGTTCATGACCCTGGGCATCGCCCTGGTCAGGGAGCGGCTGGTCCAGCGCGTCCATTTGGACGCCTGCACCTGGTCAGACCGCTTTATCCAGGGTATTGAAACGTCTGCCCAGCTCAGGGTGTTCGTCCACGACCTCAAGCTATACCTGCTGGAGAGGCATCCCCTCACCGCCGAGACCAAGACGATCAATGCCATCTATACGGAGGTGGAGACAGCGATCGACACCGCTCTGGACGTGGCGACCAGCATCGACGAGGCGTGCCGCCAGGCCGAGCGCGAACCGACCGATGACGAACTCATCGCCCGCCGCCAGGCGTTCGGCACCGCCCTCGCCCAGTGCGGACACCTGCTGCGCTTCGCCTACGCCCACGGTCGCCGCCGCGATGGCGATGAGCTCAAGTCCCTGCGGGCGAAGGCGGCGTCCAACGATGCGTTCCACCATCCGGCTCTGCCGCCACAGCGCCGCTGGTTCGAGCGCTGGCTCACCCGCTGACAACAGGGGGTGAGCCCTGGGGGCGGGACGACTGAGCGGCAGACTGCCGAGCTCGAGGCTCAGTGACGGGCCGGCAGCCCGCTGCTCCTGACGTGCGACGAATCCGTGCTGGCACAGGCCTTGGCGTCCGCCGACTGCTCTCTTGGACGGAAGGTGATCTGGACGTCGGCATCCAGCGCCTCCGCCACGGCGGCCAGGGTGCGCACGGTCAGGTTCGCATCGCCGGACATGATCTGACTGACCCGGCCCGGGCTGACACCCATGGCCGCCGCCAGGTCGGAGCGGGTCTTGCCCTGCCCCGCCAGTACGCCGGCCAGGGAGGCCGTCGCCTGTCGCGCTATCCGGGAAGCCGCTGAGGTCGTCCGGCTCTCGTCACGGGCAAAGATGCCCATGATTCACCCCCAACTCATGGAGAGACAACGCTCGTTGCCACTCCATCAGCATGCCACCTTTAGCTAGGGCTAAAAACTCAGTTGGTGAAGAATCTACGCCTGCTACTCCCCATCCAGGGGCTGACCTGCGGTAGTCCACCATGAAACTTGCCCAAAGTCACCCGATTGGGTTCAGGGGCGGCGCGTGCCACAACTGTGTTGGTGAGCGCGGGCGGAGACGGGTGGCCGACGGCGCGGCAGGAACTGGGGTCGCGGGCCGGGCTGTTCCCTGGAGAGCGGTGACGGGTGAAAACGCGAGCCCATCAGTACAAGATGGTCGTCCTATTGTTGGCGGATGTGCGCACACCGTGTTGACCGCCCGGCCGATCTCGACGTGGTCCGTGAGTCCTATGACCGCGTGGCCGACAACTAAGGGTTGTCCCGTAAACGATCTTCCACGGGTTGGGGGCGCGGTGGGCCGACCGGTGGGGTCTGCTCCTATCCCGTGAGGACGAGGTTGTGTAGGCGGGCGATGCCGCGCATGGCGTGGTGGACTCCGTCGCCTTTCAGGCGGCAGTCGCGGAGGATCTTCCAGCCCTTCATGCGGGCAAAGGCATGCTCGACACGGGCGCGGACCTTGCGGTGGGAGGCGTTGTGTTCCTCTTTCCACGCCGGCAGTTCGGTCTGACCGCGCTCGCGGCGATGCGGAATCACCAGTCCGGTGCCCCGGTAGCCGCCGTCTGCGATCACCGTGGTCCTGCCGACGGCGTCCTTGGCTCCGGACAGCTGCCACGCCTTGCAGTCGTTGCGGTTGCCGGGCAGCGGTCGACCGACCACGACGACGAGTCGGCTGTCGGCGTCGATTACGACCTGGTGATTGGTGGAGTACCGATAGTTCTTGGACTGCTCGGCTACCTCGTGGTCGCGGGTGGGCACCAGGGTGCCGTCCACTATCAGCACGGTGTCCTTGGAGAACCGGCGCCGCGGCTGCAGGGACATGAGCGGGCCGAGGTGGTCGATGATCCGGTCTGCCGCCGACTTCGAGATGCCGAACAGCAGGGCCAGCTGGCGCATTGTCAGGTTCGTGCGCCAGTAGGCCGCGACCAGCAGCACTCGGTCCTCAAGGGACAGGCTCCAGGGCCGTCCCCTGCCAACCGCGTCGGCCCCCTCGCTCCGTAGCGCGGTCACCAACTTCCCGAAGCAGCGCGGGCTCAGACCCGAGAACGGGGCTATCCAAGACGGCTCCGACGCCGTAATCACACCAGTCACACCTTGATCATCCAACCCGTAGCCGACAGCCTTTAGCGTCGGCTGCGCAGGAGGGATCCGAGCGCTAAGCCGGCGCCCAGGCCGATCAGGGCGCCGACTGACGTTCGCCATGCGGGCGCTGCTCCGGCGACGGGCACGTCAGGCGGACGAGGTGCGACGGCCGACGGCGTTGGTGGTCCGGCAGCGACAGCGCGAGCGTGCTCCTCGCCCACGATGGCCAGGAACCGACGACCGATACGGCTTCCGGACGAGCTGGCGGTCCACGAGATCTGGGCCCTGCTCCAGTAGTGCCGCCCAGCGTCTCCGGTGAACATCCCGGCCAGCATGTCCCGCAGGAGAGGCTCGCGAATGGTCCCGATTTCGAAGCCCATCCACGCGTAGTTCATCATCAGATCGGCATAGACATGCCGCTTGCGCTCATGGGGATCGGCAATGTCCGTGGCGCCCCAAACAGGCTGGTAGAGCGCCATGTCGTCAAGTTCCAGGCGGACTAGCTCAAGGTAGTAGCTGCGAATTCCCTGGACCTGCTCCGCCCTGGCCTGGCGGTTCTGAACTACCAGCGAAGCAGCGACGCCGGCCAACGCGAGCGCCGAGACGATCGCCGACGTGAAGCCATACGCCGCGCCGACTTGGCTCAATCTGTTCCAGTCCACCCCCTTGGAGCCGGAGATGTCCTCTAGCGCGAAAGGCGACAACAGCAGCGTCGCCAGCACGGCCGCCGCAGCGGCGACCAGCCCCAGAGCTCTGCCCACCCGGCGAGCCACTGATACTGCATCCACAGACCGATGACGAGCTATCAGGTAAATCACCCCCAGGCGAGCCTGCCCCAGTGACTAGGCCGAGCCAGAGGGCAGCCTACGTGCAGCCGTCATGCTCGGCATCGTCCGCCTGCACAAGATCACTGTCGCCCGCCGGAGGACCGCCGCCACATCGACCGAAGATCGTTTACGGGACAGCCCTTACGCCCACATGGTGGTGACGACGGGAATGGGCGGGATCCGTCGCCATCCATGGCTTCCGGGTTTCATCGGAAATCCTTTCAGTAAAGGGTTGGAGAGGAATAGAGGCCGACGCGAATCTGGTGTCTGTTTTGTAGACCGCGCCGTGGTGACCGGTAACCGTGCGTACGCGAGCTCGGCTTGAGGAAGGCGGTATCGAGACACCTGGTCAACGTAGATACGCAGCGATTACTCAAGTTCGCTTGGGCTGCTCATCACTTGGGTGCGGCTACCTCCCCTGGTCGCCTCAAGCGCGGACTTTGAGGGCACGCTCCGCACGTATTGCCCGCCTACTGATCTTCGGCGAGCCCCGCTACGGCGACGATATGGACACGCGTCCGTCGGCCGTCCTAGATTCGTCCTAGTGCCAGGTCAGCGAGGTGACCAACGCTGATCACGAAGTACCTGGGGGAAAGATGAGATTCGGCATACTGGGGCCGTTACATGCCCAGATCACCGGACGAGAGGTCCGATTAGACGGACCGCGACAGGCCAAGATGCTGGCCGCGCTTCTGATTGACGCCAACAACATCGTCGCCATGGAACGGCTCTTGGCCGTGATGTGGGACGGGAAACCGCCAGCCACTGCGGTCCGTCAGGTCCAGGACGCCGTCTCCGGGCTGCGCCGCAACCTCGCCACGTGCGGAGCACCAGGCTCCCTGATCAGTACGCAGCGCGGCGGCTACGAGATCCACCTGTCCCCGGATCAGCTCGACCTGCTGGAGTTCGACCACGAGCGGCGCCTCGCCGAACGGCACACGGACCCGTCCGAGACAGCTGCAGCACTTCGGAGGGCGCTGGCCTGCTGGCGCGGACATGCCCTGACCGACATCTCCAGCCGGGCCCTGGAGATCGATGCGGCACGGCTGAACGAGAAACGCGCGGACACACTCAAACAGTGTCTGGTCATCGAACTCGGACTGGGGCGTCATCGAGAGGTCATTGACGAGCTGACCTCTCTGCTCCGCGCGCACCCCTACGACGAGCATGTCGCCGAACAGCTGATAGTCGCTCTCTGCCGGTGTCGGCGACAAGGCGAGGCGCTGCACGTGTACGAGCGGCTGCGCCGGACACTGGCCGACGAACTCGGCGTCGACCCCACCCCGCCGCTCCAGGCGCTGCACCAACGCATACTCACCGCGGATCCCACCTTGACGACCCCGGTCCCAGCGAGCAGGCCCTTGGACATACCACCGCAGAGCCCTGACGCAGCGGCCGCCGGGCCGGCCATGGCGATGCCGGTGCGTCAACTACCCTTCGACGTACCGGACTTCGTGGGCCGAGCCGAGGCACTGGACGAGATCGCCGGACTACTCGGCGAGCCGGCGCCGAACCGGGCCCGGGTGGCCGTCATCGTGGGCGGTCCCGGTGTCGGCAAGTCCTGCCTGGCGACGCACGCTGCGCGGCAGGCGAGCGGCGCCTTCCCCGACGGCCAGCTCTACCTCAACCTCGCGGCGACGTCCGATGAGCCGCGGGACCCGGGGCTGATGCTGGCCGAGGCACTGCGCGCGCTCTCGATCGCGGGCAGTGCGATCCCTAAGGGCCTGGCCGAGCGGGCCGCGCTCTACCGGTCGTTGCTGGCGGACCGTCGCATGCTGGTGGTGCTGGACGATGCCGGTCACGCCGATCAGGTGCTGCCCTTGCTGCCCGCCGCCAACGGCTGTGCCGTGTTGATCACCAGCCGCACTCTGCTGACGCAGCTTCCCGGCGCTCTGCACATCGACCTGGACGTGCTGAGCCCGGCAGAGGCGCGGGAGTTATTCACGGGAATCATCGGGCGGTGGCGGGTCGAGCGGGAACCGGAGGAGGCCGAGGCAATCCTCGACTGCTGCGGCAATCTGCCGCTGGCGATCCGGATCGCCAGCGGCAAGCTCACGGGCCGTCCGGCCTGGTCGCTGCGGGTGCTGCGGGAACGGATCGAGGACGAGTCCCGGCGGCTGGCCGAGCTGAGGATCGGGGACCTCAGCGTGCGAGCCAGCGTCGAACTGAGCTTACGGCTGCTGCCCGCCGACGCGGTGCGCGCGCTGAGCCTGCTGGGTCTGCTCGGCGCCTACACCCTGCCCGGCTGGGTGGTCGGCCCGCTGCTGGACCGCTCGGACGCCGAGGAGGTGCTGGACACCCTCGTCGACGCCAGCCTGGTGCGGCTGACCGCCACCGACGCCATCGGCCAGCCGCGCTACCGGCTGCACGATCTGATCAGGACCTGTGCCGTGGAGATCGCCGCCCCGCTGCCCACGGCGGACAAGAGGGACGCGATCATCCGCGTGCTGTCCGTTTGGCTCGACCTGATCGGACGCGGCACCGATCGGCTGCCGGCGGCGGGGCTGCTGGCAGCCCCACCCGGTGCGGCACCGCGCCGATCGCTGCCCGATGCGGTCGTGGACCGGCTGATGGCCGACCCGGTCGGCTGGTTCGACGCGGAACGCGATAACCTGCTCGGCGCGGTGAAAATGGCCGTGGACTGGGGCCTGGACGAATTGGCCTGGGAGCTGGCGGCCGGGGCAGCAACCTACTACGACCACCGGTGTCTCTATCAGGACTGGCAGCACGGGCACCGGCTCGCGCTGGACGCGGCCGAGGCCGCCGGCAACGTGCGCGGCGCATCGGTGCTGCTACGCGGTCTTGGCCAACTGCACATCTACCAAGACGAGTTCGATCGGGCCACCCGGGCTCTGGAGTCCTCCCTCGGGCTGTGCCGGGACGGTGGGGACAAGCGCGGCGAGGCGTTGTCGCTGGCGATGCTGGGCACGGTCAGCCGGGTGCAGGACCGTGACGACGAAGCCCTCGAACGTGTCGAGCAGGCGCTGAGCATCGCGGTCGGTGAGGGCGACCGGCACATCGAAGCGCAGCTGTCCTGCTCCATGGCCGTGATGAAGCTCATGCAGGGCAAGCTCGACGAGGCGGAGTTCTGGTTCGACGGGGCCTTGAGCCTCGCCAGGGCGGTGGGCGACGGGCATCGCGTGGCCGTGGTGCTGCGACGGTTCAGCCGGCTGCACGATCGCCGCGGTGATCCGGACGAGGCGCTGCGCTGCCTGTGGCAGGCGTTGGCCACCTTCGAGGAATTGGCCGACGAGCGGTGCGCAGCGTACACGCTGCTGGAAGTCGGCCGCGTGTACGCCGGTCAGCACGACCGGGACCGGGCGAGCCCGGCGTTGGAACGCGCGGCGCACCTGTTCCACCGGCACGGCGACCGTCAGGACGAGGCCACGTGCTGGCAACTGATCGGCGACCTGGACGCCGCCGCCGGCGTTCACCACCTGGCACACCAACACCGCGGGCGGGCGCAGCGGTTATGGCAGACGATCGGCGACATGAACCAGACAAAATCCCCAGCGCGACCATCGTCGCCGTGACCTGACTGACGCTGCGCATGCGCAAGCAGTGCGAGGAGTGAGCCGCCCTCGACACGGACACGGGGATAGGACCCAATACGTTTCTTCACCTGGGAAGTGCTTCATTCCTCGGAGTCAGCAGCGCCTCAGCAAGTCCTATCGTTGCAGGTCAGAGGCGCCTTCCGCGTTTTTGATCAACTCTCGGACAGGCCACCTCGTGAAAGCGCGAGGCTAAGGTCCTGGTCGTCGGAGGGAAAGCTGCACTCCTCAGGTGAAGTAGCGGGCCTGGATGCCCATGCTCGCGCTGACGGGCACCGCCCGCAGGTGGGAACCCCGCCGCATGCGATTGCGACTGTTCTCCGCCATCGCCCAGCTCGTGACGACCGGCCGCCGCCGCATCCTCCGCCTCGCCAGACACTGGTCCTGGACCGACGTGGTCACAGACGCCCTGACACGACTCGAAGCCCTCCCCAACCCCGGCTGACCAGGAACCTCCCGCTCCCACGAGCAGCCTCACCCCCACCGGAGCCGCGGAACCCAGCCGAGCCACCAACCTGCCCGAACACCGAAACCACAACACCAAAAACCCGAAGAGGAGCCGTCAGCAAGCCGACGACCCCTCGCGAAAGATCGAGGCCCAGGACGAATCTAGGACGGACCAAGGACTCGTGACCGTAGCGTCACGGTCCGGCAGTCGGGGGCAATGGCTCGAAGCCGAGGCCAACGAGATCCGCCGCGAGTCCGGACGTGCCACTAGCACGAGAGAACGACCAACTGCCCCGGTAAGGGGCACCAACGACGGGCGAGACCTTGCCCAGATGTCGCGGGCAGGCTGGTTGTGCCGCTCAGCGGGCCGGCCCAAGCCGCGGCTCGACTCAGATCCACTTCACAGTCAGGAATCACCATGCGTCTTCGCGCCATCGCCGCCGCCACCGCGGCCGCTTCCGCCCTCGCGTTGGCCGCTGCCGGCACCTCCCAGGCGGCCAACGCAGCGAGGCACCACACGCCCATCAGTATCACCAACAGCCACGCGAGCGTCACCTACAACACCGCCGGGCGGGCGATCCTGCGCTCGGGCATCAAGGGCATGCACACCAACGCCGCAGCGTCCTGCGGGCTGGAGAACATCGGCGCCCCCGGCAGCTTCGGCTACCAGGGCACCTACGCGGGCCAGGTCGAGCAGATGTGGGACACCTGCTCGGGTCGGGTGGTCGCGCACTGGCAGTTCGCGAACGGGTTCATCAACTCCGGCTACAACGGGACACCCGTCTCCCTGGCGGTCGGCGACCCCTACGGCAGTACGTTCTGGGCGGACAACGCGGGCTACGCGATCTCCTCGGAGAAGGACGTCTACTTCTGGGGACCGAAGTGGAACATCTACAGCCCGGATGCCTGGCGCGTGGGCGCTGAGGTCAACGACTGCCAGTGGATCTCCTGGGGCACCCTGCATAACTACGCGGGCTACGACCAGGACGGCCCGGTCGTTACCAGCGGGCAGGGAACCTTCCCGGCTGCCCCGTTCTGATGAACTGAACTGCCGCTGCCGCAGCTGCTCGGCATCCGCCCGGGCGTCGGCAGACTGGTCCTCGGGTTCGCAGTTCGCGGCCGGGAAAGCGTCTTGGGCGTGCGACGGGCTCGCGGACCGGTAGCGGCAACTCCTGGCGGGAGGCGTCAGCGTTCGCTGACCCCTCCCGCCACGGCTGGAAGCGGAATGTCGCACACTACTGTCGGCAGGGACCTGTCCTGCACACCGAGCCCGCCCGAGCATGGGTCACCCGGTTCCCGCGCCTGGGAGCCGCCGCGGTCGGTGCCGGTGCCATCGCGGCGGCACTGATATCGGAATCACTCGGCCTGTCGATGATCTTCGGTTCGGTGCTCTTCGGCCTTGCGATGCCCACGGGCACGTCGTCGGCCTGGACCCCGGCCGTGACCTCTGTGACCGGCTGCGGCCGGCCACTCGTGCCGGTGTTCTTCGTGGTCACCGGTGTCACCGTGTTCACCAAAAGCCTCAGCTCGGCGCCGTGGACCCTGCTGATCCTCACCACCGTACTGGGCACCCTCGGCAAGATGGGTGGCGGCTTTCTCGGGGCACTCCTGGGCGGGAAGTCCCGATGGACAGCGGCACGCCTCGGTGTCCTGCTGAACACGCGGGGACTCACCGAGCTGATCGTTCTTCAGGTCGGCTACAGCACCGGAATGGTGACACCGCCCATGTTCCTGGCACTGGTGGTGATGGCCCTCGCCACCACCACCCTGACGGGCCCTCTCCTGTCTTTGCTCGACCGGGCACGAGCCCGCCTGCGCGCAGGGCGACCACCAACGCGGCGGCAGCCGAGCACCGTGGCCGAAAGGTAACCCCCCGCGGTGGCAGTGCCGGGCCGGCCGGCCCCGGGCCATGGCGGGGATATCCCCACCATGGCCCGGGGTGCCTGCCGGATCGTGCACAAAGGTCTGTGCACAGCAATCTGTGGACATGACGTTCATCCCCTCCCTCAGCGGGCTGAAGGCTCTCGCACATCCCAGACGCCAGCAGATGCTGGAGCAGTTGGCCATGCACGGACCGGCCACGTCCGCCACCCTCGCCCGTGCCCTCGACCTCAACACCGGCGCGACCAGCTACCACCTGCGAGAACTCGCCCGGCACGGTTTCGTCGAGGAGATCCAGGCCGACCCCGCATCCGGGAACAAGGGCAAGGGACACGGTCGCGAGCGCTGGTGGCGTGCGGTCTCCGGCGACCTGCGGCTACCGATGCGCAGCGCGCAGGATCCGCAGACCCGTGTCGTCGTCGACGAGATGAACCGGCTCGCCTACACCGCGGATCTACGGCTGTTCGAACGACTGCAGCAGCAAGGCGAAGACCTGGGGGCGTGGATGGACGCCTTCCCCTACTCACGCGGAACCGTCCAGGTGACCCTCACCGAGCTGCACGACCTCTTCGAGGAGTACATCGCGCTCCTCAACCGGTACAAGCGACCCGAGGGAGCCCCCGCGGGGGCACGGACCGTACTCACCCGATTCCTGGCCTTCCCGGCCCCGAACCGGTCAGGAGAAGACGTTGCTTAGCGGCATGCCCCAGGCCGTCCGGCTCGATTCGGTGACCAAGATCTACGGCAGCGCATACCGCAGAGGACGTGAAGTCCGGGCGCTCGACACGGTGTCCGTCACCATCCCACCCGGCACCTTCACCGCGGTCATGGGTCCGTCGGGATCGGGCAAGAGCACGTTTCTGCACTGCGCGGCGGGCCTGGACAGCCTCACCTCCGGCGCCTGCTGGATCGGCGGCATCGCGCTCAGCGGCATGAACGAGACCCAGTTGACGAACTTGCGCCGCAAGCACGTCGGATTCGTCTTCCAGGCGTACAACCTCGTGTCGTCACTGACGGTCCGGGACAACATCATCCTGCCACTGAGGCTGTCCGGTGAACGGGTCGACAGGCGCTGGCTGGAGGAGGTGCTGGCCCGGGTGGGCCTCACCGGAAAGGCCAACACGCGGCCGTCCCAGCTCTCCGGCGGCCAGCAGCAGCGGGTCGCCATCGCTCGTGCGTTGATCACGCGCCCTCATGTCATCTTCGGTGACGAGCCGACCGGCGCGCTGGACACGGTCACCGCCAGGGACATCCTCACCCTGCTGCGTTCGTGCGTCGACGCCACCGGCCAGACGGTGGTGATGGTCACCCATGATCCGGTCGCGGCGTCCTACGCGGACACGGTGCTCTTCCTCGCGGACGGCCGCATCGCCGACCGGATGCAGTCGCCGTCTGCCGACCGCGTCGCCGACCGTATGACGCACCTCGGAGCGTGGGCCTGATGCTGCGTTACATACTGCAGTCCCTGAAGGCCCGCAAGGCGGGGTTCATCGGGGCGTTCCTGGCGCTGATGTGCGCCGCGGCTCTGGTGACCGCCTGCGGTGGTCTGCTGGAGACCGGACTGCGCGGCGAGATCGGTACCGAGCGGTACTCCGGCACACCGGTCATCGTGGCGGCAGACCAGAACGTCCACCACGTCACGAAGAAGAAGGGCAAGACCAAGGACAAGGCCAAGCCGCTCGGCGAAAGGGTGTGGCTGCCCTCGGCCGCCCGGGAGCGGATCGAGACGGCCCCCGGGGTGCGGGCGGTCGTGCCGGAACTCGACTTCCCCGCGTACGGGGTCGGACCGAACGGCAGGATCTTCGGCGGCCCGGACGGCAAGGAGTCGTCGGGGCACGCATGGGCGTCTGCCCAGCTGACACCGTTCCGCATCGACAAGGGGACGCCTCCGCGGACCGACCATGAGATCGTCATCGACCGGGGACTGGCCTCCCGTGCGGGTCTGGCCCCCGGCGACAAGGTGACCGTTCAGGCCACCGGCTCGCCTTCGACCTACACGGTGACGGGGATCGCTACCACCCCCAACGGCGATCTGAAGGAACAGGCCGCGGTCTTCTTCTCCTCGGACGAGGCCCGGCGGCTGGCCGGCCACCTTGGCCAGGAAGCCGTGATCGGCGTGCTGCCCAAGGAGGGTGTGAGCACCGGGGAGTTGGCCAAGGCGGTGCGGACGGCCCTCGGTGAGTCGTCCCACGAGCAGGTGTCCACCGGCGGTGACCGCGGCCGGGTGGAGTTCCTCGGGGCGGCCAAGGCCCGGGTCAAGCTGATCAGCATGGGAGGCGCGATCGGCGCCATCGGGCTGCTCGTGGCGGTCCTGGTCGTGTCCGGCACGTTCGCCCTGTCCATCCAGCAACGCCGCCAGGAGATCGCCCTGTTGCGGGCCGTGGCGGCAACCCCCAAGCAGGTGCGCCGGCTGATCGGCCGGGAGGCGGTGTGCGTCGGCTTCGCCGCCGGTCTGCTCGGCGCGGCGGCCGGTCTGCCGCTGGCGTCCTGGCTGCACGGAAAGTTCGTGGACTTCGGGACGATCCCGGAGACCCTGAGGCTCGTCCGCAGCCCCTTCCCGGTGTTCGCGGCGATGGCCGCGACACTGTTCGCGGCGTGGGCGGCGGCGCGTATCTCGGCGCGCCGCATCTCCCGGATCCGTCCGGCCGAGGCGATGTCCGAAGCCGCCATCGAGGGCGACCGCCTGCCCTGGGGGCGGCTCGTGGCCGGGGGAATCGCACTGGTCGGCGGGGTCGTCCTGCTCGTGGTCCTGGCCGCACTGCACACGGAACCGACCTCGATGCCGGTGACCTACCTCGTGGTCCTCGTGATCTCGATCGGGCTCGCGCTGCTCGGCCCGCTGACGGCCAAGGGCGCACTGGCCGTGCTGGGTGTTCCGCTGCGGCTGTCCAGGGTCGCCGGGTACCTCGCGGCGCACAACGCTCGCGCCAACGCCAAGCGGCTGGCGGCCGTGATCACGCCGCTCACCCTCCTGGTCGGCATGGCGTCCACCATCATCTTCGTCCAGACCACCCTGGGCAATGCGGCCGAGCATCAGGTCCGCGACGGTGTCACAGCGGATTGGGTGGTCGACTCCACAGGTCCCGGCGTGCCCGGCGCCGTAGCCGACCGGATACGGGGCCTGCCCGGCGTGATGGCCGTGACCGAGATCGTCCACACGTCCGTCCGCACGCCCGGCCTGGACAAGTACTCCGTCCAGGGCGTAACCCCCCGCGGCCTTGCCTCGACCATGGACCTGAAGGTCACCGAGGGCTCATTGGACCGGCTCGGCGGCCACGCGGTCGCCGTCAGTGATGTGGTCGCCAACAGCAAGGGCCTTCAACCCGGCGACACGATGAAACTGGTGTTGGGCGACGGCACTCCCGCCGCCGTGAGCGTCGTCGCGGTGTACAAGCGGGGTCTCGGCTTCGGAGACCTGACCATGGCACGTGATCTCGTGGCCGCTCACATCGACAATCCGCTCAGCGACTCCGTGCTCGTCGCGGTCGGCGGCGGTGCCAAGCGGGACACGGTACGGGAGCAACTGGCAGGGGTCGTGAGGGGCTTCCCCGGCGCGGTGGTCACCGGCAGCGGAGGTATGGCGGACCGTCAAGCGACGACGCACGAGGAGAACGCCGAGGTCAACTACGTGGCCATGGGGCTCATCGTGGCCTTCACCGCCATCGCCTCAGTCAACACCCTGGTCATGTCCACCGCCGACCGGTCACGCGAGTTCGCCCTCCTGCGCCTGGCCGGCATGACCCGGCGACAGGTCCTGCGGATGCTTCGCCTGGAGGCCCTGACCGTGGCACTCACCGCGATCGTGCTCGGTACGGGGATCTCGTTGGCCACGCTCACGTCCTTGAGTATCGGCATGACAGGTGAGGCGGCTCCGGCCATGTCCCCCGTGATCTATCTGACGATCGTGGCGGCAGCCACGGCGCTGGCCCTCATCGCGACGGTGCTGCCCGGCAGGATCACCCTGCGGTCAAACCCCACTGACACGATCGCAGACTGAAGATCCGAAGCGAGAAGAAAGGTCAGGCAGGTCCACGGGCTTGCTGTCGGGTGAGGGTCTTCGGGATCGGGTTGTGAGGCCCGACGTGGAGGCCCTCCTGGGCCGCTTGACCGCGCTGCCAGTCGAGTGGCGAGGGGCCGGTCGCGGCACTCCGCTTCGCGTTGCGCCCCCATTGCTGACGCGGCCCAGTGGACGGCAGGCGCGCGCATGATGGTCTCCGAACCGGCCCTGCAAGGTGAGATGCTGCGGGCCGGGGCCATTGCCGAGGCCGAGATCGCCGCGGCCGTCGCCGACCGCACCGGCGCCGACCTGAGGCAGGACCTGTACCCACACCTCGTCGCATCTGCAGTCGTAGCCGCGATCAACACGGTCATGGCACACCACCTCCGCACCGATCCGCCGGTACCGGTGGGTCGTCTTCTCGGGGACGCCCTTACCCGGGTCGCGGCGGGGCTGTCCACCCCCTGCGCCCGCATCGCGGTCCGCAGCCCGCGTTGAGCGGATGGCCTCCGACTCGGCTCAGGGCAGTAGGACGCTGGTGACCCGGCCCGGCAGGAAGTCCAGCGGATCGCCGCTGAAGGCTGTCGTTCGGTGCGCGTGGAAGCGGCTGGGGGTGCAGCCGATCATGGACCTGAAAACGTGATCGAAATGAGCCTGGTCGTAGTATCCGGTCTCGGCAGCGACCTGAGCCCAGCGCAGCCCGCCCTGTCGCAACTGCAGTGCCGACTGCAGGCGGAGGATCTGGGCCATGGCCTTGGGCGACAGACCGACGCATTCGCGAAACCGCCGCTCCAGATGGCGGCGGCTGCAGCAGCAGTCGGCCGCCAGCTCCTCCACGCGTGCGCGGCCCGCCGTGCGGTGCAGTTTCCGCCAGGCGTGGACGAGGTCGGGGCCGCAGGTGCGCCCCTTGGAGAACCTGGCCACGAACACCGCGTCCAGCAGGGCGAATCGTTGGTCCCAGCCGGAGCACTCCGCAAGCCTCTCGGTGAGGAAGCGTCCCTCCCGGCCGAGGAAAGCGACCGGATCGACCGGCTCGTCCGTCCACTGCGGCGCCGGCACGCTGAAGACGCGGTAGGCGGCGAGCGGGGTGAGCAGGGCGGTGACCCCGTGCAGCAGGCCGCTGTGCTGGCCGATCACGGCGGTCGTTCTCAGCGCGTTGACCAGCGACGCGGCGTCGCAGCGCCGGCGGGGGTCGACCGCATCGACCATGCTGACCGGTTCACCGAACCCGAACATTATTTTCACGATTCCGTCCGGCACCATCAGGCGGCGGCGTATTCCGAATTGACCGAAACGGAATCCACGGTATCCGAGCACGTGTCCGCGTAGGCGCCGGTGAGCAGGTCGGCAAACCAATTCGCGCTGCACGTTCGGAATAGCGTCCTCCGTGATTGGCTCGCCCACTTGGCTCCCCCGGGTTCTTCTCCCTGGCAGATCTTCGAAGCGATGCTAAGCCTGTGCGCGGCACCGCGCAGGAGTGCTAACAAGCCATACTCCGCCGCCTCTGGAAGTGGCTCGTCAGATACGTGTCGCGTTTTTACAAGCGCTGCATTCCGAAGCCGGACAGACTTGCTCGCGGCTTCGTCCATAGAAGGGAGACAACTGTGTTCGCCAAGCTGGAGGCCATGGGAACGGCCCTGCTGGGAAGGCTTGTTCCGGCCGTAGACGCCTCGGCATCGTCCGAGTGGTGCAGTTGGATGCATTTCGGCCAGTGCTGGCAGTGCCGCAGTATCTGCGGATACAACGCATCCTGTGACGCGTACTGCTGCAACAGCGCATACAACTGCGGCAAGGTGTCCTGTTACTGCTGAGGACAATGCCCCCTTCCAGATCCTGAAGGGGGCATCCCGGCGGGAGGAAAGGTGCACGGTGCAGTATTTCCTGTTGGGTATCCGATGTCTGATCGGCGTCCTCTTCTTCGTTTCTTCGATCAGTAAGGTGGCGGGCGTTTCGGCGTTCGGGGAATTCCGGGCGTCAGTACAGCGGATGACGGCGCCGGCACGCCTGCCGACAGCACTGGTGGCCTCCGCGGTCGTCGTCATCGAATTCTCGGTGTGGGGCCTGCTCGTGGTTCCGACGACAGCCACCGCGATCAGCGGTCTGCTCCTCGCCTCCCTGCTGCTCACGGTGTTCGCGACGGGCATCGTCCGCACCCTGCGGCGAGGTGTGCCGGCCGCGTGCCGGTGTTTCGGCTCGGCCACACGCCCGCTGAAGAGGCGGCACGTGGTCCGCAACCTCGCCCTTGCCGTGATCTCCGTGGCGGCGACGGCGGCACTCCTGCGCACCGGCTCGCACACAGGGCCGGTGCGCATCGCAGGCGGCGCCCTCGCATTGTTCGGCGGCGCGGTGACCAGCGGCCTGGTGGTCGTACTCGACGACATCTGTGATCTTTTCCAGCCCGTCAACGAACGAGAGGAGACAAGCCGTGGCATTGCTCACAGCGGTGGTGGTGCTCGTTGGAGCGGTCTGCCTACTGGACCTCGTCCTCACGCTGGGGGTGATCAGGAGGTTGCGTGAGCACACCGAGCTGCTGGGCCGGGCCGGCGGTCCGGGCGGTGCGCCCCCCGTCATCGCCGTCGGTTCACCGGTCACGGACTTCGTGACCGTGACGCTGGACGGGGAACAGGTCCGGCGCGACCTGCTGACCGATCCGACGCTGGTGGCCTTCTTCTCTCCCACGTGCGAGCCGTGCAAGGCCAAGCTGCCCCGGTTCGTGGAGTACGCCGCGGCCATGCCGCACGGCCGCGCCTCCGTGCTGGCGGTGGTGGTGGGAGAGGCCGACCAGGCCGAGGACTTCGTCTCCCGGCTGGCGCCGGTGGCCCGCGTCGTGGTCGAGAACCACGACGGACCGCTCAGCACGGCGTTCCAGGCCGAGGCGTACCCCACGGTCCTGATGATCGCCGACGACGACCAGGGCCGCCCGGTCGTGCGGTCCAACCGGGTCGACCTGGAGCGCCCGTTCGCCGGGGCCGCACCCGCATGAGCGGGCCGGCCGGCACTCCGCGCGACGCGGCCGCACACGGGCGCCGGCGCACAGAGCCGGTACGCGTCACGACGCGGCGCGTCGCCGACGCCTGCGCCCTCGCGGTGAAAGCAGCCCCACGCACGCTCGCCCTGTACCTGACGCTCACGCTCGCCGCAGGGCTGCTGCCGGTCGCGAGCGCCTGGCTGACCAAGCTCCTCGTGGACGACCTGGCGACGCATGCCCCGACGCCGACGGTGCTCGCCTCGGCCGCGGGACTCGGTATCACCGGTCTCGTGGCCGGCGTCACGCCGCAGATCACTCGATACCTGCGGTCGGAGCTGGACCGCCGGGTCGGGGTACTCGCGCAGGACCGCCTCTTCGCCGCCGTGGACCGCATCACCGGACTGGCGCGCCTGGAGGATCCGCGTTTCCTGGACAGGCTGCGGCTGGCCCAGCAGGCGGGCAGGGAGCTGCCGAACCAGACCGTCGACGCGCTCCTGGGCATCCTCCGCTCGGCGCTGACGCTCAGCGGATTCCTCGGCTCGCTCACCCTTCTCAACCCCGTCATGACCGCCTTGGTGCTCATCGCCGCCCTGCCCGTGCTGGTGGCGGAACTCGCCTTGTCACGGCGGCGGGCCGGCGTGTTGTGGGAGGTCGGGTCCGCCGAGCGCAGGGAGTTCTTCTACAGCCAGCTGCTCACCAGCAGCACGGCGGCCAAGGAGATCCGGCTGTTCCGCATCGGAGCCTTCCTTCGCGGGCGGATGCTGAGGGAGCGGCAAGAGGCCAACTCCGCGAAGCGGGCCGTGGACCGCCGCGAGGTCCAGACCCAGGCGGGCCTCGGGCTGCTGGCCACCGCCGTGTCCGGCGGCGGGCTGCTGTGGGCGGTGGCGGCCGCGAGCAGCGGGAAACTGACCATCGGCGGCGTGATGGTCTTCGTGGCCGCGGTCGCCGGAGTCCAGAGCACCTGCGCCTCCATGGCAGCCGAGGTGGCCCGGGTCCAGCAGGGCCTGCTGCTCTTCGAGCACTACCGCGCCGTCACCGCGGCTGGCTCGGACCTGCCCTGCGCGACCACCCCGGTCACGCCGCCCGCGCTGCGCCACGGCATCGAGCTGAAGGACGTCTGGTTCCGCTACTCCCCGCACGGGCCGTGGGTGCTCCGCGGCGTCACCATGGTCATCCCGTACGGCACCGCGGTCGCCCTGGTCGGCCTCAACGGGTCCGGGAAGTCGACGCTGGTCAAGCTGCTGTGCCGGTTCTACGACCCGGTGAAGGGCGCGATCCTGTGGGACGGAGTGGACCTGCGCGACATGGACGTGGCCGACCTGCGGCGCCGCATCAGCGCGGTCTTCCAGGACTACATGACCTACGACATGACCGCGGCGGAGAACATCGGCATGGGGGACATCGCATCCCTTCACCTGCCCGACCGCATCCATGGCGCCGCGCAGCGCGCCGGGGTCCACGAAACGCTCGCAGCCCTGCCGGATGGATACGACACCCTGCTGTCCCGTACCTTCGCCATGCCCTCCCAGACTGCCTCCGCGCAGGACGGCGTGACGCTCTCGGGCGGGCAGTGGCAGCGCCTCGCGCTCGCCCGTGCGCTCCTGCCCGAGCGTCACGAGTTCGTGATCCTCGACGAGCCCTCCGCGGGGCTCGACGCGGCGGCCGAGCACGAGATCCACTCCTGCCTCAGACAGCACCGGAGCGGGCGTACCAGCCTGCTCATCTCGCACCGGCTCAGCGCCGTGTGCGACGCCGACCTGATCGTCGTCCTCGGGGACGGCCGGGTCGTGGAGCAGGGTGATCACCGATCCCTCGTCGCGTCCGGCGGCGCGTACGCCCGGCTCTTTGCCCTGCAGGCCGACGGCTACCGGCCGCCGCAGTCCGCCACGCCTGCGGACGCACCCGCGCTGGGGCGACCGTGACCACCGGGTACGGCCGCCGGGCGCTCGTCGGGGTGTGCTGTCTGGGCGCCGCGTGGGCGGTGCTGCGGCGCAGCGTCATCCGCGTCACCGTACGTGGCGTGAGCATGGAGCCCACCTACCATGACGGCGATCGCCTGCTGGCACGGCGCGGTCAGCCGCTCCTCCCGAGCCAGGCGGTGGTCGTGGAACAGCCCCGTCCGGACGGCAGTTGGCCACGGCCTCCCATCTCCTGGCGCGACGGCCCGGCCGAGGTACGCAAGCGAACCTGGATGATCAAGCGCGTCGCGGCTCTTCCGGGGGACCCCGTGCCACGCGACGAGTTCCCGGCCCTGTCCGGCGCGGTGGCGGACCGGGTGCCGTGGGGCACGCTGCTCGTGCTGGGTGACAACCGGGAGGTCAGCGCCGACTCCAGGGTGATGGGCTTCCTCCCGGTCCAACGCGTGCTGGGTGTCGTCCACCGGGCGAGCGGCCACACCCGTCCGGCCCGATGGCTCGGGGCGCTCCCCGCACGGGATGGACACAACACGTCCGGGATCTGAGGACCGGCTCCCGTGTTCGGGTTGATCTGCCGGGTAACGAGAGAGGGCCCCGCACCCACACCGTCAGCTCGGGGCGTACCGATACCGCCGGCTGGCCGGACGCCGGGTGTCCGCGGAGAGGACGACGACCGCGATGACCAGGCCGAGGACGTCCACGGCCAGGCCGCGCTTGCGGCCGGGCACCCGCTTGGCCGGATCATGGCCGCTCGTGGAGGCGGGGACCCCGGCGGCCACATGGACACTCTGGGTGTCCAGCACAACCAGGGTCGGGTCCTCTAATCGGCGAGCGCGTTCCCGGACCTGGCAGCGCAGGAGTTCATGGATGACCTGGTCGGTCCCGTCGTCCCGCCACGCGGCGAAGTAGTAGTAGGTCGCGCTCTTCTGCGGCAGATCGTGCGGGAGATAGGCCCACTGGCAGCCGGTCCGCCCCTGGTAGAGGATCGCGTTCACGATCTCCCGCATGTCATAGGCGCCACTGATAGTTGGATCATCGAGCGGACGAACGCCTGGATCTGTCGCACCCGCCGGCTGGACCGTGACTACGAACGCCGCTGCGACTCGTCCGAAGCGATGATCTACTGGTCGATGGTCATGCTGATGACACGCCGGCTGGCCCGTCGGCCAGCATGAACCGGCCCGCCTCGCTCTGGACGGCCCAGCCGCGATCGGCCAGCCGCCGGGCCCTGGAGCGCACCACTCCCTCGATCTTGGACGGGGTCAGCTCGATCCGCATCCGCTCGGCGATCTGCTTGCAGGTCATCGGCGGCGGTCCGTGGCGGCGGGCGTCGGCCAGCACCGACAGGATGCGCTGGTAGTCGGCCGCCAGTGCGCCCAGGTCGGCCTCCGGACTCCACCACGGGATCGTTCCGGGCCTGGCCGCCTCCGCAGCCGACGTCGCCGTGGCGTTGTCGGCCGGCGGCGCCACGGCATCCGGCACAGCCTGCCGCCCAGAGGCGGCATCGTGCTGTCCGGCCAGCACCCGGCCCACCCGCTGCTGGGCGATGACCAACTCCTGCCAGTCCGTCTCGGCCTCGTTCAACTCGGCCAGCAGACGGTCGGCCTGCTCGCGCAGCACCTCTACCCGCTGCCGGGCAGCGTGCTCCTCGGCTTCCAGCAACCCCATCACCGACGGCATCAGCAGACCCTCCACAACGGCGACGACACGACGCGTCATCCCTGCCGCACCAGCACGGAGTTCACACCTGACCTGCGGAAACCAACCGATCACGCTCGAAAGAACAACAGCCAGTAAGCTTGGCGTTTAACCTCCGCCGTTCACCTGACCTGCTGATCTTGGTTTGTTCCCGGGACAGCAGGGCGGCCGTTCTTCACGCTTCGAGGTGTCG
>NZ_JBIATN010000052.1:0-35692 GCF_042891825.1 Streptomyces sp. NPDC001852
GCCGACGAACTCGCCGACCGCATCGCGGTGCTCAACGGCGGCCGGATCGTCGCCGAGGGCACCGCCGACGAACTCAAACGGCTCGTGCCGGGCGGCCACGTACGGCTGCGGTTCTCCGACCCGGCGGCGTACGAGCAGGCGGCGACCGCGCTGCGCGAGACCACCCTCCCCCACGCTCGGCTTCGCTCGCGCGAGGGGACCCCCACCGACGAGGCGCTCGCCCTGCAGATCCCCAGCGACGGAAGCCAGCGCGAGCTGCGCGCCGTCCTCGACCGGCTGGACGCCGCCGGCATCGAGGCCGACGAACTGACCGTGCACACCCCCGACCTCGACGACGTGTTCTTCGCCCTGACCGACAGCGGCAACGTGCCCAGCCTGCCGAACCAGCCCAAGGAGGCCCTGCGATGAGTTCCGCCCAGGCTCCCGCCCGCCCGACCCGGTTCTCCCTCGCCGTGCGCGACTCGTCCACGATGCTGCGGCGCAACCTGCTGCACGCGCGCCGCTACCCGTCCCTCACCCTGAACCTGCTGCTCACGCCGGTCATGCTGCTGCTGTTGTTCGTCTACATCTTCGGCGGCGCGATGAGCGGCGGCGCGGGCCGCTCGGCGTACCTCGCCTACCTCGTGCCCGGCATCCTGCTGATGACCATCGGCTCCACCGTGATCGGCACCGCGGTGTCCGTCTCCACCGACATGAGCGAGGGCATCATCGCCCGCTTCCGCACCATGGCCATCCACCGCGGCTCCATCCTCGTCGGACACGTCGTCGGCAGCGTCCTGCAGTCGGTCATGAGCGTGGTCCTCGTCGGCGCCGTCGGCGTGGCCATCGGCTTCCGCTCCACCGGTGCCACCGTCCTGGACTGGCTCGCGGCGTTCGGACTGATCGTCCTGTTCGCGCTGGCGCTCACCTGGATCGCGGTCGGCATGGGCCTGGTCAGCCCGAACGCCGAGGCCGCCAGCAACAACGCCATGCCGCTGATCCTGCTGCCGCTGCTCTCCAGCGCCTTCGTCCCGCTGCACTCCATGCCCGGCTGGTTCCAGCCGATCGCCCAGTACCAGCCCTTCACCCCCGCCATCGAGACCCTGCGCGGACTCCTGCTGGGCACCCACATCGGCAACAACTGGTGGATCGCCCTGCTGTGGTGCCTCGGCCTCGCCGTGCTCGGCTACCGCTGGTCGACCTCGAAGTTCAACCGGGACTCGAAGTAACGCCATGGCGAGGCGGGCCGCTTCCCGCACCCCGTTCCACCCGGGGCGGCGTACACCGACACCACGTCGGAGTGCGCCGCCCCTTCGTGTGCCGAGCGGGCCGACGGCGGCGAGGGCCGTGGCGGGCCGCCGTCAGGCGCGGCCCGGGGCCGGCTCCGGCTCCGGCTCGGAGGCAAGCGCGGCCGCGCGGCGGGGCAGCAGCAGCGGGGTCGCCAGCAGGAGTACGCCGGCCAGGCCGATGGCCGTACGCGGGCCGAGCAGTCCGCCCAGCACGCCCCACAGGGCCGTCAGGAGCGCGGTCGAGGCCTTGGTCGTCACCGCCCAGGCGGACAGCGTGCGGGCGACCCGGTCGGTCGCGGTGCGCTCGAGGCGGTAGGTGGCGTAGACGGGGTTGAAGACCCCGCAGCAGAAGATGAGCCCGAGTTCGACGCCCATCACCAGCAGCAGCCCTCCGGTGCCCGGTCCTAGGAAGGCCAGGCCGACGGGCCACAGCGCGCGCAGCGCCCCCGTCGCGACCAGGACCTGGCGCTGCCCGAACCGGGTGACGAGCGGCCGGGCCAGCCGTGAACCGAGCAGCCCGCCGATCGAGGGCGCGGCGAAGGCGAGGCCGTACTGCCACGGTGCGAACCCGAGCCGGCCGAGCATCAGGACGGCCAGCAACGGCTGGGTGGCCATCACCAGGCCGTTGAACAGGGCGGTGTTGAAGAACAGCGGACGCAGCGCCGGGTCGGCGAGGATGTACCGCCAGCCGTCGAGCAGGTCACCGCCCCGCATGCGGGCGGCGTCCCGGCGCTCGGGCCGTGGTTCGTGCCCGCCCGTCGCGCGGATGCCCAGGGCCGAGAGCAGGTAGCTGACCGCGTCGGCCACGACCGTCGCCACCGGGCCGAGGAGCCCGATCGCCGCGCCGCCCAGCGGGGGTCCGATGATCGTGGTCGTCCAGGTCGTGGACTCGAACCGGGCGTTGGCGACGAGCAGGTCCTCGGCCGGCAGCAGCGTCTTCAGGTACGCGCCGGAGGCGGCGCGGAAGGTGATGTCGGCCGCCGCGACGACGACCGAGACCAGCAGGAGCTGGAGGAAGGTGAGCACGCCGAGCGCGAACGCGGTGGGGATCGTCAGAAGTGCCGCGCACCGCGCCAGGTCCATCGCGATCAGCACCGGCCGCTTGCGGCGGAACTCCACCCATGGGCCGAGCGGCACCGCCACGGCCGCGCCCACCGCGGCCCCCACGGAGGAGAGCGCGGCGACCTCGGCCGGTCCGGCGTGCAGCACCCGGATGGCGATCAGCGGGAACGCGCCGAAGGCGAGCCACGTGCCGAGCGCACTGGTCCCGTACGCTGCCCAGAGCCACCCGAACCGCCGTCCCAGCCGATGCCCGAGCAGCTGTCCCAGCCGGTGCCCGCTCCTCATGCCCGACGCCCCTCGTCACCACTCACCTGCACAACCGATCCGCGATCAAAGACATCAAAGCGAGCAGGACACCTGGGGATCAAACAACCGCAAGGCCTCAAGCCACAACCACTGGTTGTGGCCGTAGGGTGGCGGCATGGACCTCGACGCCGTCCGGACCTTCGTCGCGGCCGCCGACGCGGGGCGGTTCCAGGAGGCCGCCGCCGAGCTGGCGGTCACCCAGCAGGCGGTCTCCAAGCGAATCGCCGCGCTGGAGCGCAGCCTCGGTGTACGGCTGTTCACCCGCACGCCGCGCGGCGCCGAGCTCACCATCGACGGGCAGGCGTTCCTGCCCCACGCGCGTGAGCTGCTGCGCGTCGCCGAGCGCGCGGTCGCGTCCGTGCGCTCCGGCAGCCGTCCGCTGCGCGTCGACGTGATCGGCTCGCGCGGCGCGGCGTCGGGCCTGATGCGCGGATTCCACGACGCGCACCCCGAGATCGAGCTCGACGTGGTCATGCTGCTGGACATCGAGACGGCCGTCGCCGCCATCCGCTCCGGAGCGATCGACGCCTCCTTCCGCGCCGTCGCCGCGCCCGGCCGGCCCCTTCCCGACGACATCGAGTCCGTCCGGGTGCTCGACGAGCCGCTCCAGCTCCTGACCGGCCCCGCCCACGCGCTGGCGGGCGCCCGGTCGGTGACCGTCGCCCAGCTGGCCGGGCACCGGATCTGGATGCCCGGCATCGTTCCCGGTACCGAGTGGGCCGCCTACTACGACGACCTCGTCGCCGAGTTCGGCCTCACCATCGAGGCGACCGGCCCCAACTTCGGCTCCGACGCGCTCCTCGACACCGTCGCAGACACCCCGGCCCTGGCCACCTTCATGGGCGAGCACACCCGCCTCGTCTGGCCCGCCGGCCACGGCCTGCGCCGCATCCCGGTGACCGATCCGACGCCCATCTACCCGCACTCGCTCCTCTGGCACCGCGACAACCCCCACCCGGCGCTGGCCACCCTCCGCGCCCACCTCGCCGCCACGGCGGCCGGTCACGACGCCCCCGGGACCTGGGCGCCGGCCTGGGTGATTGCGCGCTGAACGGGACACCGGGCAGGTGGTGGCTTCTTCCTCAGGAGAAGCTGTACCCGGTGAAGTCGGTCACCGGGACGTATCCGATGCGCTGGTAGAGGGCGTTGCTGATGGGGTTGGCCGGGTTGGTGAACAGCACGACGTGCCGCGCGCCCGCGGCCAGCGCGGCTCTGGTCACCTCGACCGTCACGGCGGCCGCGTAGCCGCGTCCCCGGAGATGAGCCGGGGTGTAGACGGGATCCACCCGGACCTGGCCGGCGACCATCGGGTTCACGCCCGCCATGGAGACGGGCGTGCCGTCCGGGGTCTCCCAGAAGGTGTAGCGCTTCTCGGCGAAGCGTGTGCCGGCCCAGGAGGCGGTGTCGATGCAGACGGCTTCCCCGACGTCCGCGGCGAACTGGCGGCACCAGCGCATGAGGTGCTCGTGGTCCCGCTCGCCCACGAGTCGGCCCCGGCCCGCCGGGAACGGCTCGGGCGGGGTGAGCGTGCCCAGTCGGTACAGACGGCCCCACCAGTCGCGTTCCGGCGCTGCGCCCGTGTGCCGCTGCCATGCCCCGGCGAAGGCGGTGGCGGTGTCGCGGTCCGCGGTGACGCCGGAGAGGGAATGGCCGAGGCCGGCCAGGTGGGCGGCGAGGGCGTCGGCCTGCTCGGTGGCGAGGCTGGTGAGGGTCAGGCGGTGGGACGGACGGCGGTAGAGGACGGCGCGGACCTCGCCCCCTGACTCCAGCCGGCCGAAGACGGTGGGTTCGGCGCCGTGTGCGTCCGCTGCGTCCGCCCCGTGTGTCCGCAGCTTCTCGAGCGCCGTCAGCGGCGTGTTGTGCATGACGGGGCGCGAACGCAGGAAGTCTCCGGCTCGGGCGAGGAAGTCGTCGATGTCTTCGGTGAGGTGCCAGGCATCCGGGCGCATGCCTCATGGTCCCAGCCGGCGTGCGGTCGGCACAGCGCCGGTACTCCTCGCCCGTACGACGAGTTCGCCCGGCCTGGCGGGCCAGGTACCAAGTAGGTACCATCGGGGCATGCCATCACTGAACGTGTCGTTCTCCGACGAGGAGATGGAAGGCGTCCGCGCCGCCGCGGCGGCGGAGGGCAAGAGCCTGAAGCAGTACCTGCATGATCTCGGTGTGCGCGAGATGCATCGCAAGCGGTTCGTCGCGGGCGCCGTCGCCTGGGCCGACAGGCTGCGCGGCGAGTTCGACGAAGCCTTCCCCGACGAGGTTCCTCCCTCCCGGCGCGGCAACGGGGCCGCGGCCGCCTGATGGTTCTGCACATCGACGTCTCCTGGCTGCTGGACGTCCAGGAGGCGGCCCTCGGCCACGAGGACGTGACGGTGACCGACTACTCGGCGCTGGTGGCAGCCGTTGCCCGGCACAAGACCAAGATGCCGACGCTCGAGACGGCCGATCCGGATGCCGCCTGGCGCGCGGCCGCACTGCTGCACACGATCGTGCGCCTGGAACCGCTTCCGCACCGCAACAGCCTTTTCGCCGCTTTCACGGCCGCCCAGTACATGGACCAGTCCGGTGAGGGCATCGACCCGCCGTACGGCGCTCTGTCCGATCTCGTCCGGAAGGTCCGGGACACCCGCCTGAGTGTCTACGCCGTCGCCGAGGCACTGCGGTCCTGGAGGATCTGAAGCCCCACGTCATTCTCCGGCCCCACGACATGCGAGCGGTCCTCAGCGAGCCACGTGTGCCACCTTCGCGGACCATTTGTCGAGCATGGCCTCGGAGTCCGCGCGGGTGGCTCCCTCGGCCCAGACGCGGGTGACGGGACGGGCGGAGTCGGGGACGACCAGGGCCCAGCTGCCGTTGCGTTCGACGATGCGCAGGCCGTCGGCGCTGGTGCCGAGGACGTGGTCGCCGGAGGCTTCGGCCACGGTGCGCATGACGGCGCCCTTCGCGGACCAGGTCCAGCCCTGCTGGATCACCGCCACGACCCTCGACGGCGGCGCCGGCGGGCACGGGCGCATCGGCGTCGACGGCCACCAGGGCGACGCACCGGCGTTCACCGTCACGACCGGGTTCGCGGCGCTCTGAGCCGCAGCACCCGATGGGTCCGCACCCGTTCTTCGGGAACCCCGTCCCCGGTCGGGGCGGGGTTCTCCGTCGCGGGTACCGCGCACTCCGGTCAGGGCTGCGAACCGTCGAGACCGGTGGCCCGGTGCGCCTGCTCCTCCCGGCCGGGCCCGGACCCCTCGTCGGCCGTCATCCGCTCGCGGCCGATCACCGCGAGCAGTTCCAGGGCGCCCTGCGAGGAACTGCCCTCAGGGGCGGTGTAGGTGATGAGGTGCTGGTCGGGACCGTCGGACAGCTGCAGCGCCTCGTAGTCCAGGTGTCCTCCATCGCCGGTACCCGCATGTTCGCGCCCGACTACGCCGTCTACAGCGACTCCGAGGCCGCGGTGAACGCGGCCTCGGAGTCGCTGCGGGCCGAACTCGGCCCCCAGGGCGTGCGGGTGACGGACATTCAGCCCGGACTCGTCACCACCGAGCTCGGGGAGCACACCAGCCGCGCGGAGTCCCGGCAGGTCATCGCCGGGCTGTTCCGGCAGCACCGGGCGCTGGCACCCGACGAGCTGGCCGATGTGATCGCCTACGTGGTCAGCCGGCCACCGCACCTGAACATGCCGCAGCTGGTGGTCACCCCCGTCACCCAGTGACCGGCCCGTCCTCCCCCGCACGCACGTGCCCCGCAACGGGCCCGGCTATTACGCCGTAATAGCCCCGCAGCTATTACGGCGTAATAGCCCGCCCCGTCCGCCGGGAGCCTCCTGACGGAGAAACCATGGTCGCCATCCCCGAATCCGCCCACCCACTGGTCCGGTCCGCCGCGCTCGGCCACGTGGTCACTCTCAACCCCGACGGCAGCCCGCAGGTCACGTGCGTGTGGATCGGGCTGGACGACGGCGACATCGTCTTCGCCTCGCTCAGTCCCTGGCAGAAGATCAAGAACCTGCGCCGTGATCCCCGGATCGCCGTGACCGTCGAGTCCGACCGCCCCGACCCCACGGGCCTGCGCCAGTACCTCGCCGTCAGAGGCGAGGCCGAGATCAGCGAGGGCGGCGGCATGCGGCTGATCCGCGGCCTCGCGCACACCTACATCGGCCCGGGCGTCGTCTATCCGCCCGAACCCGACTCCCGTACGGGATACGTCGTACGCATCAAGGCCCGGAAGATCGGCGGCATCGGTCCATGGGCCTAGGCGGCCGCCTAGGCCCCTGCCCCGTACCAGGTTCTGCCAGTACCAGCTTCCCCGCTGCTGGGCACAGCCGGGCTCTGGCTACCCCCCACCGCGCTGGCCACCATCGACTCAGGCACGGGCTTGCGGGCCGGTCGCTCGGGCGCCGGGAGGTCCGCGACGTGTCCTGGCCGTCAGCCCCCTGTCCGCAAACCGCAAACCTCGGATGCCACGATTGGAGAAAGCCGTGGCCCATGCCACAGAATCACACTCCCGCACCACTGTGCGGACACCGGCGAGCACGTTCGGCGCGAAACTCACCGGCACGCTCATCGTCCTGTCCTTCGCGGTGGGGTTGGATGTCAGCAGCGTCGCCTCGGTCAACGCCGCCCTCCCCGACGTCGGTGCCGCGCTCGGCATCGGCGAGTCGTCGCTCCAGTGGATCGTCACCGGCTACGCCATCACCTTCGCCGGGTTCCTGCTGCTCGGCGGCCGTCTGACCGACATCTTCAGCCGGCGTGCGGTCTTCGCCCTCGGCATCGGCATCTTCACCGCCGCCACCCTGGTGGCGGCCGTGGCCGGCAACCTCCCGGTGATCGTCTCCGCCCGTGCCGTCCAGGGCATCGGAGCCGCCATCTCCGGTCCGGCCGCCCTCGCGCTGCTCTTCCAGCTCTTCCCCGACGGTCCGCTGCGCCGCAAGGCCCTGGCCATCTACAGCGGTGTCGGCTCCGCGAGCTTCGCCGCGGGCCTCGCCCTCGGCGGCGTTCTCACCAGCGGCTTCGACTGGCGGGCGGTGTTCGTCTTCAACGCCGTCCTGGGCGCCCTGGTCCTGCTGGGCACCCGGCTCATCCCGCCCAGCCCAAGAGCGTGCGCCAGCCCCTCGACCTGCCCGGCGTCCTGCTGATCACCGCCGGCCTGCTGCTGCTGGTCTTCGGTATCAGCCGCGGCGGCGAGGCGGGCTGGAACCAGGTGTCCATCGGCACCCTCGTGGCCGGTCTCGTCCTGCTGGCCGGCTTCGTCGGCTGGGAGGCCCGGGCCCGTGACCCGCTGCTGCCCGTCACCATCTTCCGCTCGCCGTCGGTCATTGCCGCCACCATCACGGTGCTGGCCTTCTACACCGCCGTGATCTCCATCCTGTTCTTCACCCCGCTGTACATGCAGCAGGTCCTCGGCTACGCGCCCTTCCAGTCCGGTCTCGCCCTGGTGCCCATGGGCGTCGTCGTGGGCATCGCCGCTCCGACCTCCGCGATGCTGCTGGGCAGGCTGGGCCAGCGTCGGCTGACGATCATCGGGCTGGTCGTCCAGGCCCTGGGCGTCCTGTGGTTCCTGCGCACCGGACTGGACAGCTCCTACTGGGCGGACATCATGCCCGGCTTCGTCCTCATGGGCGCCGGTCAGGGCTTCGCCTACTCGGCCTTCACCGCCGCCTCGCTGACCGGTGTGCCTGAGCAGCAGCACGGCGTCGCGGGCGCCTTCAACATCACCGCCCAGCAGATCGGCGCGGCCGTCGGCACCGCGGCCCTGGTGACCGTGGCCACCTCGACCAGCCACGGCCAGGGCAGCGCGGCGGCCAACACCCTGCACGGCTACCACCTCGCCTACCTGACCTCGGTCGGCGTCTCCGTGGTCGCCATCATCGCCCTCATGTGCATCCGGGGCTTCGGGCGCCCGGAGTCCACGCAGTCGGTCTGACTCCCCCGGGTGCGCAGTGCGCGGCGCACCCCCACAGCGCGGTCCCCGCCTCTGCCCCTTTCCCCCGTCGGGCGAGAGCGGGGGCCGCTTGCCGTCCGCCCTTTCGGTGGGCGGCGTGCACGGGGCCGAGGACAGCTCAAAAGCCGCGTTCCGCTCCCCCGTACGCGCTGGGCTATTACGGCGTAATAGCCCGCCCCTCGGATCCCGGCCGGACGCCCGCCGGTACGGCCGCTCACGGACACCTCGCAGAAAACGCAGACATGACGACCCTTCATCTACCTCGCCGCGTCACAGCCGCCCTCCTCGCCACGGCCGTCACGGCCACCGCCGCCCTGCTCACCGGCTGCGGCACCGACCGGCCGGCCGCTTCCCGGCCGCGGGGGCCGCCGTGGCCGCGAGCAGCACCCTTCCCGCCGTCGTCCACGGCCAGGGCACCGCCCTGCACCCGGTCGGAGCGGCGTGGGATCCCACGCCGCTCCGCGTTCCTGGTGGGTTCCCTGCGGCACGGCACCGTGTCGGTCGTACGAGGCGACCGAATCCCCCGCACGCTGGTGAACGACCGGCGGCTGATCGGCGTCGGCGGAGTCGCCGTCGACGCCCCGCGCAAGTTCCGGCTCGGCCACCGCTCTGCTCCCGCTGCTCGTGCACGGCGGCGGACTCGCCGCGATCGCGGGCCGGCCCGATCTGACGGCGGTCGCCCCGTTCACCCTCGCGCCGTCCGTCCATGAGATCTCGCTGGGTTCGGCCTACAGCCACCGCCACGCGGCAGACCGCGCCGAACTGGCCACGATGCTGAACGAGCTGATGACGTCGGTCGCGAGCGGAGTCCTGGACGCGAGGGTGAGCAGGACCCTGTCCCTGGAGGACGTCCCGGCGGCCTTGGAGGAGCTGGCCGGCCGGCACGTACGCGGCAAGCTCGTGTACACCGCCGGCTGAAGCCCCGGGGCCGCCGGCCGGCTGTGTCTCCTTGGCGTCCCGTCAAGGAGAACGTCCTGGGGAGCGGACCTCATGTACGTGACGTCAATGAGGGGCGCTCCCCAGGACGTCAGGTCGCGCGGCGCAGCGGGACGACGACGTTCTCGCCCATGCGCTTGGGGTCGAGACGGTAGTACTTGATGTGCCCGATTCTCTCGGTCTCCTCGAGCCAGCCGGCCTCGATGACCTGCTTGCGGGTGCGGGAGAAGACGGGCGGGGCCATGCCGACGAGCTTGGCCAGGTTGGCCGCGGTCTCGAGGACGGCGCCGGACCGGTCGGTCGGGTGCAGGGCGTACAGCATGACGACGAGACGCTGGTTGGCGCTCATGCCGGCCGTCTTCTCAAGCAGCTTGAGGTTCTTCTGCTTGTCGTCGCTGCTGATCACTGGACCTCCCACCGTGCAGGAACATTGTCGTCGAATCCGGGGATGTCCGGCGGGTTGCAGGTCTTCACTGCTTCCCGCTGCTCGATCCCTGTGCCGTGGAAGGCGATGTAGGGGCTGATCCGATAGAAGTTGTAGTTGCCGATGCGTCCACGGATGATCAGGATGCGGTGTTTGGCCAGCTTCCTATTGATCTTTCCCACGGCGTCGGTGGACATGCCCACCCGTTTGGCGATGTCCGCTCCAGTGGCCCTCAGCGGCTCCATGCCCTCGGGCGAGACCCCGATCCACCACAGGACGAGGAACTTCTGACTGGGCGTGAACGCCTTGGACTCCGTGATCGCCTCGACTCGCGCCTTGTCGACCTGTGTGTGCCGGCCGGAGAAGGCATACGGCGCATAGGGGACCGGCTCGCCGGTGTCGGCGTCGACCAGTCTGCGTACTGCTCCCAACGGGCCCTCCGTGGAAGGGGGGTGATTGGTGGTTCATGAGGGACGGCTGTGAGGCCGACCAGATGAACTTAACGTACATGAGCATGAAGTCAATCAGCTCCGCCTGTCGGCCGTGTCGCCTGCCGTCCCGTCAGGGTTCCGCTGTGCGCTCCCGGGCGCTCGGGGCTGTGCGTTGACGGCTGCCCCGGGCACCGACTCATGTACGTCACGTCAATCTGGTGCGGTTGCAGGATCGTGGTGCCCGGTTCCTGTGGTCGTGGTGGCGGTTCCTTCAGTCGCTGTCACGGTCCAGTCGGACGTGGTGCGAGGTTGCTGGGACCGAGTGGTACGTCCGAGGGAACCGGGCACCCGGATCCGCGGATCGCCCTGCACGGTCGCTCAAACTGCCTGCCAGTTCCCACGGTCTTGGTCGATCGGTGCGTTTTCGCAGGTCACAGCCGTAGTGGCGGGTGCGCTCTCTTACCTCGGTAACCGGCGCGCAGCCCGCCCCGGGACCCATCTGACCTCGCATCCGACAGTCGCACCAACTCAGCTCGGCCCCGCGGCAGGTTCGTCCCGTCCGGCCCTTGCCTCAACGGTCGACCGATCCCCGGTCGAGCGCGCACCCGGTCGAAGCCCCCGCACGCACGACCCCGTCGCTTCCCGGCGCGCACGGCTCGAGCCACGACGAAACGGGTGCGCGCCGGGAAGTGGCGGGGCAGCGGGGTCCAGGGGCCGGCGAAGGCCCCTGGTACCACGCAGCCGAGCCACTTCCGGGGTCCAGGCACTCACCCGGGCTTGGACGACGGTGGGCTCGGGCGATGGCCTGTCGGTGACCCGCACCCGCCGCCGACCGGCACCCGCAAGAGAGCTCTGCCGGTGCCCGCAGGGGAGCTCTGGGCGTCTGCACGAGGTGGCCTGGAGCCCGGCCGGAGCCCGGTCGTGGGACAGTCGGCTATTACGGCGTAATAGCTCCGGAGGGTCGGTCGCGTGGCCGGGGGCTATTACGGCGTAATAGCCCCCGGATGCCGACGCGGGCCCCTGGCGTCCCCTCAGAAATGTTTCAACTAACGTGTCGATGCTTCCAAGGATCTTGAACGTTAGTAAGGTGTCGTCCATGAGTTCGCCAGCCACTTCCAGCGACCGCGAGAAGGTCGTCTCCAAGCTGCCGGGATGGCTCCGGCAGAACCTCAAAGTCAGAGCCGCCCAGCACGGCATCGAGATCCAGGCGGCCGTCGAGCAGGGCATCCGGGACTGGTGCACGCTCGCCTCCACTCCCCCGGCCATCGACACCTCACGCGCCGACTCGTTCTCCACCTTCCTGCCGCCCGGCCAGTGGGACGAGTTCCGCCAGGTCGCCACGGAACGCCGGGTCTCGCTCATCCAGGGCCTGGCCCAGTCCGTCCAGCTGTGGCTCGACTCCAATCCCGCGCCACACGTGGAACGGCCCGAGATCACCCGCCGCATCATCGTGTGCAACCAGAAGGGCGGCGTCGGCAAGACGGCGATCACGGCGGGCGTCGGCGAAGCACTCGCCGAGGACGTCAACAGCCTCCACGCCGTCAGGGTGGCCAAGGCTCTCACCGAAGCCCTGCGGGCGAGCGACACCCAGTCCGATGAAGTGCCCGACGGCGTGGACCCGCTGAGCGTGGAGAACCTGCCGGGACTCGGGCTGCGGGTGCTGCTGGTCGACTTCGACCCGCAGTGCCACCTCACCAACCAGCTCGGGGCGGCGCCCCTGCCCATGAACGGCGACAGCCTGACCAATCACATGGCGGGCGATCCGAAGGGCGACCTTCGCGACCTCATCGTCGCCGTGGACGACGAGACCTTCGGCGGCCGGCTCCACCTGCTGCCCGCCTGCAACGACGCCTTCCTCCTCGACGTCCGTCTCTCCGCCGTGCGCGCCCGGGAAGCGGCGCTGGAACGTGCCCTCGCCCCGCTCGAGGCCGATTACGACGTAATCCTCGTCGACTGCCCGCCCAGCCTGGGTCTGAGCATGGACGCCGCCGCGTACTACGGCCGCCGGCGCGCGGGGGAGAAGGTGGGGCAGTCCGGCGCCCTGATCGTCGTGCAGGCCGAGGACAGCTCGGCGGACGCCTATGAGCTGCTCACCACTCAGATCGACGATCTGCGGGGCGACTTGCAGGTCGACATCGACTATCTCGGCATCGTCGTCAACCTCTACGACTCGCGCCGCGGCTTCATCGCCACGTCCTCGCTCCAGGGGTGGGTCGACATAAAGGATCCTCGGGTCGTCGGGCTCATCGGTGATCTCAAAGAGCAGAAAGAAGCGGTCCGGATGAAGCGGCCTCTGCTGTCCTACGCCCCCAAGTCGCAGCAGGCGATCGGGATGCGCGCGCTGGCCCGGGAGATCGTATGAGCAAGGCCGACCAGTTGGGAGCCGGCCGGTTCGGCGGGGGAGTGCGCTCGGTGAGCGCACGCCGCCAGGCCGTCGCCGCCGCCACCGGGGTGCCCACCGAGGGCGTCGCCCCGCCCACCGAGCTTCCGCCGCATCGCGTCAGCCTCAACCCCGACAACCCCCGCTCCAGTCTGGGCGACCTCACCGATCTCGCGGGCAGCCTGAAGACGCACGGCCAGAAGCAGGCGATCACGGTCATGAACCGCGACGCCTACATCAAGGCCAACCCCGAGCGCGAAGCCGACCTCGAACCCGACACCACCCATGTGGTCATCGACGGCAGCAGCCGCCTCGCCGCCGCCCGCGAGGCGCAACTCCCCGCGGTGAAGGTGATGGTCAGCGACGACCAGGGCAGCAACTCCGAGGAACTCCTCGAGTCCGCCCTTGTCGCCAACATCCACCGGCACGACCTCGGCGAGCTCGACGAGGCTCGGGCACTGCGGCGCCTGCTGGCCATCCACGGCAGCCAGACCGCGCTGTCCAAGCGGCTGCACCGCTCCCAGGGCTGGGTCTCGCAGCGCCTCGCACTGCTCAACCTGACCCCCGAGCTGCAGGGCCGGATCGGTGAGGAGCCCATCGATCTGCTGCGTGCCGTGGCCAACAAGCCGGCCGCGGAGCAGGAGGCGGCGCTGCAGGAGCTCAAGGACGAGCGGGCCCGTAAGGACGAGGACAGGCGCGGCCGGAAGAAGGCGGACGAGAGCGAGACGCCGGCGTTCACCGGCCCGCGGCAGCCGGGGGAGCCGGAGGGCTATTACGGCGTAATAGGAGACGGCGAGCCGGGCGCGCCCGCGGCGACCGGTCAGGTGGAACGGACCGGCGGTGCCGGGTCGGGTCGGCGGTCCGGGATGTCCGACGGCTATTACGGCGTAATAGGGGGCACCGAGCCGAGCGCGTCGAACCCGGGGGTCTCGTACTCGGGTGTCTCGTCGGCACCGAGCGCCGGTGAAGCGGATGCGCAGCAGCCCGTGCCGGTGCCGCGGACGGAGAGGTCCGGCATCGGCACGGAGACAGATGCCGCGACCGGCTCCCATCCCCGCCGGGTGCCGTACAACGAGCCCGGTCCCCTCGCCATGCTCCTGGACCGGAACATCCCCGGCGACGACACCTTCTTCGATCTGCTGCGGTGCCTGTGCAAGAAGGGACTGGAGCGGAACCCCGACCGGCTCGCCGAGCTGGCGCAGTCCTTCACCGAGCAGGCCGCCGCACAGGGCGACTGATCACTCGGCACCAGCGCAATGGGCCGACCCCCGAGGGGGTCGGCCCATTGCGCTTCCCCCCGGCTATTACGCCGTAATAGGTCGCGCCGGTTATTACGGCGTAATAGGCCGAGCCGCGGCGAGGCCCACCGGCTCTACAGGGAGATGTCGATCTGTTCGACGTCGGTGAACTCCACGTCCAGGCCCTGGGCTCGGGTGTTGTCGGCCCGGAAGTACATCTCGCCCAGGCCCTGCGCCGCGATCTGCAGCAGCTGGTCCTCGGTGGCTCCGGCGTCCCGGGCCTGGAAGAGCCGCTCGGCCCAGCGGGGCGGCAGGGCCTGGGTGATGTCGCGGATGCGGGCGTCGTCGGTGGTGCCCGGGGCGGCGGTGAAGCCGAACCTGCCCCGGGTGGCGAAGACCAGGCCGTCGGTGGTGACGGCCTTCTGCTTCGCCCTCGCCCGGACCTGGGGCTGCCAGCGGCTGCGTACCTCGCGCTCCAGGCGGGCGGCGAGCTCCTGGCGGGGGTGCTTCAACTGACCGGTCACATACCGTTCCACGGTGCGCTGGGAGATGCCCAGCAGTTCGGCGACTCGCCTGGTGCCCTTGAGCTGCCTGACGAGATACCTCATCCGGGCCGGGGCGCTCTTGGGGATCGGGCGGGTGAACGCCTGCTCCAGCGCACGGTCCAGGCTGTCGCCTACCGATTCCATGGCCGGTTACTCCCCTTCGGCGGTGGTGCCGTCGTTCTTGATGTGGTTGGCGATGTTGAACACACCACCGTGCTGCTCGAACTGTTCCTCCGCCCACAGCACGGTCTGTGTGCCCTGGTGCTTGATCATGCCGGGGCTCACGCCCAGCCGGAACGTACCCGGTACGGGCTTGCCCTCGGGGGTGTACGGCAGGAAGTCCAGCGGGCTGGGGCCGGGGGAGGGGTAGACGAGGGCGTCGGTGCCGATGGCGACGGGATAGAGGTCGGTGGCGGCCGCCGTCTTCATGATCTTGCGGTGCATGCTGACCCGGACCGTCGCCAGGACGGCCGCCCGGATGTCGGGGCGCCAGGTCGGGCGGGCGAGCGCCGGCCACGGTTCGTAGTACGGCACCTGGCCCCGGTTGCGCTGGCGCAGCTTGCCGATGCCGCCCTTGGCCGTCGCCTTGATGGCCTTGAGCACCAGGGCCAGTGTCGGATCGGTGTGCCGGGAGCGGGCCATGGCGTGCAGGAACTCCTCGCCCTCCAGGGCGGTGCTCACCCCGAGGTCGGCCATGGTGGCGATGTAGGCGTCGCGCAGCCGTTTGTACCAGGGGTCCAGATAACGGCCGGTCCGGGTACGGACGTACGCCTCGATCGGCGCGACCTCGAAGCCGAGTTCCACCGCGTACGCCACGGTCGGCGTGGCGTACCAGGCCGGGCCCTCGGGCCGGTCGCCCCTCGGTGTGAACGGCGACGGGAGCCGGTCGGCGTCCAGCGTGCGACCGCCCACCTCCACCCGGGAGAGATCGACGTGGGAGAGGTCCACCAGCCACGAGCCGGGCAGGGCGGGGTCGAAGCGCGGGTTGCCGGTGAGGTGGGTCGGTCCGTTGAGCCCGACGGTCAGACCGTTGGCGGCCGCCGCGAACGCCATGTTGACGTCGATGGCGACCAGGTACGGCTTCATGCACTCGTCGTCGGTGAGCTCCCGGCACCAGTCGTACGGCTCCTCCAGCAGCATCTCGGCCGGGGTCCGCTGGTGATGGCGGGCGAACCTGCCCTTGAGCATGGGGTGCTCGTCCGGGACCTCGCACTCGACCACGTCGTACAGCTCGGTGAGGGCGTCGGTGTTGAAGGCCTGCTGGAACTCTCCGGTTTCCGGGTCCTTCTCCGCGCGGGTCGGCGGGCGCAGCGCCGTCATCAGCTCCAGACCGGTGACCGCCGTGGTGCCGCGCGGGGTCATCACCCGCTCCGCGTAGGTGCCGAGGAACCGTGCGAGATCGGCGGCCGGCATGGTCGGCAGGCGGGGGTCGTTCTTGTCGTCCCACTCCTCCACGGGGAGGGCCCCCCAGGTCGGGATGCACAGCTGGACGCAGCGGCGGCGGGCGCCTTCCGGGTCGCGGTAGAGGCGCGCCCACGGGCCGAAGCCGAGCTGGGTGAGCTGCAGTTCTGCCCTCTTGACCTGCTTGACCACCTTGTGGTGTTCGTGCAGGCGGCCGGCGCGCCGTTCCTCCGGTGACAGGGTGACGGGCAGGCCGTAGCGCTCCAGAGCGGCGGGGGTGAGGACCAGGACGGGATCGGCGTCGCGGCCGTGCCGGTGCAGCCGGGACTGGCCGAGCCTGCCCTCAGTCAGTGTCCAGTCCACCAGGGCCGCGACGTTCTTGGCAGGCACGTCCAGGACGAGGCCGCCCACGCAGTACGCCGCCATCTGGTCGCCGTCGACGTCGATGACGGCGAGGGGGCCGTTCTCGAAGCAGGGGTCGGCCGCGGCGGGGGGCGCTGAGGGCCCCGGCCGGGCGGACGGCTTCCTCGGCGTGGTCTTCGGCCGCGGCCGGGCCGTGGGGCGCTCGCCGGGCTGCTGTACGGCGCGTTGCTGTGCGCTGGTCTGCTGTGTGTTCCCGGGTGCGGGGCTCTCGCTGATCGGCGGGGCCGGTTGCGGGAGTACAGGGACCGAGGGGGGCCGGGGCTGCGCAGGCTCCGGCGGGACGGCTGCGGCTGGGGGAGTGGTGGGCTGCTCCGGGGACGGGGCGGGGAAGCGTTCGGCCAGCTTCTCCAGGAAGCGGGCGTAGGCGGCCCGCTGGGGAGGGCGTGGCTCGTTCTTGCCCGACTCCCAGCTCGCGACCGTCTCACGGCGGGTCGCCAGCGCGGCCGCGACCTGTGTCTGGCTCAGCCCGGCGGCCTCCCGCAGTCGCCTGCGCTCGGCGGGCGACGGCAGGTCGTTCTGGGCGACTTCCTCCAGTAGCGCGTCGACCGCGCTGAACAGCTCGTCCTGAGTGGGCACGGAGCTCACCTCCCGTCCGCACCCTATCCGAGGTACTCGCCGGATCACCCATCGAATCGCTCGCGAATCGCACATCGCTTCCCGAGTGGCGGGCGAGGCACAGGGGCTGAGGAGGCAGGGACCAAGGGATCAGGGACTGAAGGCGCAGGGCCCGGAGGGGCTTGGGTCCCTGAGGCGTTTTGCCTGGTCAGGTGAGGTGTCGACCCCTCAACAGGGACTGAAGGGACTCAACTGCCCCCATTATGAGCGGAACTCGGTTAGGGGAGGTGGTTTTTCGTACGCGCCCGCGCGTGTGAGAAGACCACAAGATCAATATCTCCAGTTCAGCTCATAACTCCCGGCGTTCGGTCCCTCCAGTCCCTGCGGGAGGCGGTAACAACGCGCTGACCTGCGGCTTCCCCGGCAGGGACTCAAGGGTCCGAAGGGACTGTGGCAGGGGCTGTTCTTCGGTCCCTGGCCCCGGGCTGGGCCGGGGCGCTGGTGGTTCGCTCAAACCTCGCTCGAAAGTCCCTTCGGTCACTCAGAAAATGCGATAAACCGGCTTGTTCTGATGGGCCGAGGGGACACTAAGGTCCTCCGCAGGGACTCAAGGGACCGAACAGTCCGATAGGGCGGCGCGCGGGAGGGAGCTGCACCGCCCCTGGAGGGGGCGGCCCTACACTCTGTGCGAAAGACAGTCCCTTCGGTCCCTGAGAACGCCTCATGCCCCCGGCCGACCTGGTGTTTTGCCATCCCACAGGGACCGAGAACAAAAGCGACGAGGACGATCCACGTGCCCTGCCACGGTGAGACCCAGGCGCCTGCCCCCCGGGCCAGGCCGGCGACGCCGCACACGGTGGCCCGCTGGTGTGCGGCGCAGGGCTGGCCGGTCCATCCGCTCGCGCCGGGGCGTAAGACCCCTGCCGCCAACTGTCCGGCGTGCAGGGACCGGAGCCACGATCCCCGGACCTGTCCGTGCCCGGCCGAGGGACGGGCCTGCCACGGCTTCCACGCCGCGACCACCGACCAGGAACGCATCGACGCCTGGTGGGGGCAGAGTCCCTCGGCCGGTGTCGGCGTCGCGTGCGGCCCTGCAGGACTCGTCGTCATCGACGTCGACGCCCACCCGGCCCCCGTGCCGGACCGCGGCCGGCTGCTGCCGGGCATTCCCATTCACGAGACCGTGGATCTGGCCGGCCTCGCCTCGGGCTTCGACACGCTCGCGTTGCTGGCGGCCTTCCGCGGGCGTCCCGACCCGGCCGGGGACGCGGGCACGCTGCGGGTGCGAACGCCGTCGGGCGGCCTGCACATCTGGTACCGGGTCTCCGAACCGGACACGCGGTTTCGCTGCTCGACGGGGTCCAGTGCGAAGGTGGCACTGGCCTGGCAGGTCGATGTGCGGGCGCACGGCGGGTACATCGTCGCCCCCACCACACGCACCGCTCAGGGCGTTTACGAGGCTCAGGGGCCCGCCCGGACACCGGCGCCGCTGCCCGCCTGGCTGCACGCCGAACTGGTGCGGACCGGGCACCAGCTGGCCCCTCCCGCGCCGCGGTCGCCGGCCGGTGCCCGCGGCAGGGGAGTGCGGCGCAGGGCGCGGGGCGTGGCAGCACGCCGGGTTCTCGAGCCGTTGGTGGAGGAGGTCAGGGCGTGCGGGGCGGCACCGGAGGGCACCGGGTTCACCGAGAAGCTCAACCGGGCCGCCTATACGGCCGGTGGGCTCGTGGCCGCCGGGCACCTCGAGCACGCGGAGATACGCGAGGAGTTGCTGGCCGCGGCACACAGCGCGCGTCCTTGGCAGGAACTCCGTAACGAGAAGATCATCGATGACGGGCTCGCCGCAGGGGGCGCGCGCCCATTCCACCTCGAAGGACGTACATGAGCAGCGCCGAGAGCACGCCGAGGTTCGATCCCCAGGCTGCCGCTCAGCAGATGCTCGAGCTGCAGGAGACCGAGCCGGTCAGCGCCGTCCTGCCCGCACAGGTCTCACCGCCGCAGGTCCTCTCCCCGCCGGACGGCGCCCGGCAGGAGGCGGTGCTGCTGCCGCCGCATCTAAGCGACCGCGGCAACGCCCGGCTGTTCGTGAAGCTGTACCGGGACCGGTTCCGGCATGTCGAGGGACTGGGCTGGTTCGCCTGGGACGGCTACCGCTGGAAGCGCACCGGCGGGGAGAAGGCGGCCCTGTGGGCGGCGGGCGAGATGGCCGAGGACCTGCCGGAGACCGACCCGCTCGGCCGGTACGGCGACCGTGAACTGGCCACGCACAAACGGCGGACGCTGTCCACCACAGGGATCAAGGCGCTGCTCACCCAGGCGAAGGCGGCTCCGGATCTGTCGGTCGATCCCGACACCCTGGACGGGGATCCGTACACGCTGTGCACTCCGGCCGGGGTGGTCGATCTGCGCACCGGTCAGCTCCACAAGCCCGACCCGGAACGGGACTTCCACTCCCGCGCCACCAGTGTCGCGCCGCAACGGATGCCCACGCCTCGGTGGGAACGCTTCCTGGCCGACACCTTCGGGGACGACGGTGAGGGCCGGGAGATGATCGGCTTCCTGCATCTGCTGCTGGGTTACTCCATCACCGGAGACGTCGGCGCCCAGGTCCTGCCCTTCCTGTTCGGCGAGGGCAAGAACGGCAAGTCCGTGCTGCTCGACACCATGATCCAGATCCTGGGGGACTACGCGGACGCCGCGCCCCCGGGCTTTCTGATGGACCGTGGCGCGTTCTCCGAGCACTCCACCGAGCTGACGGAGCTGCACGGCAGGCGCCTGGTGGTGTGCAGCGAGCTGAAGCCCAACGACAAGTTCGACGAGGCCCGGGTCCGCCTTCTCACCGGCGGCGACAAGATCAAGGCCAGGCGGATGCGGCAGGACTACTTCTCGTTCACGCCCACCCACCATCTGTGGCTGCTGGGCAACCACCGGCCCGAGGTGTCGACGGGCGGGTTCGCGTTCTGGCGCCGCATCCGGCTGATCCCGTTCACCCGGATCGTGCCCGCGGAGCGGCGCATCGACAACCTCGCCTTCGAGCTCGTCCGGGACGAGGGCCCGGGCATCCTCAACTGGCTCGTCGAGGGCGCGCGCCGCTACCTGGCCACCCGGGATCCCCTCGACGGGCCCGACCGGGTGCGGGTGGCGACCACGGAGTACGCGCAGACCGAGGACCACATCGGCCGTTTCCTGGGCGAGTGCTGCATCCGGGAGACCGCCGGCCCCGCCGAGCTGAGGGTGGAGCAGGGCCTGCTCTACAGCACGTATCAGGGGTGGTGCACCGCGGGCGAGGGCATCCGGCCGGCCAGTCCGAGGGCCTTCGCCACGCGGGTCCGGCAGGAGCTGGGTCTGTCCTCTCCCGCAGCCATGATCAAGTCGAACGGACGCAAGTACTACCCGGGGATCGCCCTCTCGGGGGCCGAATGACCGCCCCGCCCCGCCCGCGGACCGTACAGCCGCACCTCCGCCCCGCGCGGGGGCCCTCCTACGATGGAGAGCGAACGGCCGTTCCCGCGGCGCTCTCCCGCCCCGCCCGCCGGGACGCGGACCACAGCACGACACGTACACGCCAGACCCGGACCCCGGCAGGGGGCCGGTCGACGAAGGAGGGGCTGGAGCCATGAGCTCGCTTCTGAACGAGAGCGACCTCATCCACGAAGCGAAGGTGGTGTGGCTGGAGCCCCTGGACGGCCTCGACTACGTACGCCAGGCGCTCGACAAGACCCGGCGCCGCAACACCAAGCCGCCGTACGCCCGGGACGGGCGCATGGTCGGCTACGCCGTTCTCGACGACGGAGCCGAGGCCGATCCCGACAGCGGGCTGTACCGGCGGCGGGTGTTCTTCCTGCTGCCCCACGACCGGGACAGCCTCCCGGAGGGCCTGTACCGGGAAGGGGCGCCCGGGGAGGCCGTCGATCCGCGCACCATCGAGCCCAAGAAGCCCGGGAGCAAGACGCCCCGGTCCCAGAGCGGGCCGTCCGCCATAGTCACCGCCGCGTCATGAAACGCGTCGCGGGTGCTGCGCCGGGGGCCCGCCCGGGGACGCGGTACGACGGCTGAACGGGCGGGTCCGGCCGCTTGAGTCGCTCGGGTCGCTGGTGCCGGGTGAACAGCCCGGTGCAGAAACGGTCATCCAGGTGCGGTCCAGAGTCGCTTGAGTCGCTCGGGTCGCTTCGAGGACAGCGACCCAAAGGGCGGTGGCCGGGGGGCAGCGACTGAAGAACAGCGACCGAAGGCGGGCTGGGTCGCTCTTGAGTCGCTGGTCGGTCGCTGGGTAAAAGCCCTGGTCAGAGGCCATTTTGAGGGAGAACAGCGACTGAAGCGACTCAAAGTTCGGGTATATGGAGACATTCGCGTGTGCGTGTGTATGCGTGCGCGTGCGCGTGTGGGCGTTATATGTAGGGAACTTGAGTCGCTTGAGTCGCTAATTGGGGGGTGAAGTAGCCTTGACCTGCGGTTTTGACAGCGACTCAAGCAGCGACCGAAGCAGCGACCGAGGGGTGTTCAGTCGCTGTCGGGGTCTCTTGAGTCGCTGATTGCCCTCCGGAGGGGCGGAATCGATTCTTCGTTCAGATGACCCCAGCTTTATCGTCGCTTCGCTAGTGTGTGCCTGTTGTTGAGTCGCTTCGGTCGCTGACGGGGGAAACGCATGACCGATGAGCTGCGGGTTTTACGCAGCGACTCACCGCGGCCCGCTCCTGCCCGAGCCGGCGTCTCGCAGTCCCTGACCATCGCCCGGTGGTGCGCCGGCCGTGGCTGGCCGGTCCATCCGCTGGCCCCGGGACGCAAGACGCCCGCGGGCAACTGCGCGGCCTGCCGTGAGCCCGGGCACACCTACCGGGGCTGTCGCTGCCCTGCCGCCGGCCGCTGGTGCCACGGATTCCGGGCCGCCACGCTGGACTTCGCCCGGATCGAGCAGTGGTGGGGTGGCCACCCGGAGTTCGGCGTCGGGATCGCCTGCGGTCCCGCCGGGCTGGTCGTCGTCGACATCGATGCCCACGCCCGGCAACTGCCCGGCCGCGACCGCCTGCTGCCCGGTATCGACATCGCCGAGACCGTGGACCTGACGGGGCTCGCCAACGGCTTCCACACCATCGGCGTGCTGGCCGCGCTGCGCGGCGCCGCCTCTCCCACGGACGACGAGACGACCCTGCGGGTGCGCACGCCCTCGGGCGGCCTGCACGTGTGGTACCGGGCCCTGTCCGGGCACCGCTGGCAGTGCTCCTCCGGGTCCGGCGGCGGACGGGCGCTGGCCTGGCAGGTCGACGTACGGGCGCACGGCGGGTACATCGTCGCGCCGGGCACCGTGACCGGGGCCGGGGTGTACGAGGCCGTGGGCACGGCGCGTGAGCCCGCACCGCTGCCCGCCTGGCTCGCGCGCGAACTGGAGCGCACCGGCCACCTGCCGCCCGCGCACGTCCCCGCGCCCCGCCCCGTACCACCCCGCGCCCGGCAGGCCGTCCTGGCCGCCTCAGGCGCCCACGGTGCCGCGGGCCGGGTGCTGGCGGCTCTGCTCGCCGAGGTGGCCGCCTGCGCGGCCGTCGCGGAGGGAGCGGGGTTCACCGAGAAGCTCAACCGGGCGGCGTACACCGCGGGCGGACTCGTAGCAGGCGGCCTGCTGGACGCCGAGGAGGCCGAGCGGGTCCTGGGGGAGACCGCGGCGCGGGCCCGGCCCGGGCAGGAGCGGCGCTACGGCGCCGTCATCCGCGGCGGACTGAGCGCGGGCCGTACCCGTCCGCTGTCCCCGGGAGGCCGGCCGTGACGCGGGGCCAGGACAACGCCCTTTTCGACGCCGGCTCGGTCGCCGCCCAGATCCTGGCCCAGAGCGTCCCTCAGGCCCGTACGGAGGCCCAGAGCGTCCCCCCGGCCCAGAAGGTCCCCCAGGCTCGTACGGAGGCTCAGGGCGGGCCCCGGCCCGCCGGTGAGGCCACCGCCGACGGGCTGCTGCCCGACACCCTCAGCGACCGCGGCAACGCCAAGCTCTTCGTCAGCCTGTACGCCAACGACTACCGGCACGTGCCGGGGCTCGGCTGGTTCCGGTGGGACAGCACCCGCTGGCAGATCGACGAGGACGACACCGTGCTGTGGGCTGCCGGCGACCTGGCGGAGTCCCTCGCCACCAACGACCCGCGAGGGGTGCACAGCACGACCGCCCTGCAGCAGCACCGCCGGCGCGCGCTGAGCACCAGCGGGATGAACGCGATGCTCACCCAGGCCAAGTCCGCCCCCGGCATGGTGCTCAACGCGGCGCTGCTGGACGCCGACCCGTACGCGCTGTGCACGCCCGGCGGCATCGTCGACCTGCGTACCGGGCTGAGGCGCATGCCGGACCCGAACCGGGACTTCCACTCCCGCTCCACCACCGTGACGCCCGAACCGGTGCCGACGCCGCGCTGGGACCGCTTCCTCGCCGACACCTTCGGCGAGGGGCCCGAGGGCGCGCAGATGGTCGACTTCCTGCATCTGCTGCTGGGTTACTCCATCACCGGAGACGTCGGCGCCCAGGTGATGCCCTTCCTGTTCGGCTCCGGCAAGAACGGCAAGTCGGTGCTGCTGGACGTGGTGATGAAGCTCGTCGGCGACTACGCGGACGCCGCGCCGCCCGGGTTCCTCATGGCCCGCCCCTACGAGGGACACCCCACCGACCTGGCCGAGCTGCACGGGCGCCGGGTCATCGTGTGCAGCGAGGTCAAGCCGGGGGACCGGTTCGACGAGGCCCGGGTGAAGCTGCTGACCGGCGGCGACCGCATCAAGGCACGGCGGATGCGGCAGGACTTCTTCAGCTTCCAGCCGACCCACAAGCTGTGGCTGCTGGGCAACCACCGGCCCGAGGTGGGGACGGGCGGGTTCGCGTTCTGGCGGCGGATGCGGCTGATCCCGTTCGAGCGCGTCGTCCCCGATCACCGCAAGGTCGACAACCTCGCGGACATCCTCGTGACGGAGGAAGGGGCGGGCATCCTCAACTGGCTCGTCGTCGGGGCTCGGCGCTACCTGAGCGGGGAGCGGGACCTGCTGGGCCCGGAGGCCGTGCGCATCGCCACCACGGCGTATGCGGAGACCGAGGACCACATCGGGCGCTTCCTCGGCGAGTCCTGCCGGCGCGAGCCGGGCCTGAGGGCCGAACAGGCCGGTCTCTACGCGGCCTATCGGAGTTGGTGTCAGAATGAGGGGGCCCCGGCCGTCTCGTCCCGGTCCTTCGCCGCACGGGTCCGGGAGGTGGTGGGACTGGCGTCTCCGAAGGAGATGATCCTGTCCAACCAGCGCAAGTACTATCCGGGCATCGGGCTGGCCGCCGACGAGGAGACAGTATGAGCGCCCTCATCGCCGAGGACGAGATCGTCCACGAGGTCGACCTCGTCTGGCTCGAGGACATCAGCGGGCTGGACTACGTCCGCCAGAGCCTGGACCGGCTGCCGACCCGCCGGGGCAGGCCCGCCTACCACCGCGACGGCCGCATGGTCGGCTACGCGCTGCTCGGCCCGAAGGCCAAGCCGTCCCGTTCGTCGGGGACGTTCCGCCGACGGGTGTTCTGGCTGCTGCCGCACGACCGGGACACCGTGCCCGACGGGCTGTACGCCACCGGGGCGCCCGCCGAGGCCATCGATCCGCGCACCCTGGCGCCGGGGAGCAAGGGGCGCAAGACGGAGCGGTCGGAGGGCGGGGCGGTGTCGTCGTCCCTGTAGGAGGCGCCTTCAGGGGGAGACGGAAGGGCCGTGGCGGCGGCAACAGCCGGGCGCGCCACGGCGTTCGTCCCCGGCCGGACGAGCCGGCCGGGGCATGAGCGCTCTCCTCAGTGGACGGCGACCTCGGCCATCTCGGCCCTCTCGGCGACCTCGGCCAGTGAGGCCTGCACTTCGGCGAACACCCTGGATCCTCGCGTCTCCGACAGGTCCAGAGCGGTGATCAGCGAGGGCGTCACCACGCTCGGCAGTATGTGGCGCAGCAGGGCGCAGGAGCGCTGCATCAGGTCGGCGTAGTCGGTGAGCGCGTGGGACATCGACTGGACGCCCGCGAAGGCACCGGTCAGGACGTCGGCCGTCTCCTGCGGTTCGACATGGGGAAGCAACTCGCCCTGCTTGCGGGCGTCTTCGAGCAGCCGGCCGGCGAGGCTGCCCCACTTCAGGAACGGGCCCCTGCGGTCCAGTCCGTCCGACGTCTGGTCCATGGTCAGCCGCACGCCCGCGCGCACCATGGAATCGGTCTGCAGACGGTGCGCGTGGAGCATCACCACGTCCACGAGTTCCTGAACCTTGCTTGCGCGTTCGGGAAGGCTGACCACCTGGTCCTGGGCGCTCAGCACCCCCTGGGCCAGGTCTTCCTTGGACTGGAAGTGGAAGTAGAGGGCCCCCTTCGTCACTCCGGCGGTCCTGAGCACTTCACTGATGGTCGCCGACCGGTACCCGCGGGACTCGAAGACCTCGGCCGCCGCTGAGAGGATTTTCCGGCGGGTGCGGATCGCGCGGTCCTGCATTGCCATGAAACCCCACTCCGTCCGGTGCGACGTACGCTTGCCAGGCCAGAAGAAACCGCCCAGTTTGTATATTACATCGGAACGTCCCCATGGGAATGAGGCAGCCCGCCCGGTTCTCGTGGAGAAGGCCGAAGTACGGCGGTGCCGCCTGGGAAGGAACCGGCCATTGTCGACAGGGGGAAGGGGAACCGCATGATCCTCGTGACCGGGGCCACCGGCACCGTCGGAGGGGAAGTGGTGCGCAGGCTTCCGGCCGATCGCGCCGTGCGCGTCATGACCAGGCAGACCGCACCTTGCACCGGGGTCGGCCGCGCGGTGGAGGTGGTGCGCGGGGACTTCGGCGACGAGCGCTCGCTGGCTCGCGCCGTGGAGGGAGTGACCTGTGCGTTTCTCGTCACCAGTCCGGTCGCCGAGGGCCATGACGAACGTTTCCTGCGTGCCGCGCGTCTGGCCGGAGTGCGACGGATCGTGAAACTGTCGGCAGCCGCCGTCCTGGACCGGGGCGCTGTCGATCTCATCACCCGCCGCCAACGTGCCCATGAGGAACTGCTGCGCGCCTCCGGGCTGCAGTGGACCCTGCTGCGTCCGCGCTCCTTCATGTCCAACACCCTGTCCTGGGCACCGTCCATCCGCGCGCAGGGGGTGGTGCGGGCGCTGTACGGCTCCTCGCCGATCGCCTGCGTCGACCCCCGGGACATCGCGGACGTCGCCGTCCGGGCTCTGACGGAGGACGGTCATGAGGGCCGCAGTCATGAGATAACCGGCCCCGAGGCGATCACCGTCGTCGAGCAAACGGCCCAGCTCTCCGCGCTGCTGGGCCGTCCGCTGCGGTATGAGGAGCTGACTGAGGACGAGGCCCGTGCCGTACTGCGGGCCCGGCACCCGGAGCCGGTCGCCGAGGCGTTGCTGCACAGCGCACGGCGCCAGTTCGAGGGTGCGAAGGCCGGGGTGCGGCTCACTGTCTCCGAGGTGACAGGACGCCCGGCGAGGTCTTTCCGGGGCTGGGCCGCGGACCATCTCGCGGCCTTCGTCTGAGACCGGCCGTCGTTCGCCGCACGCGCCGGGCGGAGTGGGCCCGGCCGGTGCGGGGGCCTGTCGCGGCAGATCTCAGGATCCGGTGTGCGCGGTCACGAGGCAGGCGAAGACCTCGGTTCCGTTCTGCCGTGCCGTCACCTGGACCGACTCGATCCCGCCGTCGGCCGAACGGCCCTGGTGCGTGGCCTCGATCAGGCAGGGTGCGTCCAGTTCGACGTACCGCTTGAAGGTGCTGTTCATGCCGAGCGGAGACATGGAGGAACGTTCCAGCACCTCGGCCGTGGCCTGCCGTGCCGCCTCGACCAGGACCATGCCCGGAACGTGGTCGACCGGGTGGTCGAACAGGATCGGATGGCGGGTGTCCACCCTCAGCTGCCACCGGTGCGGCCCGTCGACGGGTGACAGCACGACGTCGACCGGCGAGGTGCGCCCGACGCTCTGCGGCGAGGCGGGCGCGGTGAGCGGCAGAGCGCGGATGAGGGCCAGGTCCTCGCGGCCCCGCAGCCGGTGGTACACCTCCGGTGTCGCGGTGCTGAACGAGGCTGCTCCCCTTGCGACGGGGACGCCCTCCCGCAGCACCGCCGCCTCGTAGCCGAGCTGGGAGAGGCTGCCGCGGCGGTGTTTGACGTCGGTGGTGGTGACGACGAGTTCCAGGGAGGCCGGCGCGTCCCCGACCAGGAGCCCTCCGTGGTCCACGGCGATGTCGAGGCCCCACATGAGGAAGTGGTGCCCGAGCGGCACCCCGTACTCGGCGTGGGCCAGAAGTGAACCGACTTGCCGGATGGTTTCTGCGGCGATGAGCGGATCGTGCAGCCCGCCCTCGGACGGAGTGAAGAAGCTGTGTGCCCGCGGCCATTGCGCGGTCACCGCGAAGTGCGTGTCGTCCTGGCGCTTCCAGCTCGTCAGCATGACCTCGGCGACTGCCGCGCGGTGGACGAACTCCTTGGGAACCGTTGTGGTCAGCGACGGGAACGCGAGGACGGTGGTCCCGGGCGTCGAGACCGGAGTGTCCGTCTGCGCCTCGTGGAGTATCGCGCGCTCGCCCTTGAACATGATCGCAGACATGGCTTCCCCCTGGTGCCGTGGCGATGGATGGTGTGGCGCTCGAGCAGGAAGATACATACCAACCGGTTTCGTTTCTACCGGTAGCGGGGACTCCGCCTGACCAAAATGCGGAGGTGATCCATCCGTTAGGCATGTTTACGCGTGTCATTCTGGAGTGACCCCGTGGGGGAGGGTGTGCCGCGAACGTGGTGGTGCTCGAGCGGGCCGAGAGCGTTCCTTGAGCGGACGGGCGGAGGGTGGCCGAAAATTGCTGGATGATGGGGTGATTCAGGCCACCCCGGCCGCGCATCGCAGACCCGGGGAGAGCCGTGGCGGCGGGCCGGGCTTGGCGAGGAGGCGACCATCGGAGCACCGCTGCTGCAGCAGGAGCGGGCGTCGGGACCGGCCGTCCCGGCAGCCGGCGGCGCGGCCCCCGAGTCGGAATCAGGGCCTCGCCAGCTACAAACCGTCCTAGCGGTTTGTTAGGCTGGAGTGCTGATCGACTCCCTGAACGTGCCTGTGCCAAGGACACCGACCTGTCGGCCAGGAAGCACGGGAATCCCCCTCAGTATCGGAGTACGTGATGGTCAAACAGGAGCGGGCGGCGCGGACGAGGGAGAACCTGATCAGGTCTGCGGCCGAGGTGTTCGAACGGGAGGGGTACGCCGTGGCGTCGCTGACCGCGATCAGCTCGCAGGCCGGGGTGAGCAACGGTGCGCTGCACTTCCACTTCGCCAGCAAGGAGGCGCTGGCGCGCGAGGTCGAGGGGGCCGCGGCCGACGCCGTCGAGAAGATGGCGGAGGGTTGCCGCAGTTCCGCCGACACCCTGTTGCAGTCCCTCGTGAACGCCACCTGCCGGCTGCTCGCCGCCGTGGCCAGCGATCCGGTGGTGAGGGCCGGTTTCAAGCTGGGCCACGATCCCTCGCGCAAGAGCGGGGAAGGGGGGTTGTGGCGCTGGTGGTGCGCGTGGGTGCAGGATCTGGTCGCGCAGGCCGAGGAGGCAGGGGAACTGGCGCAGGGGATCTCGCCCGAGGACGCCGCCGCGGTCATCATCGCCACGACGGCCGGCTTCGAGGTGCTGAGCACCTGGGACCGGGACTGGCTGTCGGGGGAGCGGGCGACCCGCGTCTGGGCCTTCCTGCTCCCCTTGCTGGCCGACTCGACGCGCCAGACCCCCACCGGGTCGGGCGGCGAGGAGACGGCCACCGGGTGACCGGGCGCCGGCGGGGAGTCTTTCCCAAAAACCGTCCAACAGACAGGTAATGGTCCGGTCAGGTGACCGGACCGGGCGTCCGCCCGGAATCGCCCCCTGCGGGTTTCTGCCCTGGCATTTCCCTCCTCCCGTCGGACTCGCGGGCGTCTCGGGTGCCCATCGAAAGGTAAACAGGGCGCCCGGTACCGTATTGACATACCGCATGCGCTGTTTTTTACTCGGGGACACCAGGGGAAGCGCGGCAGACTGCACCAGAAAGCGGGGGAACGGCGTGGACATCGATGTACTCGGCACACTCGCCGTACGGCACCACGGGGTGTCCATCACGCCGACGGCGCCCAAGCCGCGCCAGGTGCTCGCCCTGCTGGCGCTGCGCGCCGGCCAGGTCGTCCCGGTGGGCGTGCTGGCCGAGGAGCTGTGGGGGAGCAAGCCCCCGCGCAGCGCCCGCGCCACCCTGCAGACCTACATCCTGCAGCTGCGCGAACTCATCACCGCCGCCCTGGAGAACGGCACCGGGGGCGACGCCGGGCAGCCCTGCCAGGCCAAGGACGTGCTGCTGACCGTCCCCGGCGGCTATCTGCTCAAGGGCGGCGACGGCACCAGCGACGTACGGGAGTTCGAGCGGCTCGCCGGCTCCGGGTACCGGGCCATGGACGCCGAGGACTACCCCCAGGCCGCCCGTCTGCTGCGCGAGGCGCTCGAGCTGTGGACCGGACCCGCACTCGCCGACGTCCACTCAGGTCCCCATCTGCAGACCGAGGTCAAGCGGCTGGAGGAGAGCCGGCTGTGCGCGCTCGACCAGCGCGTCGAGGCGGACCTGCGGCTCGGCCGGCACCGTGAGCTGCTCGCCGAACTGACCGTGCTGGTCAACCGGTACCCCACCCACGAGAGCCTGTGCGGCCAGTACATGCTCGCGCTGTACCGCTCGGGGCGCCGCGGCGAGGCGCTCGACGCCTACCAGCGGCTGCGCGCCACCCTGGTGCGCACCCTCGGCCTCGAACCGTCCCCCGCGCTCGCCAAGCTGCAGCGGTCCATCCTGATGTCCGGCCCCGACACCCTCTCCGCCCGCCCCGCGACGGGCGTGTCCGTGGCCCCCGTCGGCTGACGGCCCCTCACCCGCCGCCTCCTCCACCGGGAATCGAGCCCCGCTCAGGCCCTGCGGTGCAGCGTTGATCACACCTGGAGGAGGGGGTCGCGCATGTCGTCGCAGCGAGTGCACGCCGCCCAGCACACGGTCCCGGTCGCGGCGCCCGCCGGTGTCGTCTACGGCCTGCTCGTCGACGCCCCCCGCTGGCCGGTGCTGCTGGACCCCTGCATCCACGTCGAACGCGTCGACTTCGACGGCACCGAGGAGAACCTGCGGCTGTGGCACCTGCGGGACGGCCAGGTGTGCTCCGCCCTCGCCCGCCGCGTGCTGCGGCCGCGGGAGCGCCGTATCGAGTTCGAACGGCGCGACGCCCTGCTGCCCGCAGCGCCGACGTCCGGCACCTGGAGCGTGGCACCCGACGGCGACGACCGGTGCCTGCTGACCCTGCGTCATGAGCGCCCGGCCGGGCCCGGGGAGACGCCCGGCACCCTGGAGACCGACGTGCGGGCCGAGCTGGCGGCGCTGCGCCGGGCGGCCGAGCGCTGGGACCGGCTGGACGAACTGCTGCTGTCCTTCGAGGACAGCGTGTACGTCTCCGGCTCCGCCGAACTCGTCTACGACTTCCTCTACCGCATCGAGGACTGGGCCGACCTGGTTCCGGACGTCGAGTGGGCCCAGGTCACCGAGGACCAGCCGGGTGTGCAGGCGACCGTCCTGCACACCGTCTCCCCGGAGACCGGGGCGACGGTCCTGTCCGAGGCCGTACGGCTGTGCTTCCCGGCCGCCGGACGGATCGTGCACAAGGAGACCGTGACCCCCGACCCCGTCGCCGCGCACTGCGGGGAGTGGTACCTGGAGCCCGACGAGACCGGGGTGCGGGTCGTCTCCGCCCACCACGTGATGCTCCGGGAGAGCGCGGTGGAGGCCGTCCTGGGCGGCGGCGCCCTCCTCGTGGATGCCCGCCGGTATGTGCGCGAGTGGCTGGGCCGCTCCAGCACCGAGGCGCTGAGCCTGGCGCGGTGGCACGCCGAGAGCGCCGTACGCCGACTGCGATGAGCCCGCCGGAGAACGACCGTACGGCGACCGGCACCACGACGACGAGGAGATCGGCGATGGCCCTGACCTGGCCCGGCCCGCGTGTCGGGCGGCCCCCGACGACCCGGACAGCCCCTGGTCCCGAAGAGCCGGCGGCCGACGCGGCCCGCCTCGAGACGCTGCTCGGCGACCCCCGCGATCCCGGCAACCCCTACGGCCGGTCCGCCCTGTGGGCCGCGGAGCACGGCACGCTGCCCGCCCCTCCCGCCGGCCTGCCCGGCGCCGGGGAACCGCGGCCGGCCGCCGACCGGCTCGCCCGCGCCCTGCGCCCGCTCTTCCGCCGCGATCTCGCCCTCGCCCACGCCTGGGGCATCCGTCCGCTGCTGTGCGCACCGGTGCCGCACCCGGCGGCCGCGCTGCTCGGGCCGGCGGCGCTGACCGCGGCGGCCGGCGGCGTCCTGGGCGGTGCGGCCCGCATCGTGGACGGCCTCGGCAGGCACGAACCCGCCGCCAGGCAGTGGCAGCCGGTCCTGGCCTCGGCCTTCGCGGATCTGCTGGCCTGCGAGAGCCTGACGGCCGTGGCCCTGCGGTCCGGCCCGTGGCAGGGGCCGGGCGCGGACGGCCCCGGGCCCTCGCCGGCGCCGGGGGAGGGGCTCGCCGCCGTCGTGCGGTATCTCGTGCCCCAGCTGGTCGGTGAGCTGCTGGGCGATCTCGAACTGGTCCTGGACGAGTGCGGGTTCGACCGTGACACGCCCGAGCGGCGCACGCTGGCCAGGATCGTCCGGCACCGGGCCTTCGCCGGGGTCGACTGGACGGCCGCCAGTGCCGCGCAGACCCGGATCGTGCGCGGGCTGAGGGAGGCGGGCGGCTCGTGGCCGGCGGAGGGTACGGAGTGTGCGGCGCTGTTCCGGATCACCGAGGCCGCGCCCGCCGTGGCACCCGGCACGGACTGCGTGCAGGCCGTCGCGGCGACGCTGGCCGGTGCCACCGCACGGCTGGCCGGTGCGGACGACCCCGACACCGCGGCGCTCGCCCGGATCGGCCGCAGACTGGGCGTCGAGCAGCGGGCGTTGACCACCGCCTGCGCGGCCACCGCCGGGCACCACCCCGCCGACCCGGCGGCGCGGGCTCTGGCGGACCGTCAGGCCCTGCTGGTGCTGGCCGGCGCCGCGCTGGGCGTGCGGGAAGCGGCGGCCGGGGCGCGGCTGCCCTTCCTCGGCGGGGCCGGCTGGGCGCTGCTGGCGCTCGGCCGGATCACCGAGCGGCTCGGGCTGCCGCTGCCCGCCCGCACGCCCGATCCGCAGCCGGGCGTGTGGGCCGAGCTCGCCCGGCGCGGGGCGCACGGCCTGGACTGCGACCTGTATGCGACGAGGCTGCGGTGGTGAGCGCGCAGGGCCGCGTCCCGGCGGGGCCGTTTCCGCCGCCGTGTCATGTTCCCGGCCCGGACGGGCCGTGGGAGGAGCTGCAGGAGCGGATCGAGGAGACGGGCCGGGCGGTGGTGCACACCACCTGGGGCCAGTGGCTGACACCGGCCCTGCTCGATCCCGGGCTGCGCACGCTGCTCGGCCGCGACTGGCCCCGCTACCGGCAGCACCCGGCCCCCGCCGGGCGGCTGGGTTTCGCGGTCTCCCGGGTGGTGGTCAAGCACACCGCCGCCGCTGCCCTCCAGGTGCCTGCCCAGCGGCTCGATCTCGCCTATCTGCCGGGCGGGCGGCCCGTGCTGCGCGGGCTCGGCGCGGACCTGCAGGTGAGCCTCAGCCACACCGACGAGCTGATCGTGGTCGGCGTCAGCCGCGCCGGGCCGGTCGGCGTGGACGCCGAGCCCGCCGCGCGCCGGATCTCCTTCGAGCTGTTGCGCAACCACGTGTGCACTCCTGGGGAGGCCGAACTGCTCGCGGCCCTGCCCGAGGAGGAGCGCACCGACCGGTTCCTGCGGCTGTGGACGCTGAAGGAGGCGTACACCAAGGCGCTCGGGCACGGCCTGCGACGCCGGTTCTCGGCGGTCGGCTTCGCATGGGACCCGTCGGGAGCCGCCCGGCTGACCGAGGACACGGCCGGGGAGTGGGCCTTCGCCACCCATCTCGTCCAGGAGCGCTTCCTGGTGAGCGAGGCGCACCGCCGGGACGCCGTGCCGGCGCCGGCGGGCGGGGTCCGGGCGCCCTTACCCGTGGCCGAGCCGGGAAGGCTGCCCCTGGGGGAGCCGCCGGGGGAGTCGCCGGGCCCCCGTGTCGTCGGCCTTCCGGGGGTGCAGGGCCCCGGACGGCGGTGAGCCGAGGCGTCGGCGGCCGGTTCGGGCGCTGCCGGGCCGTGGCCGAACGCGCCGTGCAGAAACGATTCGAAAAGGAGGTCGGGGTACCCGGCACCGCTGCTGCGGCACAGGTGTCCGGCGCCCCGGGCAGCGGATGAGGAGTCATCACTCGCACGCGGGCGCCGTCCTTGCCGTGGTGCACGAACCGCTCGGCACCCGGACCTGGTCACCGCTCGTCTTCGAGCTGTGCGGGCTCGCCCGCACGGAGGCCGAGGCGATCGCCGCCCGCGTCGCCGAGCGGCATCCGGCGTACGACGTCGAACTGGACGACGCCCTGGACGCCGGGCGCCCCGGCCGCCATCTGCTGCGGCTCACCCCGCGCGGCCCGGCCACCCCCGGCGGACCGCTGAGCGACGACCTGCTGGCGGACCTGCTGGCACCGCTCGCGGCGGGCACGGTCACCGTGACCGGGCACCAGCGTGCGCTGCTCACGGCGGCGGTGGAGGGCCAGGGCGGCCCCGGCCGGTACGTGGAGCAGATCTTCTGGGACTGGGCGGGCCCGTTGGACCTCACCCGGTTCATCTCCGCCTGGCAGTCCGTCGCCGAGCGGGAGGCGGTGCTGCGGGCGTCCTTCGACTGGTCCGGCGCCGCCCGCCTGGTGCTGCACGAGCGCGCGGTCGTGGAGGTCGTACGCCATGTCCACGCCGCCGTCGGCTGGAGCGAACTGCTCCGGCAGGACCGGGCCCGCGGCTTCGAGCTGTACCGGCCGGGCCTGCTGCGGGTGTCCCTGCTCGACGGTCCGCCGGACACCACCGGCGCCGGGCGTTCGCCCACCCGCGTCCTGGTGACCTATCACCGGGCCCTGCTCGACGAGCGCGGCGCACGTCTGCTCCTGCGCCAGTTCTACCGCTCCTACCTCGCCGGCGGGATGCTGCCCGGCGGGGACCGGCGGCCCGACATCCGCGACCACTCCGAGTGGCTGGCCCGCCAGGACCCGGCCGTGGCCCGGGAGTTCTGGGCGACGGCCGCGCCGCCCGCCGACGCCGCCGTCAGCCCCGGCCGCCCCGGCGGACCGCCCCGGCACACCGAGGGGCCCGGCCGGATCCAGCGCCGGCTCAGGCCGCCCCAGACCTCCCGGCTGCGCTCCTGGGCCGCGGGCCGGGGTGCGGGGGAGAGCAGCGCCCTGCACGTGGTGTGGGCCCTGCTGCTGTACCGGGCGGCCGGGGCCGACGGGCCGCTGCCGGTGGCCTTCGGCGTGCACCTGTCCGGGCGGGACATGTCACTGCGGGCCGCGGCCGACATCCCCGGACTGCTGGGCAACCCGCTGCCGATGACGGTCACCGTGGACCCCGCGGCGCCGCTGGTGGACCTGCTGCTGCAGGTGCGCGACGCCGCGCTGGACCTCAACCCCTACGCCTGGGTCTGCACTGACCGGATCCAGGAGTGGAGCGGGCGCGCCCCCGGCCCCGACCTCACCGAGACGACCGTCCGCTTCGACAACCACCCCGAACTGCCGGAGAACCTGCGCGCCGAACTCGCGGCCCAGGGCATCCGGGTGGGCGTGCCGCAGAGCGCGGGCGGTGACACGACCCTGCCGGTCACCCTCGTCGCGCACTACGACGCCGAGGGCGCCCTGGTGCTGACCGCCCTGTACGACCGGGCCAGGTTCACGGACACCGACGCCTCCGGCACCCTCTCGCAGTGCCTGCACCTGCTGCGCAGCCTGCCCGAGCACCCGGACGACACGTTCACCGTCGCCGACGCGCTGCGGCTGCTGCGCAGCTCCGAGGTGCCCCGTATGACACCGCCGGGCCCGGGCGGCAGCCGGCTCGCGCTGGCGGTCCTGCGGGCCGGGGAACCCCAGGCGGACGTGGTGTGCCTGGTCACCGTCCCCGGTGTCACCCCCGGTGCGTACGACACGCTCGTGCGCGAGCACGAGGGGCCGGAGCGCATCGTGCTGCTCAGTGTGACGGGCCGGGCCGTGTCGCCCGGCACCCTCCAGGAACTGCTCGGTCCCGGGCGGCAGTTGATCCTGTGCGGCGCCGGTCCGGCCGGCCGGGTCGCCCACGAGATCGCCCGGCGCACGGCGGAGCAGACCGGTGAGGCCCCGGCGTTGGTCATGACCGGGGTCGGCGGTGCCGCGGAGAGTGCGCAGGCGCTGTCCCGGGCCCTGCGGGCGGTGCGGGCGCGCAGCACCTGACCGCCGCGGCGGCCGACCGGTTTTCTAGCGGGCCGAGATCTCCTCTTGAGCGCCATGGCGGACCGTGGCCGAAAAGAGGAGGCGGCATGGGCGATACGGACCGCGGGGAACCGGCTCTGCGCGTCGAGCGCGGCACGGCGACCGACGAGGAACTGGCCGCACTGACCGTCGTACTGCTGGCCCTGCGCGGCCGGGCGGCGGACGAGGACGCACAGCGGCGGCCGGTCAACGGTTCGCGCTGGTGGCGGCGGCCCGGGGGGTACCAGGGATCGCGCAGCTGGCAGTGATGGATGCTCCGCCCCTTCAGGAAGGGATCTGACGACATGTCGATGACGATTGCCGCTGCCGAGGCCGAGGCCGCTCCCGCCGACATCCGCGGGCGGGTCGCCGAGCTGCACGAGATCCGTGCGCAGGCGGTGGCGGGCCCCAGCGAGAAGGCGACCGAGGCGCAGCACGCCAAGGGCAAGCT